>JAJQCV010000037.1:8359-25283 GCA_021202525.1 Akkermansiaceae bacterium | reverse complement strand
CCTTCCCTCCTTTTACCCGCCCCTCTTTTGAAAAAATGCCTTCCGGCCGCGGAACAATGATGAACCCGCAGTGCGGCGTAATACAAAAGGACAGCCCCTGAAAACGCTCTCCAGGAACTTCCGTCCCCCCCGCTTATCCCCATTTGGAAGGAGAAAAAGCCTCACTTTTCCAGCCCCATTCCTCCGGGCCTGCCCCCTGCGTATGACAAATTCCATTGCGGAACCGGCCACTGCCGCTCCCAGGCCATTCGAACGGATAAAGCCCCTGTACCGCAAAAAGCGCCGGCGCGGAATCAACGTCCGCAAAAGGTTTCAATTTCAACTCTCAGAGAGGCTTCCCGCCCTGAAAAGGCATCCCCGCCGCACAGCATGGCGGCTCCCCGCGGAAATGGCCGCCGCGGTGCAGAAGGTATGAGGAATTTTTTCGTCGTCATTACCCTCCGGTTGCCGTATCATGGGCGCGCTTACTATTACATGGCCTACGACGAAAACAGCATCAAGACCCTGGACTGGCGGGAACACATCCGCATGCGGCCGGGGATGTACATCGGCAAACTTGGAGACGGAACCTCACCGGACGACGGCGTATACGTCCTGCTGAAAGAAGTCATCGACAACTCCATTGACGAATTCGTCATGGGATTCGGCAAAAAGATCACCATTGACGTCACCCCGGACGGCCTGTGCGAGGTGCGCGACTTCGGCCGCGGCATCCCGCTGGGAAAACTGCTGGACTGCGCCGCCAAGATCAACACCGGGGCCAAGTACGACAGCGACGCCTTTAAAAAATCCGTGGGCCTCAACGGCGTGGGCATCAAGGCGGTCAACGCCCTCTCCGACTTTTTTGAAATCCAGGCCTACCGGGACGGGGAAACGCGTTCCTACCAGTTCTGCCGGGGAGAGGAAGTCCCCAAGGCGCGGCGGAAGGGCGGCACAGACGAACCCAACGGCACCCGCACGGCCTTCCATGCGGACCAGGAAATCTTCCCGGCAAACACCCAGTTCCGGCCGGAATACATTGAAAAAATGTGCCGGTACTACTCTTACCTCAACAAGGGGCTGGTCCTGCATTTCAACGGACGCCGCTACGTGTCCAAAAACGGGCTGCTGGACCTGCTCAAGGAAGCCATAGGTGAAGAGCCGCTCTACCCGATCATCCACATGGAAGGTCACGACATCGAGGTGGCCTTCACGCACGGCAGCCAGTACGGGGAGGAGCATTACTCCTTTGTCAACGGCCAGCACACCACGCAGGGGGGAACGCACCAGGCGGCCTTCCGGGAAGCCATCGTCAAGACCCTCCGAGACTTCTTCAAAAAGAACTATGAGGCGGCGGACATCCGCTCCTCCCTGGTGGCCGCCATCTCCATCAAGGTGAAGGAACCCGTCTTTGAATCCCAGACGAAGACCAAGCTGGGGTCCAACACCATCAGCCCGGAAGGAGAAACCATCCGCACCTTCGTCGGCAACTTCATCGCGCGGGAACTGGACAACTACCTGCACAAAAACCCGGAAACCGCCAAGGCGCTGGAAATAAAAATCAAGGACGCGGAGCGGGACCGCAAGGAACTCTCCGGCATCCAGAAGCTGGCCAGGGAAAACGCCCGGAAGGCAAAAATCCACAACAAAAACCTCCGGGACTGCCGCGTCCATTACAACTCCAGGCACGCCCGTGCGGGAGAAACCACCCTGTTCATCACGGAAGGCCTCTCCGCCTCCGGCTCCATCACCACGGCGCGGGATGCGGAAACCCAGGCGGTCTTCTCCCTGCGGGGCAAGCCCCTGAACTCCTTCGGCATGAGCCGCAAGGTCGTTTACGAAAACGAGGAATTCAACTTCCTCCAGCATGCCCTGAACATTGAAAACGGACTGGAAGACCTGCGGTACGACAAAGTAGTCATCGCCACGGACGCCGACGACGACGGCATGCACATCCGCATCCTGCTGATGACCTTCTTCATCCAGTTCTTCCCGGAGCTCATCCGGGAGGGGCACCTCTTCATCCTCCAGACTCCCCTGTTCCGCGTGCGCAACAAGCAACAAACCATCTACTGCTATTCGGACTCCGAGCGGGAAGCGGCCATAGCCCTGCTGGGCAAAAACCCGGAAATCACCCGTTTCAAGGGCCTCGGGGAAATCTCCCCGGGCGAATTCAAGGCTTTCATCGGGGAAGGCATGCGCCTGGACCGGGTACGGCTGGAAGATTCCCACAAGGTCAAGGAACTGCTGGCCTTCTACATGGGTAAAAACACACGGGAACGCCAGGAATACATCCTGGAAAACTTGCGGGTTGAACTGGACCCCGTCATGGACTAGTCTGTTGGCGCGATATTTATCTATGCATACCATCCCCAAGGAAAAACTGCCGCGCCATATCGCCTGCATCATGGACGGCAACGGCCGCTGGGCGCACAGCCGCGGACTGCCGCGCCGCGCCGGACACCGGGCGGGGGCGGACACCGTAGAACGCTGCGTTGACTTCTGCATCTCCCACGGCATTCCCTGGCTCACTCTCTACGCCTTCTCCTCGGAAAACTGGAACCGCCCCAAAACGGAAGTCCAGGCCCTGATGCTCCTGCTGCACGAATTCCTGAAGAAGCGCCTCCGGGAAATGCAGGACAAGGGGGTTCGCCTCCTCGCCATCGGGGACACAGGCCGCCTGCCCAAACGCACCAGGGAACTGCTGGAACGCAGCATTGAGCAAACCGCCGGAAACACCAAAATCAACCTCGTGCTGGCCCTCTCCTACGGGAGCCGGGCGGAAATCGCGGGCGCGGCCAGGAAAATCGCAGAAAAAACCTCCGCCGGGGAACTTCATCCGGACGCCATTACGGAAGAAACGTTCGGCCAGTACCTAGACACCGCCGGCATGCCGGACCCGGACCTGCTTATCCGCACCTCCGGAGAAATGAGGATTTCCAACTTCCTGCTCTGGCAGATCAGCTATGCGGAGCTCTACCTGACGGACACCCTCTGGCCGGACTTCAGCGAACAGGACATGGAAGCGGCCGTCAAGGACTACGCCCGCAGAACGCGCCGTTTCGGCGGCATCTGATTCCCTCCTGCACCCAATTCATCAAGGAATAGCCATGAATCAATACGCTCTCATTCTGGCCGGCGGCAGCGGCACGCGCTTCTGGCCTCTTTCCCGGAACCACCGCCCCAAGCAGCTCTTGAACATCATCGGGGAGGACACCCTGCTCCGCCAGGCCATCGACCGGCTGGACGGCCTCGTCCCCAGGCAGAACATCTTCATCCTGACCAACCATCTGCAGGAGGCGGAAGTGCGCCGCCAGGCGCCGGACATCCCCGCGGACAACATCGTGTCCGAGCCCGTCCGGAGGGACACGGCTCCCGCCATCGCCCTGGGCATTGGACTCATCAAGGCGGCGGACCCGCACGGCGTCATGCTCGTCATCCCGTCCGACCAGCTCATTCAGGACCGGGAAGCCTTCCGCACCCTGATGCAGGCCGCCATGGACACCGCCGCGCAGGAAAAAGCCCTCGTCACCATAGGCATCAGGCCCACCTGGCCCTGCCCCTCCTACGGCTACATTGAACGCGGGGAGGAAACGCCCTGCGCCTCTCCCGCCCATTCCTGCCGGGAAGTTCTGCGCTTCAAGGAAAAACCGGATACGGAGACGGCCGCCTCCTACCTGGCCCAGGGCAACTTCTGCTGGAACGCGGGCATGTTTGTCTGGAGCATCCCCGCCGTTTGCGAGCAGCTGGACAAACACTGCCCGGAACTGGCCTCCTTTGTGGAACACATTGCGGAAGCCCCGGACCCGCATCACACCCTTCAGGAGGAATTCCCCTCCCTCACTTCCATTTCCATCGACTTCGCGTTGATGGAGCACGCCGACCGGGTGCTCAACTTTGAAGCCACCTTCGACTGGGACGACGTAGGCTCCTGGATTTCCGTAGCGGACTATCTGGAAAACCGCAACAGGAATAAAACCAACACAGACATCACCGTGCAGGACGCCTCCGGCAACATTGTCTTCTCCCAGGGCGGGGACAAGCACGTGGCCCTGCTGGGCGTGGATAACCTCATTGTCGTAGAAACGGCGGACGCCATCCTCATCGCAAACAGGGACAAGGCGGACGATATCAAGAAAATCGTCAACCAGCTCCCGGACGAACTCAGATGACCAGCCAGCATCCCGCCCTAGGCATCGACTACGGAGAAGCCCGCATAGGCATAGCGGCCACGGACCCGGTAGGCATTATGGCCCACCCCGTGGAAACCATCCACAGGCAACAGACGGACGCCGTCACCCGCATCGTGCAGATCGTTCAGGAACGGGGCATCCGCACCCTGGTGCTTGGCCTCCCCGTGCGCATGGACGGCACGGAAGGCAGTGCGGCCGCCAAAGTGCGCGCCTTCGGCAGGGAACTCTCCGCCGCCCTGCCCGGCCTTCCCCTCGTCTTCATGGACGAATGCCTCACAACCGTCATCGCCCAGGAAAAATTGCACGCCGCCGGGAAAAAGGCGAAGAGCTTCCGGCCCGTGATCGACCAGGTGGCCGCCGTGGAAATCCTCAGCTCCTGGCTGGACTCCACCCTGGGGTGAACTTCTGCAAATTACGGCGACCCCGTGTCCTTCTGGTTTTCCCTCCAGGAAATTATTACATAAAATAAAAGCTTTTAGCTTGTACGCCTCCTTTAAAAACACCGCCCAAAACATCATTACGGCCACACTGTTTGGAGGAATATCCCCGCATGCGTCCGACGGCGGCAGCCCCTCCCTCCAGCCCTGGCAGTAACATCCGGTTTCCGTACCCGTCTTCCCTCTGTATTCCGCGTTGATATTCTTGCCATGCCCCCGGAAATCCACGGGAGAATGCTTTCATGAAAATCTCCCACTTCGAGTAGAAAAACTGCCAATCCGGCTCCATCTCCGCTGCCGTTCAGCATCCTGCAAGCTCTAAGAGCGTAACAGCTTACGGATGGCCATCAAGCTGAATGGCGTAAAACTCGTCTCTCCATCTGAACCGTCCATTCTCTCCATATCCTTTCAATCCACCCATTTGCATTGACACCAAATTCACAACCCCATACAGTCCCGTAAAGGCATCTGCATCAAGCACCTTTCCTGTTATTGCCCTTATCAGCCGATATTCCGGCATCCGGTACTCTCTCCATTCATCAAAAAACGGAAATCCAACCTTATGACCAATGCCATCAAACTTTTGTCCATTCTGCCGATCAAAAGACCGATCCTGTTCGTAACCTTCCTTTTCCTTATCCTGCATCTCCTCTACTCCCCTTTTTACCTGGGCGCGGACAACATATATGCTTTCGCAGCCTTGCACATAGGAGAGCAGGCATCCCCGCACTGCATACTCGCCAGTTACTTTTTGACTTATCCCCTTTGCTGGCTTTCCTGTCTGACGGACCAAATATGCTGGTACACGGCCTATATGTTCCTGATCAACTACATTGCGGCATGTTCCATTTTTACCGTATTGACGCATGAAAGCCGCCAGACGGGCAAATACAACTTCCAGACCCTGCTTGGAGGAATCATCCTTGCGCAACAGGTATTCCACCATGCCCTTCAGCCCAACTTCGGTTTCTATTCCTTTCTTGGAATGGGAGCCGGCCTGCTGCTGGTCTATGCAGGCTGCAAAGAATCAATCACCAAATGGATATGGACCGGTGTCTTTCTCATGATAGGCGCTGCCGTTATTCGCTATGATTCATGCATTGGAATCATTCCGAGCATTTTCGCTCTCATCATCCTTGCCTTTCTATCCCGCAGGGAATTCCATGCCTACAAGAAATTCATTCTTTTGGGAATATCGATCGCCGTAACGATATTCGGCATTAACCTTGCCCAGCAGCCTCTTGCAACGGACCCTCTGGAACCGGAAAAAAACCTCGTTGAAGAAAACAGCATCCGAATCCTGTTTACGGACTATCCGGACCATTCCCGGATGGATAAAAGTAACCTCTATGCGGAAATCGGCGCCTCCCCTGCCGACTTATTCTTCATTTCCCGCGCCATCTGGATTGCCCCTGAAAAATACACGGCCAACTTCATCAGGAACATGGGCCATATCAGAAAAATGGATAATCCTTCCTACAAAGTAAACATCTCCGGCGACTACTTTAGAAACATGTTCTTGACCAGATTTGGGCTTACCCTGCTGCTATTTGGTCTGCCGGCCTTTACAAAACGTTCGGCAATCAACAAACTCTTCTTCCTCGGCTGCATCCTTGCGGCGGCCTCCATCGTATATTTCAAAGGCAGGCCGATTCCCTCAAGCCAAGGGGCGCTGTGTTATGGAGCGCTGCCCCTGCTGGCCTACTTTACAGAGACCCCCGGTAGCGGAATATTCCAAAATGCACTAACGAAATGGGGACAATGGATGTTTCTCCTCATCTTCATCATCATTGGGGGATTTTATCTGACTCTCCATAAAAATCTTTTCTCTCCACTGGCATTTCCCGTCTTTCAGCATAAAGAAACGAGGAGCCTTCTTCTGGAACACGCAAGGAAACACCCTGATCAGATATACTTTATGGAACCAACAGTATGGAGGGAAATCTGCATCCCTAACAACCTTGCCCTGCATCCGAAAGATTTCTTCTCTCCTCCGGTTTATCCCGTCATGGACTGGCTCACAAGAACTCCGGCTTACAGAAACAAGCTTGCCGGTATGAATACGGGCAATGACATACTTTCACTGCTTGATGGGCGCGTCAGGCTCGCAGACAATGGCTGGTTGAAAAAATACATGGAGCAGACGGAACGGTATCTGCAGGAGGAATACCATATCAATGCCAAATGGATAAAGGAAGAACAGCTTGACGAACGCCTCAGCATCTTCAGGCTGATCAAAAATTAGCCCGCAGGCATCATTACAGGACGCAGGCAACCGGCCCCGCAGGCGGAAAAAACTTCCTCCTTCCGCCCTGGGACTCGGAAATGCCGGGGAAAATCTTTCCGCCTTACATCAGGACTGATCCATCTTCAGCACAATCTTGCCGTTGCGGAACTCTTCCTGCGCCTTCTCCACGGCCCGGCGCACTTCGCTCAGCGGAAACACCGTATCTACGGCCTGCACCAGACTGCCCTCCGCCATCAGCCGCGCAAGCTTGTCGTAGGCAGCCTCAATATCCTGGGCCGGAGCATTTTTAAGCCATTGGGTCACCCACAGGCCTTCCAGCCTGATGCCCTTGAAAATCAGGAACCCGTTGGGCACCTTGATGCTCTTCCTGCTCATGGCTCCGTAGGTAACCATGCTTCCGCCGGGAGCGAGCATATCCATCAGCCGCAGGGCGCTTTCCCCGCCTACGGCGTTGGAGGCCAGAACGGGACGCTTCCCGTCCAGAAGGGCCAGGGTACTCTTCACTACATCTTCGTCATTCTCGCCGACCACCAGATCCGCGCCCAGCGCCGTCAGTTCATCCCTCAACTCATCCGGCCTTCTCACAAAATTCACCGTCCTGACGCCCATTTGGCGCGCAAGCTGGATGATGCAGCGCCCCACCCCGGAATTGGCGGCGTTCTGGACGATCCAGTCGCCGGGCTTCAGGCTCACGAACCCTTCCAGCATGCGCAGGGCCGTGAGGGGATTCACCTTCAGCATGGCCGCCTGCACGGAGTCCACCGCCACGGGCAGCTTCATCAGGTTGACGGCAGGAACAGCCACAAGCTCGCTCCAGGAGCCCACGCCGCGCAGCAGAATCACCTGGTCCCCTTTCCGGAAGCCGTCCGCACGGGACTCTTCCACCACGCCGCAGCCTTCCAGCCCGGCGCGTGAATGCGGCAGCACGGGCTTCACGCCGTAAACACCCTGAATGAAATTGATATCCGCCGGATTGATCGGGGCGGCCATCATCCGCACCAGCACCTCCCCCTCTCCCGGAACAGGGGCGGGGCCGGAAACATAAGACAGCACGTCCTGGGGCTTCATGCCGCATTCGGAAAACTCTGCATAATGATTTTCACTCATGCTTCCAATCTCTCATGGAGCCCCTCCGCGCGCAAGTGCAGGCTACGTTTTAACAGGGAATGAAGTCCGTCTGCACGGCGCCGGACGTAAAATCCGGGTCTTTTGATCAGTTGTTCTTGACCTCGGGCAAAAATACGGTAATCTTTCTTCCTCGCATTAACAAATAACTTCGATTGCCATGTCCCGAATTTGCATCATCCGAGGTACCATTCCTCACAAAGGTCGTCGTATCCATCGCTCCGGTCTTGCCAAGAAAAAGGGCGGTATTGGTCGTCACGTCACTAAGACTGTCAATCGTACCGTTTATCCCAATCTTCAGGAAAAGCGTATCTGGGTTCCTGAACTGGGCCAGTTCGTTAAAATGAAGATTTCTGCCAAGGCCTTGCGTACAATCAACAAGAACGGTGCGTACAACACTCTTAAAAAGGTAGGTCTCCTGTAAAAAAAGATTCTTTTTTTGAACGTTGCTCTACCGGCTGAACTCTAAGGCTTCAACGAGGTGAGCAACTGGCAAAAAGGATTTCCAAAAGACAAGGGATCATCTGCTTAAGTGAGACACCTCCAAGTTGAAGGTTTTATTGAAACACTAATATACCATCGGACGTAATATAAGACGTCCTCTACTGGAAAAGATCACACAGATGAAAGCCCAAACCAAAATCGCTCTTAGAATTAATGATGACAACCCCAACCATCACCTGTGGAACAACAGGGGGGTCTGGTGGTGCCACGTCACGGTTCACAAGCCTGACTCCACGGCGGAACGCCTGAGATTCTCCTTGAAAACCCGCGACATTGAAAAAGCCCGCGCACGCCGCGACAAGATTTTCGCTTCCATTCAGCAGCACTTCGGCATCGCCGCCTAAGCCGCTCTGAATAGAGATCAAGGCAAAGTCACATTCAATACTTTTGAAACTTGAGAACCGCCCCGGTAATCCGGGGCGGTTCTTTTTGTTTGCGCCCATGCAACCGGACAACAAATGCATCCCCTCCTGTTCCTTGCCGGGCACACATTGATTTTAGAGTAAAAAATTAAAGCATACCCTCCTCTGAAATAAAGAAACGGAAACAAAAAACAGAGGGGGAAAAATAAAGTTCCATTCCGGGCTGTCTCCCTATGTTTCAAGCCTTCCTCTGCACCGGTAAATGAAGCGCCCTGCAAATAAATCAGGAAACACGGGAGAAAAAACAATCTGCTGTACCGGCTTCAGCCCTGCACGCATCAGCCGGAACTCCGCAATCAAGGGGGAAATCCCGGGACAAGCCCCACAGGAGAAATCATGCTGATAAATCTGCCCGCATACCGGGCGTCACTCCTTCCTGGTGAAGCGGAACATGGCCGCACCGTGGCTGTTGAGCTCCACGGCAATATCCCCTTCCGCCGTTCCCTGGTCCGCACGCTTCCAAAGGTCCCGCACTTGATAGGGGCCGGACAGGCCGATATCTTTCAGATTTACCTTCAGAACCTCCCTGGAGCCGCCGGTATTGAAAAATCCCGCTGCCGTGGAACCGTCCGCCAGCTCCTTCGTCCATACCTGGAAATTCCCCTGGTTCCACGCCCTGCGGGCCGGACGGGCCGCAGGGTCCTGGTCCACGGCAATCACCTCGTCATTGGTCAGCAGACCCATCGTGAACGAATCGATATTCTCCAGGTCGCAGGAAATGATGAGAGGGGCGGACAGCAGGCACCACAGGGTCACATGCGTGTATTGTTCATCCGGGGAAAGCCGCGTCTGGACAAACGCGGTATTGGGCCGGTTGGGCTTACCCAGCTTGCCGACCTGGAGAATGTCCGGATCATTCCAATGCCCCGGGCGCATGTGCTTCTGCCAGCGTTCCTGGGAAAAGCCGATGCCGCTGACGATGCCCCAGGGGTCCTCGATATCTCCCGTCGTCCTCCACAAATTGGCCAGCCTGGACAATTCTTCCACATGTTCATAAGGAGCCGCATTGGACAGGCTCAGCACGATATCGCGCCCGGACTCATCCAGAGCCTTCCGGATACGTTCCGTCGTAGGTACGTCATTGGGCTTCCAGTCCACCTTCACGTAATCGAATCCCCATTCGGCCCACTGCCGGGCATCGCGGTCAAACAGCCATACGGCCCCCGTGCGGTCGGCATGCTGACGGTGAACGCCGGGATAGCGTCCGAATATCTGGCACTCCTGCAAACGGTCCTTTTCCGGGATGCTCAATCCCGCATAATCCGCCTTCCTGTCCGGCGCACTTCCGCCGATAAAACCGGCGTACGTCCCCATCCACGGAGTCGAATAAATGCCGGCTTTCAATCCCATGGCGTGAATGGCACGGCACATGGCCTTCATATCGGGAAAACGCTCGTTGGGCTGAATGGAAAAATTCTTCCCTCCCCGTTTCCCCTGCCAGCAATCGTCAATGTTGATGTAGGTCCAGCCGTGGTTGACCAGCCCGCGCTCCACAAAAAGCCGGGCGGTCTTGAGTACCTGGTCCTGCCCTACCGCCTCGCTGTAGGAATACCAGCTGCTCCAGCCCATCGGCGGAGTGAGGCATAAATCGTCCCCCACCTTCAATACCCATTCCCCGGCATCCTTTCCGTGCCTGTTGGCCGCCTGAAGCTTTACCCGGTATTCTCCCTTCCGCATCGGTGCTTTGCCGGAAATCAGGCCGCGGGAATCCATCTTCACCCCTGCGGGCAATCCGGACGCCCTGATCTGCATGGGACGCTCCCCGGAAACGGGCACCTGGAACAGCACTTCAGACCCCGGCCTGGCGCCCAGGACGCGGGCTCCATTGATCGACGGAAGCGGGGATGCCTCCGGCGTCAGGCGCGCTCCGGAAACCGGAGCGGGATAGGGATTCGGAAAATCGGCGCAAAACGCGGCGGCAATGGCTGATCCGAGGGCGGCGAGACATAAAAGGCGGCATAATTTCATAAACGTTTTCAATACGGGAGTACTTCAACAAAACGTCATGTCCGCCGCACTTCTTTCACGGTACTTTCTGCCCGGAAGAGGCACGGCTCCGTTCATTCCCCGGCGGCGGATGCCGGAAAAACCCCAGCACGGAAACCCCGGGAATTCTCCCGGCAAGGGTCCGGAACGCCTCTTCCGGCATAACGCAGGCCGCCGTGGACAGGGCATCCGCCAAAGCGGCCGCGGGCGCCTGGACGCTCACCTGCCTGCCCTCCGTGACACCCAGCCCCGTGGCGGGGTCCAGCACATGGGAATACGCCACGCCGCCTATCTCCGCAAACTGGTGCGCATCCCCGGAAGTGGACACGGCGGCATGGCTCAACAGCCGCTGCTCCAGACGTCCCTCTCCCACGGCTACCCGGAGCTTCCAGCCCTGCCTTCCCGGCGGGGGAGCCCCCGCCAGAACATCGCTGGTGCTGTCAATGCAGAAAGACTCCACTCCCCTTTCTTTTAAAATCTCCGCCATCCTGTCCACGGCAAACCCTTTGCCGATGCCTCCCAGATCCACCCTCATCCCCTCCGCGGCCTTCACCACCCCTTCCCCGTCCACGCACAGCTTCTCCCAGCCGGAGGCCCGGCGCGCACGCTCCAGCTCCTCCCGGGAAGGAAGAACTGCGCGGCGGCGGGACTTCTTCCACAAACGGATGAAGGGCCCCAGCGTGGGGTCAAAGGCTCCGCGCGTCAAACGGGCATACTCCAGGGACAGGGACAACACCCTCCGCAACTCCGGAGAAACGGGAACCTTCATCCCTGCCGGAGCTGCATTCAGGGCGGCGAGCCGGCTTTCCGCATCCATGGCGGACATCACCCCTTCCCAGAACACGGCACAGGCCAGCGCCTGCATGCAGGCTTCTTCCGTCCGTGCTCCGTCCATGCCGTGGCCGGGATAGGCGCGCACCGTAAACACCGTGCCCATGACCGCCCCCCTTGCCGTCACCCTGCCGTCCACGGCATGTTCGCAGGAAACAGGCTGCGCGGAAACGGCAGCCGCAGATTCCGCCCTGCCGCCTGAAGCGCCCGCAGCAGGCAGAAAAAAGGCACAGCACGCCAGAACGGCAGCCTTCCTGAAAAACAACTTCATGCGCGTCCGGGGGACCATCCGGCAAAACTTACTCCGTGCAAACGGATAAGAGCAAGAACCCAGCACGCCATTCCCCCTCTTCCCCTCCCGTGCTGACAAACATGCGGCGGATTCCCTCATTTGAGGCTGGAACTCCGGGCTCTTTTCATGATAAATGGAACGGTTCAAATTCCAGCGCAATTTGTTCCCAGCCCTTTCACTCTTATGTCCAAATTCATCCTTTCTCTCTGTTCCCTCTGGCTTCTCCTGACGCTTCCCGTCTCCGCGAGCTGGTACGGGGATGAAGTCAAGGCGGGATCGGACATCATCATGGTGGACCTTCTGTATCCCTACTGGCCGGAATCCACCTACTTCTCCTGCTGGAACTTGGACATGTTCCCCAAGGGCGGCTACTTTTACGCGGGCGTGGCGGCCAACGTCAATGACAACACGAACCTGGAAACCTACCGCCCCTCCACCGTCTGGTCCTTCTGGCCCACTCCGGTTTACGAAGGGCGCCAGGTGCGCAACGTATATGTCAATCCCCATGTCTATGCCCAGCAATACGTGGGGGAAGGAGCCTCCGGCAAGGCCGGGGGCCGGGACGTGCCGTGGATCAAGACCAGGCAGTGGTACACCATGTTCATACGCACCTGGGGTGCGGACGAAGCCAACAAGGAATGCTACGCCGGATGGTGGATGAAAGACCAGGCCGCCAACCAGTGGCACCACATCGCCACCTTCCGCATTCCTTATGCGGCTACGGGCTTCAAGGGCAACGGAGGATTCCTGGAGGACTTCGGCCACGGAGGGCGCAAACAGCGGGAGCTGTGGCGCGGCAAGGGCTTTTACAGGCACAACGGAACATGGGAAAAATGCGATACCGTCTCCATCAACGTCCCCAAGGAAGGAGGCATGAAATACAGCGGCTGGACGGTCCACCAGACGGAAAATGACTCCGTGCTGACCATGTCCTATACGGAAAACAGGCAATTCCCCAGAAACCTGGACCCGGGTCGCAAGCACACCTTCCGGCTGAAGCAGCCGGACGCCCCGGCCATGGACGCCATCATGGCGGAAGGGAAGGCGCGCCACAACGGCGCCCAGGTCATCGTGGACTGGTCGCTGAAAGACACGTCCTCCCCCCAGTTCGCGTACAAGATAGAAGTATTCGACAACCCGCAATACTCCGGCACGCCCGTCCATGCCGTGGAGGAGCAAATCCCCCACGTGCGCACCAGGGTCCTTTCCCTGCCGCGGGACATCGCCCAGTGCTTCGTCAAACTCACCATCACGGACATCTTTGACCAGAAAAAGACCCTGGAACTGGCCAGGGCGGAAACGGAAGCCCCCATGAAAGAGAAAGGGCTTCCCGGCAAGCACGACCTGTCCCCCGGCCTGGAATACAAATACCTGGAAAGCAGGGACGGCTGGTCCAAACTGTCGGAACTGGACTTCTCCAAACCAACGCGAACCGGAGTCTCCCGCGGGTTCGACACCGCCCTGCGCGGAGCCAGGGAAGGACGCTTTGCCTTTGACTACGAAGGGCTGCTCATCGTCCCCCAGAGCGGAGCCTACACCTTCGCCCTCCAATCCTGCGACGGAAGCCGGCTGGACATCGGAGGGAAAACGCTCATTGACAACGACGGACTGCACAGCACCTCGGAAAAACGCGTCTCCGTCTTCCTGGAAAAGGGGACGATTCCCATCAGGCTGACCTACTTCAAGAAAAAACCGGAACACGAATTCACCGTGGCATGGGTGGGCTGGCAGTACGGCAAACAGCCCCTGGAGGGAATTCCGAGTTCCAACCTGATGCGCCCCAAACGGGCCGACATCCCGGAAGTCAGGCTGGACATGACCGGACAAGGCTTCGAACGCATGCTGAAAACGGTCCTGTCCTCGGGGCGGGTCAACAAAGTGGAATACTACAACGGCAGTAAACTCGTCTCTTCCTCGGAAAGCGCTCCATTCACCGCCCCCCTGATGCTCTTCAACGGGGAAAACAAAGTGTGGGCACGCGTCTTCTACAACGGGAACCATACCGTGGACACCCCGGTGCTCACCATCCCTTCCCAAAGCCGCGTCGCCCCGGGCTGGGACATCATGCTGCGCGGGGAGCCGGGCCTTCCCTACGCCATCAGCGGCACGGGCAATGCATTCCGCTTCGTGGGGGAGGGGGAATACCTCGTCAATAAAAAAATCAAGGGGGACTTCATGCTGACGGCCCACATCAGCTCCTTCAGCGACAAATCCCTGGACCCGGGCGACGACTGCTGGGTGGGCATCATGGTGCGCAAGGATGCCGGAGCCACCAACTATGACGATGAAATAGCCGTCTTCCATACCGTGGGCCGCGGCCTCAGATGCAGCGCGGACTTCAGCGACTACGGAACCGGGCGCCAGTCCACCTTCGGCCTGAACAAGGAACACCGCTGGGTCCGCATCGTGCGGCGCGGCAACGAATTCACCTGCCTCACCTCCCCGGACATGAAAAAATGGGAGATAGGCATGCAGCGCATCATCCCGATGAAGGAGGAAGCCATTGCCGGCATCACCTTCAGAACCATTCCCGGCAAGGGAAAAGGCGTCTGCTCCGCCGTTGTGGACGGGGTTACCCTGAAACCGGCCAAACTCCAGCCGCACAAAATAGCCGCCCCCACGCCTGCCGGAAAAATCGTCGGCTACTCCCTCCTCTCTCCGGAGCTGACGGCAGTCCGCTACCGCACGGGAGCAGACCTGCTGGAACACAAGAACGGCTCCTACGTGCGCAAGCCCCTTTCCCTGCCCCGGGGCGTCAAATCGGTCCGGTCCATGGCTCTTTCCGGGAACAGGCTCCTGCTGCTCGCCCCCACCTCCCAGGGGGGCACCCTGTTCAGCAGCACGGACATGGGCAAAACATGGACCGTCGCCAATCCGGAAGTGAAGGTGGACCCTTCCCCGGCTTCCTTCATTGCGGGGGAACTCATCTCCGTCAATCCCCGCAATCCCCAGGAAATCATTGTGGGATCGGACCGTGCCGGACTGTTCATGAGCACGGACGGCGGCGCCACCTGGAAAAACACCGGACTGGAAGGTGAGCCCTTCACCAACGTAGCCTTCCATACCATGGTCCAGGGACGGATGGCCGCCCTGTCGGCCGACCGCAAAACCAACATGAGCAAAATCTTCGTCTCCACCAACAATGGAAAGAAATGGGACCGGAAAAATGAAGTGCAGGGAGCCGGATTCCTGAAAATCGTCTTTGACACCCGGGCCGCGGACCAACTCTATGTCTTCTCCACGCTGGGCGTTTACACCTCCTTCAACGACTGCCGCACCATGAACCGGGTCATGCAGGGCCTCCCCGTCAGCCAGCCCACCCTGGCCATTGACAGAAGGCGGCTGGACGATACGTTCATGCTGGCCGTCCCCCTGGACGGCAAAGGCGTGTACTCCAGCGAACGCAACGCTAGAAACTGGAAAAAGCGGACGGACAAGGAAGACTGGGGAGCCGCGTTCAATCTGCTCATTGACACGGCGGACAACAAACATATCACCCTGTACGCGGAAAAGGGCATTTATGAAAGCACGGACGAAGGGAAAACCTGGAAACAGGTCTATGCATCGCGCTAACACATTCACCGTTCACTTTTACCCGCATACAACGAATTCGCAATCCGAAGTCAATCTTCAATTCTAAGGGAAAATCATTTAAGAAAAATCCTGCGCCCGTTTCTCCGTAAGCCTGTTATCCGGGAACGGAAGCCCCCCGGCTTTCTCAAATGAACCTTTTCCGGAAAAAGCGGGGGAGAATTTCTCTCCGCTTTCCGCCATCCACGGTTTTTGAAGAAATATAATCCAATGATCTCCAGCATCTTGTATTCTTCCTGCAACATGGATTGAATGGGCAGCTTCATCGGCACATGAAACACCGCTTCAACCGGAGAAAGGTTGCGACAAAAGTCGCGCCATTCCTGCAAAATGCACTTCGGATTGCGAATTCGCAAGGATATGGATGATGAGAACAACACCGCATCTTAATCCAACCATATCCTTATTTTTACATACTGCCGTCATCGCTTTGACCGGCAGTTCCCTGGCCGCCGGCGACGGCCTTGGCCTGACTTATCCCGGGGCGCCTCTCGACGGCAACGGCAGCCTGTACCCTGAAAACAGCCCTTTCGGGAATACGGTCACCATTCTATCCGGGGATATCCCCGGAAACGCCTACGGCGCCAAAACCGAGGACGGAAACGCCGTACGAAACAGCATCACCATGAATGGAGGTTCCGTCGGATTCCTCGTCGGCTCCTCCTCGCAGACGGGCGCGGTGGAGCATAATTCCGTTCTCCTTGCCGGAGGAACGGTCCGGGAGAATGTTTACGGCGGCCAAAGCCTCCATGGAGATGCCCGGTACAACTCCGTCACCATGATCTCGGGAACGGCAAACTGGCTCGCCGGCGCCCACTCGCAGACGGGAACGGTGGAGTGCAACTCCGCCTCCATGAGCGGCGGTTCCGTCAATTACCTCGTCGGTGCCTACTCGCAAACGGGACCGCTGCTGAAGAACAACACCATCACCATGAGCGGCGGTTACGCTGATACTCTCATCGGAGCCTACTCCCGAACGGGGACGGCGGAGTACAACAGTGTACTCCTTGACGGCGGAACGGTTTGGGGGAATGTTTACGGCGCAGAAAGCGGCAATGGAGACGCCAGGCACAACTCCGTCACCATGATCTCGGGCGGGGCAGGCTTCCTCGTCGGCGCCTACTCTCAGACGGGAACGGTGGCGTACAGCTCCGTCTCCATGAGCGGCGGTGACGCCAGCTCCCTTACCGGCGCCTACTCGCAAACGGGAACGGTGGAGCACAACAGCGTACTCCTTGACGGAGGGACGGTCTGGAATAATGTTTACGGTGGACAAAGCGACGATGGAGATTCCCGGTACAACTCCATCTCCATGA
>JAJQCV010000037.1:0-8259 GCA_021202525.1 Akkermansiaceae bacterium | reverse complement strand
CTTGGAGCCTACAGCGAGACCGGAAACGTGGAAGGCAACCGGGTCATCGTCTCCGGGGGGACCCTGGCCGGGGGAGTCTCCGGTGCGGAATCCGCCAGTGGAAACGCCGTGGGAAACAGCGTGCAGTTCAGCAATGTCACGGCAACAAACATCAATGGAGGATACACCGACACGGGCAGCGCCTCCGGCAATCGGCTCGTCATCGACAGCGGTGTTGCCAAAAACAATGTTTTTGGCGGCATGGTGAACTCCGGAACGGGCCGTGCTACCAACAACCTGGTTGTGATCAACGGGGGAGAAATAGGATCTGAAGGAGGAGAACCCTATTATACCGTCTACGGCATCTTTGGAGGCCGCGCTTCCGCAGGAGACGCGGTCAACAACCGGGTAGTCATGACCGGAGGCCATACGGGCTTCATTGAGGGAGGAAGCAGTATGAACGGCGGAACTGCTTCGTACAACTCCGTTCTCATTACAGGAGGCCGTATTGACAACGGCGTTACCGGCGGTTTCAGCAGAAGCGGTTCATCCTCCCACAACACGGTAGAAATCCGGGGAGGAAGCATTAGAGGACATATTTACGGCGGTAAAACGGAAAACGGGGCAGCCACCCATAACACCGTCATTCTGGCCGGCATGCCGGACCTGGAGCAGTCCCAGATAATAGGGGGATTTGACTCTTATGCCCCGAATTCGGACGCCCCTGACGTCAGAACGGGAAATACGCTGATTCTGGACGGTTTCCAGGGAAAAGTCGCTCGAATCGCCAACTTTGAGCGCTATGCCGTCCGCCTCTCCACCTGGGCCGGGGACGGAAACTCCGTCCTGACAGTTTCCACTGAAATCCCCTACATAGCTTCAACTCCGACCGACCTCTCCGGCGCCGCTTTCCGGGTGGAAATCAGCGGATTCTCCACGGATGCCCCCCTTCCCTCCGTCGGAGAAACCATCTCCCTCATCCGCAATGAAAATGGGATAAACACGACGGGAATGACGCTGGAAACTCCTGCCGTCTCCGGCGTCAAACGCGGCATCTCCTTCCTGTATGACGTGGCCGTCATTGCCGGAGAAAACAGCATTGACGCCACCATCACGGGACGCCGGCTCAATCCGCAAACCAAATCCCTTTCCGAAGGCCGTGCCGCCGCCATGCTCCTGGCCAGCCAGGGCGGGGACCTGGTCGCGGGCCAGGGAATCAACAATGCCGTTCTGGCCTCCATGCAGGGAACCGCCGCGTCCGGAGTTCAGACCTTCTTTGCCATGTCCGGAAGCCATTCCCAATACGACACGGGGTCCCATGTGGATCTCTCCGGCTTCTCCGTACTGGCGGGCGTCTCCACCAGCCTTCAGAAACTCCGCTCCCTGGTGCTGGGCGGCTTCTTTGAAACAGGCTGGGGGAACTACACCTCCCACAACACGTTTGAAGACGCCTCCTTCGTCCGCGCCTCCGGGGACACATCCTACTGCGGCGGCGGCATCCTGGCCCGCTATAACCTCACTTCCTGCGGCCTGAAAGGGCTTGCGCTGGAAGCCTCCTTCCGTGCGGGAAGGCTGGATGCGGACTATCACAGCGGGGACCTGACAGACGGAGCGGGCAACTCCTCCAGCTACAACCTCTCCTCCCCCTACTGCGGAGGGCATGCCGGATTGTCCTATGAACGCAAGCTCGGCTCCAGAATCGGGATGAGTTCCTATGCCCGTTTCCTCTGGACCCGCCAGGACGGTGACCGTGCCGACATCGCCGGGGACAACATCAGGTTCCGTGCCATGGACTCCCACCGCCTGCAAGGCGGCGCACGCTTCCATTATGAAGCCGCCCCTGCCATCCGCCCCTATGCGGGAGCGGCTTATGAATGGGAATGCAGCGGCGCCTCCCGCGCCGTCGCGTACGGGCAGGACATCGCCGCGCCCAGCCTCCGCGGAGGAACGGGCATGGCGGAACTTGGCGTGGTATTCCAGCCGCTGGCGGGAAAACCGATCTTCCTTGATCTGGGGGTAAAAGGTTACACCGGCAAGCGGGACGGATTTGGCGGGAACATTCAGCTCCGCGCGTCCTTCTGAGAAACCCTCTGCATAAAATAACCTGCCGCCGCAAATGACAGGCGGCAAAAACAAACACCCTCCGCCCGGGCGGAGGGTGTTTTACTATTAAGGCTGAAAACCCCGTTTATCTGGCAAAGAGGGCGTGAATACGGCGGCACACCTCCTCCACGTTCTCCCGTGAGTTGAACGCGGAAATGCGGAAGAAGCCTTCCCCCTTGGAACCGAAGCCGGAACCCGGCGTGATGACGACGTTCGCCTCGGTCAGCATCTTGTCAAACAATCCCCAGCTGTCCAGGCCGTCCGGACAGGCCACCCACACATAAGGCGCGTTTTCCCCGCCCCACACGCGCATGCCCGCCTGGCGGCACGCATTCAGCAGAAGAGTGGCATTCCCCAGGTAATGGCTGATCAGAACGTCGGTCTGCGCCATTCCTTCCAGCGTGAACAGGGCTGCCGCACCGCGCTGGACGATGTAGGAAGCGCCGTTGAACTTCGTGCTGGTGCGGCGGCTCCACAACCGGCTGATGGGAACCTTGTTCCCGCCGGCGTCATGGCCGTTCAGCTCCTTCGGAATCACCACGTAGCCGCAGCGCACGCCCGTAAAGCCGCCCTGCTTGGAGAAGGAGCGGAACTCAATGGCGCAGTCGCGCGCGCCGGGAATCTCGAAAATGGACCTGGGAACGTCCGGGTCCTGGATGAATGCCTCATAAGCGGAATCATACAGGATAATCGCATGGTTGGCGCGGGCGTACTCCACCCACTTCAGCAGCTCCATGCGGGAGGCTACCGCCCCGGTCGGATTGTTCGGAAAGCACAGGTAAATCAAATCCACATGTTCCTGCGGCAGATCGGGCACAAAATTGTTCTCCGGCGTGCAGGGCAGATACACCAGACCTTCGTAGGAGCCGTCCTCACGGGCCTCTCCCGTATTGCCGGCCATCACGTTCGTATCCACGTAAACGGGATAAACCGGGTCCGGCACGGCGATCCTGTTCCCTCTGCCGAAAATGTCCAGAATGTTCCCCGTGTCGCACTTCGCGCCGTCGGACACGAAAATCTCGTCCACCTCCACATGAATTCCGTGGACCTGGTAGGCTTTCTTCGCAATCGCCTCCCTCAGCCAGAAATAACCCTGCTCCGGGCCGTAGCCGTGAAAGCGTTCATGCGTGGCAAGATCGTCAACCGCCTGGTGCATGGCCTCAATGGCGGCCTGGGGCAGCGGTTCCGTCACGTCGCCTATGCCGCAGCGGATCAGCCGGGGGGCCGCTTCCGGACGGGCCTGGATGAACGCGTTCACGCGGCGGTTGATCTCCGGGAACAAATATCCCGCCTGCAGCTTGAGGAAATGGTCGTTGATAATAGCCATGGCTGTAGTAGTAAGTGGAGTTCATTTCATACCGTACACAGGAAGGAATCAAGACCGGGATCCGGCATCCCCGCCCCTTCGGGTGAAAAATCTTCCCGCGCCCGCAATGGCATCCTCCGGAAAGAGGCGTTCCGGCAAATTTAGCGCCGTTTCATGCTCCTCATCAGCTCCTTGTCCTCCCGGCTCACCCTCAGGGACTCGATAATCTTTTGAAGAGCCTTGTTGTAAGGGAAATCAGGCAGGGAGGAACGCCGCAAATATTCCAGCGTCAGCGCCGGGAACTTCACGTAGCAGACGGAAACGGCCCAGGCCACGGCCATGGACACGTAATAATCCCCATGCCGCACCCCGTCCAGCAGGTCCAGCACGCGCTCCACGTAATCCTCCGTGATGAAATGGTCCAGCATCATCACCACGGCAAAGCGTACATGCCACGCATCCGGATGCCTCAAATACGGCTGAATGAAATCCCAGACCACTTCCGGATGCCTTTTGCTGAACTTCAACCCGGCGCAGAACGTATCGCACACGGCCCAGTTATCCATGCGGGGGACAAAACGCCGCACCCACTCCAGGCGCTCTTCCGGCTCCATCCGCGCCAGCCCGGTCAGCATGCCGTCCAGCATCACCTCTTCCGCATACGGTTCCTCCGCCGGGTGCTCCAGCAGTTCCCTCCAGTCCCCCCTCGCCTCTTCCCGCGCCAGACTCCGCAAAACGGGGAGCCTCACCCCCAGAAGGCGCGTGACGCCGGGAATCAGGGAAGCGGAAAATTTCTGGAACTGCGGTTCCGCCAGGGCCTCCACCTTCTCCCGGAGCCTGCGTCTTCTCTCAATCATGCGCGGCATCCTATAAAAGGAGGGAATCAAGGACAAGGGAGAAAAAGAAATGGCAACCAGCAGGCCGTTATAGTAACGTAGGGGGCAGCACGCCCCTGTCCCCCCTCCCTCCATGAAACAGCCCGGCCAATTCAACTGCCCCAAATGCGGCGCCCCCTTTTCCGCCGCGGACGTGGACGCCGCCCAGGACACCGTCACCTGCGGAAGCTGCGGCCATGCCGTCCCCTGGAACTCCCTGGTCCGGGAAAACGAATCTTCCGAACCCCTGGCCGCGCCTCCCAGACATCTGACCGTGCAGAAGGAAGGCGGCAAAATCACGCTCACCTACAGGCATTCCCGCTTCAAGGTACTGCTATCCCTGGGCTTCGCCCTCGTCTGGGGCCTCATCACCCTGTTCCTGCTCTGGCTGTCCCTGGGACCGGCAAAAACGGACTTCGCCCTGCCCGTCTTCACCACCTTCTTTGCCGTAAGCGAGGCATTCATCCTCTTTATCTGCGTGGACATGCTCCTGGGCAAGGTCGTGGTCCTCGCGGAACCGGGCCGCGGCGCCCTCTTCCGCGGCATCGGGCCGCTGGGCTCCACATGGACCTTCCTGCTGCCCATGCAGGCCGATGTGGCCGTGGAACGTCCGGGAGGGGATGGGGACAAATACCGCCGCATCTCCATTCCCCAGCCTTCCGGCAGGCCCTTTTACTTCTGCGGCGGAATTTCAGAGCCGGACGTCCTGGAATACATCGCCCTCGTTCTGCGCCGTTTCCGCGCCTGAAGCCGCACTTTTCCGGCTCATTTCCGGCTCATGACATGCTCTCCGGAAACGGAGGCCCCCCTTTTATTGTCCAACTGGCACAATAAAAAATTCCATGATAACCAACGAACTTGAAATTATTGACGTGCGCGGCCGTGAAATCATCGACTCACGGGGCAACCCCACCGTGGAAGTGGACGTGGCCCTGGCAGGCGGCGCCATCGGCCGCGCATCCGTCCCCAGCGGCGCCTCCACCGGAGAGCATGAAGCCTGGGAGCTGCGCGACGGAGACTCCAAGCGCTACGGAGGCAAGGGCGTGCTCAAGGCCGTGGAAAACATCAACAAAATCATTGCTCCGGAAGTCGCGGGACACGACGCCACCCTCCAGCCCGCCATTGACAAAATCATGATCGACCTGGACGGCACGCCCAACAAATCCCGCCTGGGCGCCAACGCCATTCTGGGCGTCTCCCTGGCCGTGGCCAAAGCCGCCGCCGTCCAGCTTGACCTGCCCCTCTTCAAATACCTGGGCGGACCGAACGCCAAGGTGCTTCCCATCCCCATGATGAACATCATCAACGGCGGCGCCCATTCGGACTCCCCCATTGACTTTCAGGAATTCATGATCATGCCCAAGGGTGCCCCCACCTTCCGGGAAGCCCTGCGCTACGGCGCGGAAGTCTTCCATGCGCTGAAGGATGTCCTGCACGACCGCGGCCTGTCCACGGCCGTGGGGGATGAAGGCGGCTTCGCCCCGGCCCTGAAATCCGCGGACGACGCCCTGGAATGCATCGCCCGTGCCGTGGAACGCACAGGCTACACGCTGGGCACGGACATCTTCATTGCCCTGGACGTGGCCTCCTCCGAATTCTACGACCCATCCCAAAACCTGTACGTATTCAAAAAATCGGACGGCCGCGGCAGAACGGCGGAAGAACTCACGGCCTACTACCAGGAGCTTCAGAAAAAATACCCCATCATCTCCATTGAAGACGGCTGTGCGGAAAACGACTGGCAGGGCTGGGAACAACTCACCAAGGCGATGGGGGACAACACCCAGCTTGTCGGGGACGACCTCTTCGTCACCAACGTGGAATTCCTCAACCTGGGCATCTCCCGCCATGTGGCGAATGCCGTCCTGGTCAAGGTCAACCAGATCGGCTCCCTCACGGAAACGCTGGACACGGTGGAGCTGGCCAAGGACAACAAATACTCCGCCGTCATTTCCCACCGCTCCGGGGAAACGGAAGACTCCACCATTGCGGACATCGCCGTGGCGACCAACGCCGGACAAATCAAAACCGGCTCCCTCAGCCGTTCCGACCGCATGGCAAAATACAATCAATTGCTCAGAATTGAAGAGGAACTGGGGGATGACGCAATTTTTGGTGGTAAAATTCATATCTTGTGATCAAAAATGCCTTGTTTGACTTAGTAAAATGCTCTGGAGACGCCGCTATTACCATCGTTTTACCTTGGCGGAACTTGAAATCCGCCGGGAAAAACGTGCCCTCATCGTTCAGAGGGCTCTGCGTCTCTTCGCCATTGTGCTGGCCCTGTGCCTGACCATGCTGCTCTCCCTGGTCTGCTTCAAGCCGTGGAAGGACCTGCGCTCTCTGGAGCATGAGCGCTCCTTCCTTCAGGCGCGTCTGGAAAAGGCGCGGGAACAGATGGAACAGTCCAAAAACGAATTCATTTGGATTTCTCAGGACCCCCACTACTTTGAAATGATCGCGCGGGACAAGGGCAACCTGGCCCTTCCCGGCGAACATATCCTCCGCTTTGCGGAACCCAAGCGCCTTAAATGAGGCAGCATCCTTTGGCGGAATCCTCCCTTTCCCGATAAAAACGGAAACAGGAGCCGGCAGGCCGGAGACAAGGCCCCGGCACAAAAAGGGAGCTCAAGGAATAAACAGGCAGACTCATTCCGGCAACTCCGCAAGTGTGTCGAACACTTCCCGCCAACTTTCCATGGAAACCTCCAGCCCTCCCAGAATCAGCCCGCGTTCCCGCGCGGCCGCGGCCATATCTTCCCGGTAATGCGGCTCCCACGCCATCTTCGTGGCATAAGCGATGAAATCTCCGGGGTTCTCGCACAGCCATCCCGTCTTGCCGTGTTCGATCATCTGTTCCCAGCCGCCGCGCCTGTCCACAATTAGCACGCTCCCACTCGCCATCGCTTCAAAGCCGATGCGCGGCCAGTTTTCCGTCGTATCCGTCGGTTGCAACACAATATGGCACCTCTTGTAAAAATCCTGCTGGGAAAGCGACCTCTGGTCCTGAAAAGTCTCCACCCAGTCGGGAGGCTTGCCCGTCTTTGTCTCACTGCGGTGGTCGAAACCGAGAAAAGTCCCGCGTTTTTCAACGGGCGAGGAGAAATTCTCATAAATGCGCCAAGTATCGTTGCTGAATTTGTCTTCATCCTGCCGGGAAATGTGCCCCGCCCCGAACCAATCCGGAGACCGCTTGGCCATGAATGGAAAATCCGAGGCATCAAAATAAGGCTTGAATGTCCTGAACCGGATATCCGAATCATCGTTCAACGCCTTGAGACGGGGTATCACGTTCTGGCGGACAGCCTCATTCTGGTAAAGAAACATGGCAATGTCGCCGCGTTTCATGGCTTCCTTCTCCTTACCAAAAAGCCAGGTCATGCAATTCACAAACACAGTCCTTCGAGTTCTCTTGCGAATCTCCGGCAAAGCGCTCAGAAAATCCTCATTGCAGAAGCTGATAACCGGCGTACCTTCCGGGATAGAGTTCCAGTCATAGCCTTCATGCACCGTCACCCCATGCTGGAGCATATCCGGGTAAAGTTCAGCGTACCGGGCGTTTTTCTGGGTAGGAATAATGTGAATATCCACTCCCATCCGGCACCAAACCTTGATTTGGTGGTAAAGTTCAGCCCCCGCTCCCCCATAGAGGGAGGGAAAGCCGATGACAAAAAGGCTAAACATCATATATCAACAATATAAAATGAAAAACGCTCCCTTTCCGGCTCAACACGTTTTAAGAGTTTATGGCCATGCCTGAAAAAACGATTAAAAACCAACATCCAAAAAAACCAGGAGCAACAAGATTATTTCTTTTCCTCTATTCTGGAGAGAACTGCTGGCCTCACAGGGGACTCATCCGCCGTTTCGTATTGCCGGTTTTGCCGCAGTTTACACTAACCAGCAAAAATAAATATTAACGTGATTCAAAGTATTTAACAAACTCACAGCATTTGACTTAAGAATATAACCTTTTAAGATTCCAAATAGTTGAAT
>JAJQCV010000081.1 GCA_021202525.1 Akkermansiaceae bacterium | reverse complement strand
TCTGCTGGGAAAACAGAAGGCCGTTCCGGGTAACCCGGGGCGGCCTTGTTGTTGGAGGGATGATGGACTCAATGGATCTGGTGGACTTAGTGGACAGGAAGTGTTTTTCTCCGTTTGGTCCATTCCGTCCATAGTGTCCACTCTGTCCATTTAGTCCATTCCATCCTAACCCCCCAATCGGCATTTTTCCTCCCTCTCCGCAAAAGATGCCCCAAATTGTCTTTTATTCCTTTTCCGCTACTGAGAGCCTAAAAAAGCCGGAGAGCTTGCTTTAGACCCCTTTTTACGCGATTATGACGGGTTTTTGCAGGGGTACGCCCTACGCGCGCGCACGCGTTTCTTAGATTAGTCTTGCAAAAAATTAAGATCGGCGTAGTATATTTCAGTTATGTCCGAAGATACCAACGAGGTTGTTGAAACCACCGTTTCCACGACGGCGCAGCATGAATACGGCGCCGCGCAGATTGATAAATTGGAAGGCCTGGAGGCTGTGCGGAAGAGGCCCGGCATGTACATTGGGGACCCTGATGAGCGCGGCTTGCACCATTGCGTATTTGAAGTTCTGGATAACTCCATTGACGAGCACCTGGCCGGCTACTGCAGCAAGATTGACATTGTAATCCACGTGGACGGTTCCATTTCCATTGTGGACAACGGGCGCGGCATTCCGGTGGATATGCACCCCAAGTTCGGCATTCCCGCCGTGGAACTGGTGCTGACCAATTTGCATGCGGGGGGCAAATTCGGCCAGGGAGCCTACAAATATTCCGGCGGTCTGCACGGGGTGGGTGCCAAGTGCGTGAATGCCCTGTCGGACTGGTTCAAGGCGGAAGTCCGCCGCGACGGCCAGCGCTACCAGATCAAGTTTGAACGCGGCAAGACGACGGAACCCCTGCGCGTAGTGGGCGGCTGCTCCTGTGAAATAACGGGCACCACCATCACCTTCTTCCCGGACGCCACCATTTTCACGGATACCACGGAATTCAAGTTCGACCGCCTGACGACCCGCCTGCGCGAGCTCGCTTTCCTGAACCCCGGGCTGGTCATTGAGCTCATCGACGAAAGGGAGGCTCCCGTCCGCCGGGAGTCGTTTTACTACAAGGAAGGCATCGTGGAGTTCGTCCGCCAGCTCGGAATGAACAAGGATGTCATCAATGAAGAGCCTATTGCCATTTCCGGCGTCCGCAAGGTGGAAGTGGAATACGACGGCAAGAGGATGGACGACGACGTTCTGGTGGACGTAGTCTTCCAGTACAACAGCACATATGAAACCAACATCCTCTGCTTTGCCAACTCCATCTACAACGGCGACGGCGGCACGCATCTTTCCGGCTTCCGGAGCGCCCTGACGCGCGTGATCAACGGCTATGCCAAATCCAACGGGCTGCTGAAGGAAAAAGACCCCTCCCTGAGCGGGGAGGACGTCCGGGAAGGCCTCGTGGCGGTCATCTCCGTCAAGATGCCCAATCCCCGTTTCTCCTCCCAGACGAAGGACAAGCTGGTGAACACGGAAATCGAAGGCGTGGTGAGCAACGTCGTGTACGAAGAGATCAAGACGTACTTCGAGGAAAACCCGGCGATGGCCAAAAAAATCATCGAAAAGAGCATCACGGCCGCCCGCGCGCGGGAAGCCGCCCGCAAGGCCCGTGAAACGGTGCGCAAAAGCGCTCTTTCCATCGGCGGCCTGCCCGGCAAGCTGGCAGACTGCTCCGACCGGGACCCCGCCAAGTGCGAACTCTTCATTGTGGAAGGTGACTCCGCCGGCGGTTCCGCCAAAATGGGCCGCGACCGCCGCACGCAGGCCATCCTGCCTCTGCGCGGCAAGGTGCTCAACGTGGAAAAGGCCCGGCTGGACAAAGCTCTGGGAAGCAAGGAAATCCAGAACATGATCACGGCCATCGGCGCCGGGATCGGGGAAGGGGATGATGAAGCCTCCTTCAAGCTGGACCGTGTGCGCTACCACAAAATCATCATCATGACTGACGCCGATGTGGACGGCGCCCACATCCGGACGCTGCTTCTCACCTTCTTCTGCCGTCACATGCCGCAGCTGGTGCGCGCCGGGTATCTCTACATTGCCCAGGCTCCCCTCTACCGCATTTTCCGCAAGAAAAAGGATGAATACGAGCAGAATGACGTCGCTCTGAACCGCAAGCTCATTGAGCTGGCCGTCAACGACGTGACGCTGCGCATGGCGGACGGTTCCCGGACGTTCACTTCCGAGGAACTCTCCACCATCCTGGAAACGCTGGTCAACCTCCAGCGCTACACGGAATCCGTACAGACGCAGGGCGGCTCCTTCGGTGACCTGCTCACCCACCGGGAGCAGCACGGGGAATTCCCCGAATTCCTCGTCAAGATCCGTTGCGGCAATGAGGAGGAAATATGCTACTTCCATGATGTGGAAGCCCTGACGGCTTTTTCCGACGAAAACAGAGACCTCTTCATCTTCGGGATGCCTTCGGAAGAAGATCTCCTTGCCAACCCCGTTCCGGACCGGGAAGGCCCCAGCCGCCGCTCCATCACGCACGAACTGCACGAGGCCAAAGCCATCACCCGCACGCTGGTGCGGCTGGCGGAACTGGGCATACCCTCCAACATGCTCGTTTCCCTGGATATGCCCCTGTTTGAACTGGTGGAAGGTGAAGGAGAAAAGGAACGGATCACCCCCCTCTTCTCCGTCATGGACATCTTGGAAACCGTCATCGGCATCGGCAAGCGCGGCGTGGAAATCACACGATTCAAGGGGCTCGGTGAAATGGACGCCAAGGACCTGTTCAAGACGACGATGGACCCGGAAAAGCGCGAGCTGCTCCGCGTCATCCTGAATGACGACAACGCCGTGAGGGCTGATGAAATGTTCACCATCCTGATGGGGGACGTCGTGGAACCCCGCAAAAACTACATTGTGGACCACGCCCTCAATGTCCGCAACCTTGACATCTAATCCCCATCCTTTTTCTCAGCACCATGGAAAACAATAGAATCAAACCGGTGGACGTAGCCAACGAGCTGTCCACCTCCTTCCTGGACTACTCCATGTCCGTCATCATCTCCCGCGCCCTGCCGGACGTGAGAGACGGCCTCAAGCCTTCCCAGCGGCGCATTCTCTACGCCATGAAGGAACTGAACCTCAGCCCGGGCGGCAAGACCCGCAAATGCTCCAAGATCGTGGGGGACACGATGGGTAACTACCACCCGCACGGAGATGCCGCCATTTACGGCACGCTGGTGAACATGGCGCAGGACTGGTCCATGCGGGACATCCTGGTCATCGGCCAGGGTAACTTCGGTACTCCGGACGGTGACCCGCCCGCCGCCGCCCGATACACGGAAGCCAAGCTCTCCGGCATGGGGGTGGCCCTGATGGCGGACCTGGACAAGGATACGGTGGACTTCGTCCCCACGTACGACAACGAACATACGGAACCCACTGTCTTCCCTTCCGCCTTCCCGAACCTGCTGGTGAACGGAGGCACCGGGATTGCCGTGGGGATGGCCACCAACATGCCCCCGCACAACCTGGGGGAAGTGGTGGACGGCATCTGCGCCGTAATCGACTCCCCCCACATGACGGTGGATGAACTGCGCCAGTTCATCAAGGGCCCGGACTTCCCCACCGGAGGCGACATTCTGGGCTTCTCCGGCATTGACAACTACTTCCGCACCGGGCGCGGTTCCGTGCGCATCCGCGGCAAGATCGACATTGAACAGACGGACTCCGGCAAGGACCTGCTCATCATCCGGGAAGTGCCTTACGGCGTGAACCGCGCGGCTCTTCAGGAACGCATCGCGGAACTGTACAAGGACAAAATCCTGACGGACATCTCCGGCATCCGCGACCTTTCCGACGAAAAAACCTGCATTGAAATCGAACTCAAGCGGGACGCCCGTCCGCAGGTGGTCATGAACCAGCTCTACAAGCTCACGTCCATGGAGACCTCCTTCTCCGTGAACATGCTGGCGATTCACGACAACCGGCCCAAGACGCTCGCCATGCTGGACGCCATCAACTTCTACATTGAGCACCGGCGCGAGGTGATCGTGCGCCGCACGCGCTACCTGCTGGGCGACGCCGAGAAGGACGCCGAACGGCTGGAAGCCTTCCTGCTGGCCCTGGGCCACATGGACGACTTCATCCGCATCATCCGCGACTCCAAAAACAGGGAGGAAGCCCGCGAACGCCTCCAGGCATATACCTTCACCACGCAGACGGCGGAAAGCCTCGGCATCCTGATCCGTTCCCAGCCCTCCGTGCAGGGGGACCGCTATATCTTCACGGAACGCCAGGTAAACTCCATCCTGGACCTGCGCCTGTACCAGTTGACGGCCCTGGAAAATGACAAAATCTCCGCGGATTACATGGAGCTCCTCGTCCGGATCAAGGACTATCTGGACATCCTGGCCAACGAATCCCGCGTGCTGGGCATCGTGAAGGACGAGCTGATGACCATCAAGGACAAATATGCCACGCCGCGCGTCACCCGCATCATCCCGTTCGCCGGAGACATGGCCATTGAAGACCTGATCCCGAACGACACGATGATCGTCACCATCACGCACAGCGGCTACATCAAGCGCACCAACTCCGCGGAATACCGCGTGCAGGCCCGCGGCGGCAAGGGCGTGAAAGCCGCCACCACGAAGGGGGCGAAAAAGGACACGGAAGCGGACTTCATCGAGCACCTGTTCGCCGCCCAGAACCACGACTACCTGATGTTCTTCACGAACACCGGGCGCGTGTATGTGGACCGCGTGTACGAAATTGACGAGGCCGCCCGCAGCGCGCAGGGCCGCAACATCAAGAACCTGCTGGACCTTCAGCCGGAAGAAGCCATTGCCGCCATTCTCCGTCTGGAACGCCGGGTGGATGAAAAGGGCAATGACATCACCTTCGCGGAGGACAGCGGCAACGTCGTCTTCGCCACAAAGGACGGCACGGTCAAAAAGACCAGCCTGAACGACTTTGTCAACTACCGCAAGGCGGGCATCATTGCCATCAACCTGGAAGAAGGCAACAGTCTGGTGAATGCGGAACTGACCACCGGGGAAAACGAAATTGTGCTCGTCACGCACGACGGCATGAGCATCCGCTTCCCGGAAAGCGACCTGCGCACGCAGGGCCGCAACACCATCGGCGTCCGCGGCATCCGTCCCCGTTCCGGGGACTATGTGGTGGCCCTCGCCATCGTGGACCCGCAGAAAACCCTGCTGGTGGCCTCTGAAAACGGACTCGGCAAGCGCACCTCCTTTGACGAATACCGCACGCAGGGCCGCGGCGGCACCGGCATCAAGACCATGAACTGCACGGACAAGACCGGTAAGGTGGTATCCGCCACAGTCGTCTCCGATGAGGATGAACTCATGCTGATGACTACGGCGGGGCAGTCCGTCCGCATCAAGGTGGCGACCGTTCGTGAAACGGGCCGCGCTACCCAGGGCGTGAAGCTGATGACTTTGAATGACGGAGAGGCCATCCAGGACATCTCCATCGTTATTCCGGACGATGAGGACGAGGAAGAAATGGAAGGGGCCGAAGACGGGGAAGTCTCCGCCGACTCCGCGGGAGAGGAACCCTCCCCCGAAGCGGAAGCCCCTGCGGAAGAATAAAACCTACAGGAACCCCGCTCCGGAATGCCCCGGCGCGGGGTTCTTCATCCATCGTTTTTTATGGAAGAACCTCTTTCCCTGCAAAAATGCGCCAAACGTCTGGAACGGCGCGGATTCAGAAGCTTTGTGGTTCCTGGCCTGAAGGAAGCCGCAGACCTGATGCGCGGTCTGGTGCGGGAGCTCAACCCGGCGTCCGCCTCCTATGGGGATTCCATGACCTTGAAGGCCACAGGAATTCTTGATGAACTGAATGCCAGCCCGGATATTCAATTCTACGACGGTTTCGTTCCGGACATGGACCGGGAGGAAAAATGGGAAATCCGCCGCCGCGGCATGACGGCGGACCTGTTCCTGACCGGCATCAACGCCGTCAGCATGAAGGGAACCCTGCACTGGGTGGACATGGTGGGCAACCGGGTGGCTCCGGTGGCCTTCGGCCCCCGGCATGTCATCCTGCTGGCCGGGGCCAACAAGCTGGTCGCCACGCCGGAAGAGGCGCGCGAACGTATTCGCCGCATCGCTCCGCTGAACGCCAGGCGCCATGAGGACTTCAAAACTCCCTGCATCTACACGGGAACCTGTGCGGACTGCAACTCTCCGGACCGCCTGTGCAACATCCACATGTCCATCGTTAAATGCTTCCCCAAGGGAAGGATTGCCGTCATCCTGATGGAGGAATCCGGGGGGCTTTGAACCGTTCTGCCATGTCCCCTCAATCCCGGATAGAAATCATGGCTCCGGCCGGTTCGTTCGAATCCCTGGCCGCTGCACTTCAGGGCGGTGCGGACTCCGTGTACTTCGGCATAGGGAAGCTGAACATGCGTTCCCGCGCCACGGCAAACTTTGCGGAGGAAGACCTGCCGGAAATCGTGGCCCGCTGCCATGAGGCGGAGGCAAAAGCCTACCTGACGCTGAACATCATCGTATATGATGAGGAACTGGAGGCGGTGCGGAATCTGTGTGCCGCCGCTAAAGCCGCTGGAGTGGATGCCGTCATCGCTTCCGACCTGGCGGTGATCACCCACGCGCATTCCATCGGTCTGGAGGTGCACATGTCCGTGCAGGCCAACGTCTGCAACATGGCTTCGGTCAGGTTTTACGCGCAGTATGCGGATGTGGTTGTACTGGCCCGGGAACTGACGCTGGCGCAGATCGGGCGTATCATTGACGGCATCCGGGATGAAGATATCCGCGGACCTTCCGGCGATCTTCTCCGGGTGGAAATCTTTGCGCACGGCGCTTTGTGCGTGGCCGTATCCGGCAAATGCCACATGAGCCTGGCGGCCTACAACTCTTCCGCCAACCGCGGAGCCTGTTTCCAGAACTGCCGCCGCGCCTACCGTGTGACGGATGAAGAAACAGACAACGAGCTGGTGATTGACAACAAATACGTGATGTCCCCAAGGGACCTCTGTACCGTCCAGGTGCTGGACCAGATTCTGGACGCCGGAGTCTCCGTCCTGAAGCTGGAAGGCCGGGGGCGTTCCTCCGACTACGTGCGGACGGTGACCTCCGTGTACCGGGAAGCGGCCCGTGCTTGCCTGGAGGGGAGCTTCTCTCCGGACAGGGCGGATGCGTGGATGGAGCGGCTGGAATCCGTCTTTAACCGCGGATTCTGGAAAGGCGGCTACTATCTGGGCGTAAAATGGGGGGAATGGAGCGGCTCTGCGAACAGCCGCGCCTCCCTGCTGAAAATCCACATTGCCAGGGTCGGCAACTTCTACCGGAAAAACGGGGTGGCGGAAATCTGCCTGGAGGCGGGCGGACTCTCTACAGGCCAGACCATTCTCATTGCCGGCCCCACGACGGGAGCCGTCCGCGTGGAGGTAAAGGCCATGCGGAAGGAAACGGAAGAAGGCATGGTTCCCGTGGAATCCGCTGGAAAAGGGGAAACCGTGTACATCGTGGCCCCCGAACAGGTCCGCCGCCGGGACAAGGTCTATCTGCTCCGTCCCCGGAGGCTGGAAGACGCCTGATACGGGCATGATCGGGAAATCATGGACCCGGTCCCTGCTGCCTCGGACCGGGGATCGGCCGTTCTGCTTCAGTGGGGGAAGTTTTTCAAGCACCGCTTTTGTCTGTGCCTGAATGGCGTTGCGGTCCCTGATGCCTTTTTTCACCTTCCTTTCCCCAATGCTCATGGAAACCGGAACTTCTACGGCCTTCTGGAAGCTTTCGGGGGCCGCCATTCGGAAAAGCTGTGCTTTCAGATAATATCCCTTGGAAACGTCTTTTACGGAGAGGTTCGGCATCCAATGATTTACCCCACATTTTCCTGCGTTTGGGCATAAATCATGAGAATCGTATTTGCTGGATGTTTCATGGACTGATGATAAGACAAAAAAGATTTATGCAAAGCTTCCTCCCCATTCGGAATATTCCCTTATCCCGATCGGCAGCACATTAATGTCGGCAGCCCAGCAACTGGAAAAATGGGGGAATGAATTCCACCCGGACATGAAAAAAATCTGGGCATGGAGGTTTGAGGACGAGCTGTTCTTGGGATACAAATCAGGTTGAAGTTTCTGTAATAATAGGCGTTCGGCCCGTTCTCTCTTCATGAAGTTGGAATTGGTGCTGTTCCCGGCTCGGACCGCAAAAAACGGATATCCCGTTGCCGGAATATCCGTTGTGGAAATAGAGTTTGGAAATCAATTCATCCCTGCCGCCTTCTGCGGCGGAATGCCAGAAAAGCCAGTCCCGCCAGTCCGAGAGTGGCGGTAGCCGGCTCCGGAACGCTGAGTGCGGCGATTTGTTCTGCGCTGAGGACGCCTTGATAGAGCTGGACATTGGAAAAATCGGCTGTCTGATTGTTATTTCCGTTAAGGGGGCGTCCGCCCAGGGAAAAGGTGTCCAGCTTTTCGTCTGTTCTGTTGGTGGAAGCCAGCGTAGCAGTGGCGATTGCCTGTCCGTTCAGGTACAGGGTCAGGATGGAGGTCCCCGTCTGGGTAACGCCGTCATTGGCACCCGCGTTCACGGTGATGATGAAGGTTTGTTCCACCCCCTGGACAACGGTGCCCGGCGTGGAAGTCATTTCACTCAGCAAATAGCCTTCCGGCGCAAATCCCCAGCCGGCGTTGGCGCCTTTGGTGTAGTTGACCTTCAAATTCCAGCTGCTGGATTCCCCCAGGCCGAACAGGACGGGCCAGTTGGTAGTGCCTACCCCATTCAGGCTGGCCTTGACGACAAAGCTGAAACTATTGTTCAAGGAAAGGGGGGAGGAATTATCCGTAAAGGTCAGGCGGGAACCGCTGGAATTGTAAATGCCGTCCGTGACGGAGCCGCCGTCGAAGGACGGCGTGATGCCGGAATAGGAAGCTCCGTTGCCGTTCGTTACCACGATATTGTCCGCGTTCGGGGAGCCGGAAGTCCCGGTAAAGGACATATTCCATATCAGTGTCCCTGCGGCCCGGGCTGTGTGCAGGCTGCCGAACATGGCGATGCAGGAGAAAAGAAGCAGTGTCTTTTTCATGAATTTAAAATTGAAATGTGGTGAATATTCGTATATTTCCGCATAGGACAGGGTTATTCTGCGGATTATCAATCCGGATAACGGGGATATCCAGATTCTCTCTTTGAATTTGCCTGGGTTCACTCATTACCGCAGATTGTTTTTCTGGGGAAATATTACTGCCCTGTTTCTCCTTTCATAAATCATTAAGGGTCTCATCTTCAAAAAACGCATTGACATCCGGATTGATAATCCGCTGTGCTTGCCTGTTTGTTCTTATTGACCCGGGTTAAAAGTAAAACGGGTGTCCGGGAGAGAAATATAATTCCAGGTGAAGGAAAAAAGAGGTGCTGTGCGTAGTATGTAAAACTGTGTGCCATGTTTGACTATTGTTCCATTCTCCGCCTTTCCTTCCTGGGCTGTGCCGTGATGTGCTCCGGCGTGCTCCAGGCTGCCGGATTGCAGCCGTGGCTGCGGGATTTATCCGGAATTCCCCTCCCCGCATCTGAGAAGGACGGGAATGAATGGATGAAAAAATTATGGACCCGTACGGCGGATTATGTGGCGTCTGTTCCCGGGCTGGAAGCCGCTGACGACTATGGGGATGCCATGGTGATGCTGGCTCCGGTGTTCCGGGCGTGGCCGGATGCGGAAATGGCGGGGGCAAGCCTGGCTAAAATTCTTTCCCTTCCCGTGGAGCAGGCGGGTCCCCTCTCTTCATGGAATGACCTGATGAAGCATGAAAACGCCATTTTGAAGCAAATCCGCTTCCTCAGACTGAAAAAGCTGGCTGCCTGTTATGATGCGGAGGCCATCCGCCGTGCCGTCGCCCGCAACCGGGAAAAATATGGAGAACGATATCCGGATGCCGACAAATTCCTGGCGCGGCTTGATGCCTGGGAAAAAAAGCTGGGGCCTCTTCAGCCGTGGATTGAAAAGGCGGAACGCGATCAGGAGGATATCCTGAGGGAACTGGTGGAATTGCGCAAAAAGGCTCTGATCGACTCCCTGCCGGAGCAGGATTCCGTCAGGGAATGGGTGGCGGTGCGGCGGTTCAACCCGTCCGGCGGAAGCACCTTCAACCATGATCGCCCGGCCAACTGGCAGGGCATCAGCAGCATGCCGGGGCCCGGGCGCGTGTACCGCAGCGGCATCGTGAAATTCAGCGGCACGTCTTCCTCTTCCCCGGCGGCCCGCCTTTTGGAGGACGACCGCTGGATGGGGCATCTGGAACTGGATTTTTCCGGGGAACGGCTCATGTTTACGGGCAACCGCTTCGGAAAAAAGGAACAGCGGCCCTGGGACGTTTTTGAACTGGATTTGAAGACGGGCGGGAAGGAAAACCTGACCGCCCACATGCCTGCGGATACGGACAGTTACAACTCCTGCTATTTGCCGGACGGGCGCATCATCTTCATCAACACGTCCGGCATGCAGGGGGTGCCCTGCGTATCCGGTCAGGACTACGTGGGAAATATCCATTTGTATGACCGGGAGAAAAAGACGACGCGGCGGCTCACCTTCGACCAGGACAACAACTGGTTCCCGACGGTGCTCCCGGACGGCCGCGTGATGTTCCTGCGCTGGGAATACACGGAAAGCGCCCATTACTTCAGCCGCATCCTGATGCACATGAACCCGGACGGCAGCGACCAGAAGGAATACTACGGCTCCAACTCTTACTGGCCCAACAGCCTGTTCAATGCGCGGCCCCTGCCCGGCAGGCCCGGCATGTTTGCCGGCATTGTCAGCGGCCATCACGGCGTGCGGAGGCTGGGGGAACTCGTTCTCTTCAACGTGAACCGGGGACGGACGGCTACCGCGGGTGCGGTGCAGAAAATTCCGGGCTACGGAAAGCCCGTGGAAAACGTCACCAAGGACAGGCTGGTGGATGAACTGGATACGCCCTATTTTGCGGAGCCGTACCCGTTGAATGCGGAATCCTTCCTGGCCGTTTCCGCTCCGTCCGGCAAGGGGGGAGTAACCAACGTGGTCTGGTGCGACGTGTACGACAACATCGTTCCCCTGACGGCGTCCTCCTACTTCATTTATGCCGACCCTGCCCCCTTGAGGCCGCGGCAAAAGCCCCCCGTGCTGCACGACCGCGTGAAGCCGGACGGCAAAACGGCCACGGTGTATATTTCCGACGTGTACCGCGGCCGCGCCATGGAGGGCGTGCCCAGAGGTGAAGCCAGGTCTTTGCGCGTATTCATGTCGGAATACAGCCCGCGGGACACGGGCAGTCATTATGCCATGGGCATGGAAAGCAACTGGGACCTGAAGGTGCTGTATGGAACGGTGCCCGTGAATCCGGACGGGTCCGCCATCTTCACGGCTCCCGCCAACCAGCCTCTGACCCTTCAGGTGCTGGACGGGCAGGGCCGCGCGCTGGCCCTGATGCGGAGCTGGTTCACTGCCATGCCGGGAGAAACCCTGAGCTGCATCGGCTGTCACGAGCAGCAGAACGCCGCGCCTCCGGCCAAGCCGGTCATGGCTTCCCGGCAGAAACCTGCGGACATTGTCCCGTGGTATGGGCCGGCCCGCACGTTTTCCTTCGTCAATGAGGTGCAGCCGGTGCTGGACCGCCATTGCATCCGCTGCCATTCCGCGGAAAGCAAAAGCAGGGAAGGAGTGCCGGATTTCATGACTCTGGAGGCCGTCAAGGGCGCTCCGGCGCCGGGGTCCGTGGCTTATTGGAACCTGCATCCCTACGTGCGCCGCAACGGACCGGAAGGGAACTATCTGGGGCTGGCCCCCACGGAATTTGCCGCGGATACGTCAGAACTCTACCAGTTGCTCAAAAAAGGGCATCATCATGTGGTCATGCCTGAGGAAGACTGGAACCGCCTGGTGACCTGGATGGACATGAACGCTCCCTATCTGGGCGAATGGCCCGGAGAACGCAATGAAAACCTGCTGAAGCGCCGCTATGATCTGCACAGGATGTTCTCCGGAGTGGAACGGAACTACGTGACCATGAAGGATTCCCGTTTCCGCAGGGATGCCGGGGCGAACGTGTCCCATAGCGGACGCTCCGTTCCTTCGCTACGCGGGGAAAACATACCCGTTCCGTCCCCGCAGAATGAAACGCTGGCGCTGGATTTGGGGAACGGCGTCAACATGGCGTTCCGCCGCATTCCGGCGGGAGAATTCAAGATGGGAAGCGAGCTGGAAACCCCCGCGGAAAAACCCGTTGCCAGAGTGCGGATGGAAAAGCCGTTCTGGATGGGAGAAGCCGAAGTGACCCTGGAACAATACCGCCAATTTGACCCGGAATACCTCAACGGCTGGTACGACATGCACTACAAGGACCAAGTCAGGCCCGGGTACGACATGGACGCCAATCCGCAATTCCCGGCCATACGGGTGCCGTGGACGAAGGCCATGGAATTCTGCCGCTGGCTTTCCGCAAAAACCGGTAAAAAGGTGACTCTGCCCACGGAGGCGCAGTGGGAATATGCCGCGCGGGGCGGGGCGGAAACGGACTTCTTCTTCGGCGGCCGCGATTCCGATTTTTCCTCCTATGCCAACCTGGGAGACGTGACGCTGAAGGAACTGGCCGTGTCCGGCGTGGACCCCAAGCCGATCAGGAACCCCAACCGTTTCTGGGACTTTGTGCCCAGGGATGAGAAATTCAATGACGGAACGCTGCATCTGGCTCCCGTGAAAAGCTACAGGCCGAACGGCTACGGGCTGTACGACATGATCGGAAATGCCGCGGAATGGACCCGTTCGGAATACAGGCCCTATCCATGGAACGGGAAGGACGGCCGCAACGGGACCCTGGACTCCCGTGTTCCTCGCGCTGTGCGCGGCGGCTCCTGGTATGACCGCCCCAGACGGGCCACGTCCTCCTGGCGCTGGGGGTATCCCGGCTGGCGTCCCGTGTACAACGTGGGTTTCCGTGTGATTATTGAAGACTGATTGACTGCCATGAAGATAAAACATATGCTTCCCTCTTTTTTTGCCGCAGCCTGCTGCCTGGTGGCCCTTGCCTCATGCAGGCAGGAACCGGACTCCGGGGGTGGTCCCGTGGCGCCGGTGGATATCAAGGTTTATGGAAAACTGGCCGCCGTTCTGGGGCATGAGAGCAAAAAGCTGGAACTGGTGGACCCCGGCTCCGGGAAAGTGGTGAAAAGCATCTGCCTGTCCGGAAAGCCCAATGGCATGGCAATTGACGGAAATACCGCCTATGTGGCGGAAGGCGGCCCCGAAGGCGTGGTGGAAGTGGTCGATCTGGACACTGGAACCGTGAAGGGAGCCTTCCCGGCAGGGCATACGCCCATGTCTCCGGTGGTGCGCAATGGTAAATTGTATGTGGCTGCCAGATTCGATTCCAAAATCGTGGAAATGGACGCTTCTTCCGGAAAAGTGCTGAATTCCTGGTCTGCCTCCCGTGAACCGGTGGCCCTGGCCGTCTCACCGGACGGAAAGAAAATATGGGCGGCCAACCATTTGCCCGCAGGCGCGGCGGACGGGGACTTCACTGCGGCGGCGCTGACCCTGGTTGAGAACGGGAAGGCGGTTCATTTCCCCCTGGCCAACGGAACGCAGGGCGTGCGGGGCATGGCCGTCAGCCCGGACGGCCGCTACTTGGCCGTGGCGCACGTGCTGAGCCGCTACCAAGTGCCGACGACGCAGCTGGACCGGGGCTGGATGAACACGAATGCCGTGACCATCATGGACACGGCATGTCCGGACAGGCCGCATCCCGTCCTGCTGGACGATCCGGACGCGGGGGCCGCCAATCCGTGGGGCGTGCTCTTTTCCCCGGACGGAAGCCGCCTGCTCGTCACGCATGCCGGCACGCATGAACTCTCCGTCATTGATTTTCCCGCGTTGCTGGCGCGCATGAAGAAGGAGGACCGAACAGGGAACCCCGTGTCCGAAAGGCTGGGATTCCTGCACGACATCCGCACCCGCGTCCGTCTGCCTTTGAACGGTCCCCGCGCCCTGGCTTCCGACGGGGAAAACGTTTATGTAACAGGATATTTCTCCGATACGCTGGCGCAGGTGCCGCTCAAGGCGGACGCTGTCCCCCGGAACATTCCCTTGAACGCGGAATACCGTCCTTCCAGGGAACGGCTGGGTGAACAGTACTTCAACGACGCCTCCCATTGCTTCCAGGGGTGGCAGAGTTGCGCCACCTGCCACCCGGACGCCCGTGTGGACGGATTGAACTGGGACCTGCTGAACGACGGCATGGGCAATCCGAAAAACACGCGCACCATGTTTCTCTCCCACCGGACAAGCCCCGTGATGAGCCTGGGCGTGCGTGCGTCTGCGGAAGTGGCCGTTACGGCGGGGTTTGTGCACATTCAGTTCATGGAGCCGGACGGAGACCTGGCGGTGTGCGTCAACGAATACCTGAAAAACATGAAGGAGGTCCCCAGTCCGTTTCTGATGGCCGGCCATCCTTCCCGCCCGCAGACGAAGGAAACCGGGTGCGCCCAGTGCCACGCGCCCGGCGTGGAGCGCGGCTCTCTCACGGAATCCGCGCGCCGGGGCAAGGAAATCTTCAAGACGGCCGGGTGCGTCCAATGCCATCTCCATCCGTATTTCACGACCAAGGAGCTGGTGGCTGCGGGAACGGCGAAAGGGCTGGATGAAGGCAGGAAAATCCTGGTTCCTTCCCTGGTGGAAGTCTGGCGCACCGCCCCCTATCTGCATGACGGCCGCGCGAAAACCGTCCGGGAAGCCGTCACGGTGCACAACCGGGGAGATATCCGCGGAAAAACGAGCAGTCTGAACGACAGGGAGCTGGAAGACCTGGTCAACTACGTACAATCCCTTTAAGGGGGAGAAAGGGAAGGCATGGCTGGAAAATCAAGGGAAATATCCCTCTGGGACGATCGAACCGGAGCGGCGGAACGTTTCTTCTGCATGACTGCGGAACCGGGCGGAAGCTTTGAGGAAGAACTGCATTCCCTGATGGACAGGTACCGTGAATCGGGTGGGGACGGCGGAGACGAGTTCCTGCTGCGCTTCCATGTCAGCGATCCTGCGCGGCAGGCGGAACTGCTGCGCCGTATGGTGAAAGGACGTCGTTCCTATGTTTCCATCGTAGGGCAGCCCCCGGCAAACGGTTCCCGCGTAGCGTTGGAGGCATGGCATCTGGGCGGCATGCTGGAAAAAAGAAAGGAGGAAACGGAAGAAGGAACAGTGCTGATGGCGCGGAGGAAACAGTGCCGCATGGTTCTGGCCGGCAGGCGCGCGGCTGGCGCACGCGGCACCCACGGCCAGATGCACGAGGAATTCCGCTGGCTGGACCGTGTGGCCGCCGCGCAGGGCGGAACCGTCCCGGCTATGGTCCACCGCACCTGGATTTACTGCCGGGATATTGACAACAACTATCGGGGGCTGGTGGAAGGCCGCAATGAGAGCTTTGACCGTTACGGACTGAGCCCGGAGAGCCATTACATCGCCAGCACCGGCATTGAGGGCTGTACGGAAACGCCGGGGCGCCTGCTGCACATGGACAGCCTAGGCATTGTCGGGCTGAAGCCGGGGCAGGTCAGGTACATGGAAGCTCCGGACTACCTTTCTCCCACGCACCTGTACCGGGTGGCTTTTGAACGCGGCGCCCGCATCGTGTACGGTGACCGCTCCCATTACTTCATCTCCGGAACGGCCAGCATTGATGCGGCGGGGAACATTGTTCATCCCGGAAATGTGGCGCGTCAGACGCTGCGTACCCTGGAAAACATGCATGTGCTGATGGAACGGAGCGGCGGCAGACTTTCCGACCTGAAGCAGGCCGTTGTGTATTTGCGGGACTGGGCGGACCGGCATGTGGTCGAGTGTGCGCTGATGGATTCTCCGCTGGCACAGGTACCGCACCTGCTGTTGAAGGCTCCGGTTTGCCGTCCCGGCTGGCTGGTGGAAATAGATGGCATCGCCGTCAATGGGGCGGGAGATTCTTCTTTTGCTCCCTTGTGAACGGGAGCCGTTTTCTGCGCTTGCGGAAATTCAGGGCTGTCTCTTTTCTGCTTGAAAAACCAGGTTTCCGGCGTTTGCCCTGCCGGGCATTCCATCAGGAACGCCGGGCTTTTCCTGAATACCTCATCCCGTCAAGGGCGCATTCTGTTTTTTCTGCCCGCTCCCTTGTACAGGAATTCCGTTTTGGGTTCACGTCCAGCGGTGCGGTCGATCAGGTCGGGAATTTCCTTGTCGGAATATCCGGCCAGTTTGATATATTTCCTTACCTGGGCCGCATTCCCCGGAAAGTATTCTACCAGTAAATTTACAAATGTTTTTTCCAGGGAATCCGTACGCATTTTGGCGGCATTGTTGCGTAAATCCTGAATGCTGATTCTATTGTGAATCAGAATGGATCTGACATTGGCCTGGTCCATGTCGATTTTCCGGTCACGGTAAAGAAGCCTGTTTTTTTCTTCCTCTTCCTGCCGCTGCCGTTTTTGTTTTTCTCCCAGGTCCGGATCATAACTTTGTTTGATGCTGTGAAGAATCCTGGCGGTGTAAAGGGCATACAGGGCGGAAATTTTCTCTCGTGAGATGGGCAGTACGGCTGCAAGCCGGCCTGTATCCTGGGTGGCCATATACCGGACCGCGCTTGTCTTGACGTCGTAATCCAAGGTTTTGTCCTCTCTCCAGGAAGCTGAAGCTTCCGGAGATGAGTCAATTGGGAAAAGGGGCGCTGCCGCAATGTAATAAAAGGTCCACAAGTCGTTTTGAACTTGCTCCGTGTTTTTGTCCTGAATCCTGCCATTTTCTTTCAATAGTTTTTTTGATCTTTTGTAAAACTCTTCCAGCCTGCCCTGGTCCAAAAGGTCCTTGAGCCCGCAGGCGGAATATTCCGAATGTTTAATAAAATCGGGATAAGGCGGTTTTTCTACGTTTGGATTCAATACTGCCGGAGCACCCTGAATGGAAGAAAGGGACAACAGGCTGCAGGATAAACATGCAAGGAGGCTTTTCATAAGAATTTGGTCAGGGTTTCCGGTTTTCTCTTTGGAGTATAATATTGCGTTTTGATAGCTGTGCGTTCAACGCCGCGTCCGAATTTGGTAATTTTGATGGTTACTCCTTCTTCATTGGGGGCCGACCATGTAAACAGGAAGCGCTGGTGCTGCGTGGTGACGTCCAGAAGCGGTTCAGACATGCGGCTGGTGCTGAATTTGCTGACCCATGTCCACTCCTGGGGCAGATTCTTGCACTGGCTCATGGGTTTGGGAGAGCCGATATTGTCGATAAATACATTCCGGTTATTGACATTGCTCCAAATGGGCAGGGGCTTGTGCTCGCTTCCCATTTCGGGAAGAGGGTCGGGAATGTTTTTTAAATGTGTTTCCAGCATTTCCACGTTGTGAAAACTCACATCCGTGGGGTGGAGAGTGATTTCAAGCTTGGCAGAGCATCCCGTTTCTGTGGGGAAAGCTTCGAAATTCCATTCATCATACCCTCTTTCCCCCGTCTTTGGATTTTTGGCATGCTGGGCGGTAACTTTTTGATGGCTATCGATATCGACTTCCGGAACAACGACTGTAAATTCTTTTTCTTTAACCGTATTGTGTTCGGTCGTGGCCTGGACGACCACTTTTCCTCCTTGAACGGAATAAGGGCTGAGCTTGAGTTTGACGGGGTTGCCCATTTCTTCATCCAGCTCTCCAAGATTTTCTCCTTTCAGAATGGTCCATTTGATCTTTTGAATATTTCCGATGAGGGAATCTTTTCCTGTCAAAAGAAGGTCCACGGATTCTCCTATGCCCAGCCTGGTCCGCTTTCTGTCGTCCGCTTCATCTCTGGGAGGTTCTTTCCCCTCTTCTCTTGCAATATGAATATCGGCTGATAATTCATCCGCCGTTGATTCGATTTGGAGGGCTCCCGTGTCTTCTTCCTCTGCCTGGATGGGAGGCAAAGTGGCTAATCCAATCAGATACACGGTCCATTTCAGGGGAAGGAACGAACTGGTCATGGGATGGAAAAACTCTCTGATTAATTTCATTAAGGAGTTTTTTTCTCCATTGTCCACAAATAATTTTTATAAAATATGGATTAATTTGCAATCTAACAAATATATGATGTAATTAAAAAATTGATGATAAATAAGAAATATTGGAAATAGCTGTTCCTTCCGGTAATGACTGAATAAAAGGAAAGGGCCGATTTCGCTTGTTATCCCCCAGGAGGGCGGCTACCGTATCTTTGCATGACGTACCGTCTCAATACAGACCGCCTGGTACTTTTTTCCGTGCTGTTGTGGGGTCTTGTCCCTCCGGGAGTTTTTGCATGGGGGAGCAATCCGCCCACTCCCGACAATGTAAGGTGGCTGGACCAGTTCTGTTCCAGTTATATCGAATTCCTGACCATGGGAGGGATTCTAGGAATCATCATCGGTTTTGTGTGTGCCGCTCTGATCTGGCTGGTGCACCGGCTCACCTGGACGCGGAGTGTCAAGATAGCCGTCCTGTTCCTGCTGTCCGCCGTGATCCTGATCCTGTACGGCGGCTCCCTGTCCTTTGCGCTGTTTTATTTGCCCCTCGCTCTGATCAACCCTGCCGTGTACTGTTTCAGCGTGAGCAAGGCGGAATGACTGGGAAGAGGCTCGTTTGACGGGGTGAGGTTTTTCGCCATGCCCGGCCTCCGGACGGGACGGCGTTTCTGTTTTGGGGAGGCTCATTTGTGCCGCCCATGGCGTATGTCCGTGGCTTCCTTCAGGAAAACGACGGTGGCGGCGATGGTTTTGGCGATGTCTCCGATGCGCTCGATGGAACGGATGATGAAAAGCAGGTTGACGTTGAGGGACGGTTGTTCCGCTTCCGCCGGAGTGACAAGGCTGCCCAGGGCCTTGCGGTGGGCCTTGTCCAGCTTCTTGTCGCGCAGGCGCACTTCCCGCGCTGTTTCCATGTCCTGAGTTTTCAGGCTTTCCACGGCGTCTCTGAATTCGGAGACGGCCATGTTCAGCAGGGGGAAGACGATATCCGGGGCAAGGGATTCCTGCCGCTTGATGGAAGCCTTGGCATGCCGGGCGATGTTGGCGACTTCCTCCGCGCATTCGCGGAGCTTGTCCGTACAGCGGGAGAGGGAGAGGACCAGACGCAGGTCGGAGCCGAGGGGATGGAACTGGATGAGGACGGCGGAGCAGAGGGAAAGAAGCTGGCGCGTTTCTTCATCCAGCAGTTCATCGTCCGCAATGATGCCGTTGGCTCCGTTCATGTCCGAATCCGAGATGACATGTTCCAGTACGGCCATGTGTTCCAGCAGGCTTTCGCAGACGCAATTGACGCGGGTCTGGATGTTGTTCAGGGCCAGATCGTAGTGGGGAAGGATGTGGTTGCCGGGGGATGGTGTCATGATGGTGGAAGAAAGAGTGAGGATTGCCGGGATCAGCTGAAACGGCCCGTGATGTAGGCTTCCGTTTCCTTTTCCCCAGGATTGGTAAAGATTTGGGACGTTTGCCCGTATTCGACGAGGCGGCCCATGTACATGAATGCGGTGTTGTCTGCGATGCGGGTGGCCTGCTGCATGTTGTGGGTGACAATGACGATGGTAAGGTCTTTTTTCAGGTCTTCCATCAGGTCTTCGATTTTCAGCGTAGCGATGGGGTCCAGGGCGGCACAGGGTTCGTCCATCAGCAGGATTTGCGGACGGTTGGCAATGGCGCGCGCGATGCACAGGCGCTGCTGCTGCCCTCCGGAAAGGCCGTAGGCGCTTTCATGCAGCTTGTCCTTTACTTCATTCCACAGGGCGGCTCCTTTCAGGCTGCGCTCCACCGTTTCATCCAGTTCCGCGCGGCTGTTGCGCCCCGCTACGCGGAGGGGGAAGACGATGTTTTCATAAATGCTTTTGGGGAACGGGTTGTATTTCTGGAAGACCATGCCCACCCGCTTGCGCAGGGAGATGACTTCCACGCGCGGATCGTACAGGCTGGTGCCGTCTATGCGGATGTCCCCTTCATGGTGCACTTCCGGAATCAGGTCGTTCATGCGGTTGATGTTGCGGAGCAGGGTGGATTTCCCGCAGCCGGAGGGGCCGATGAGGGCCGTCACCTTGTTGGATTCAAAGGTCATGCCGATGTTGAAGAGGACCTGCTTGTCTCCGTAGTGGAAGCAGAAGTCCTCTACCTCGATGATGGGATCGTCGTCTGCGGCGGATGGTTCAGTCATGGGATGTGGAAGTAAGGGATCAAATGCGGCTCCTCCGCGTCAGAAACTGGACGCCGCGTATTTCTTGCGCAGGCGGTTGCGGATGAGGATGGCCGTGAGGTTCATGACCACCACGAGCAGGATGAGCAGCAGGGTGGTGGCGAAGACCATGGGCTGTGCAGCGTCCGAGTCCGGGGATTGGAAGCCTACGTCGTAGATATGGAAGCCCAGGTGCATGAATTTGCGTTCCAGATGGATGAACGGCCCTTCCCCGTCAATGGGCAGGGACGGGGCCAGCTTGACCACGCCCGTGACCATGAGGGGGGCTACTTCCCCCGCGCCGCGGGCCATCGCCAGGATCAGGCCGGTCATGACGCCCGGCAGTGCGCTGGGGAGGATGATGCGCTTGATCATCTGCCATTTGGAGGCTCCGCAGGCCAGGGCCGCCTCCCGCAGGCCGCGCGGCACGGCGGAAAGCGCTTCCTCCGTGGAGACGATCACGACGGGCAGCGTCATCAGGGCCAGCGTGAGGGAGGCCCACAGGATGCCGGAGGTGCCGAAGGTGGGCGTGTTGTCCACGGCCAGTTTTTTCCAGTAAAAGAGTTCATCAATCGTGCCGCCCAGGTAGTACACGAAGAAGCCCAGGCCGAAGACGCCGAAGACGATGGAGGGAACGCCCGCCAGATTGTTCACGCAGATGCGGACGGCCTGAACCAGCGTTCCCTGCCTGGCGTATTCCCGCAGGTAGATGGCGCCGATGACGCCCACCGGGGTGACCAGGGCGCTCATGAGCAGGGTCATGATGAAGGTGCCGAAGATGGCGGGGAAGATGCCGCCTTCCGTGTTGGCCTCCCGCGGGTCATCCACAATGAAGTGGTACAGGTTGTGGAGGAAGACGCCGCACTTGCCGAAGAAGCCCAGGTCGTTCGGAAGGTAGCCGTACACCACCTTGTCCAGGCTGATTTCCTTCCTTTCCCCGTCTCCCAGGGAATAGACGAGCGTGTCGCGGCCCTGCTGCTCCCGGAGCTTGCCCGCTTCCTCCGTGTATTGTTCGTATTCGGCGTTGAGCCGGGCCACTTTTTCGTTGAGTTTGGCCAGTTCTTCCACGGGGTTGTCCACATCCGTGACAACGGGATTCTGTTTGAGCGCGGCGGTCTTGGTGCCGTTTTCCTCCCGGATGTCGTAGGAGCGTTCAATGGCCTTGATGTCCAGCCGCGTATCCGCCAGCCTGGTGTTGACGGCTCCTATTTTTCCGGTGTCTATGGCCTTTATTTCATCCCTCAGTTCCGCTTCATGGCCCAGCGCGCGGCGGAAGGCTCTCATGAACTCGGGGGATGAGGCCGGAATGGTTTCTTCGGAGGCCAGCTTGAGTTCCAGCGGCTTCACCAGGGCCTTCCCTCCTTCCATGCGTTCCAGGCAGAGAAGCCCTTCCGGCGTGGAGGATGCGGAGATGTTGTGCACGTCCACATAACGGTAGGATTGCCCGTAAGTTTCCTTGCTGCCGGTGAAGAGCTGGTATTCCCGGATGTCCCTTGCCGTGGAGCCGGGCTGCGTGGGGTCCGCTGGAACGTGGCGCGTCTGGTCCTTGGTGATGCTGGCGTACAGGGTGGACGGTTTTTCTCCTTCCGCGGCGGGAGATAGGGTCAGTTCATGGATTGTCTTGGGCCAGAAGGCCTCCATGCCGTTGACAAGGATGATGCCCAGCAGGCCGAAGATCATGATGAGGCCCAGGGAAATGCCTATGGAGGTGATCCAGATATTGGCTTCTCCCAGGGGGCGCCTGGGAGCAGAGGGGAGAGTAAAATCCGGTTTCATGGAAGAGGAAGGAGGGAGAGAGAAAGAGAGCGGGGTCAGACGACGTTGAAGCGTTTGCGGAGGCGCTGGCGCACGATTTCCGCCAGCGTGTTCAGGATGAACGTCATGGAGAACAGGATGAGGCCGCCGAGGAAGAGGACGCGGTAATGGGTGGAGTCCTGCGCCGCTTCCGGCAGCTCCGTGGCGATGTTGGCGGAGAGGGTGCGCATGCCGTTGAAGATGTTCCAGTCCATGATGGGGGTATTGCCCGTGGCCATCAGAACAATCATGGTTTCCCCCACGGCGCGTCCCAGCCCGATCATCAGGGCGGAGAAGATGCCTGCTGAGGCTACGGGGAGGACCACCGTCCGGACTATTTGCCAGCGGCTGGCGCCCAGCGCTTCCGAGGCGGCGATGAGGGAGGGGGGAACGTTGCTCAGGGCGTCCTCGGAGATGGTGAAGATGACGGGAATGACCGCAAAGCCCATGACGAACCCGACGACGAGGGAGTTGCGCTGTTCATAGGGCATGCCGAATCCGTTGCGCCACAGGTCCGCAAAGCTGGCCGCCGGGAAGTCTCCCGCCCCCCACAGGCTCATGATGCCGCGGGTAAGGCTGATGATGGGCTGTTCCAGCCAGTAGCCCAGGTATTCCCAGCAGAACCAGGCGCAGAGAAGAATGACGGGCGTCATGACGATGTATTCCAGGCCGTTGCTGAATTTGTTCCTCCATGCCACCGGACGCGTGGTCCAGAACCAGGCGATGAGGGCGGCCAGGAACGGAATGAGGATGGCCATGCAGACCAGTGCCGGCACTTTGTCCTCCATCCTGGGGGCCAGGTAAAGCGCTCCGAAGAATCCCAGCACCACGGAGGGCAGGGAGGCCATGATTTCCATCACGGGCTTCACCACCCTTTTGACGGAGGGCGGCATGAAGTGGGCCGTGTAAACGGCTGCCATGACTGCCACGGGTACGGCGAAGACGAGGGCGTATAGGGTGCCTTTCAGCGTGCCGAAGACCAGGGGCATCAGGGAAAGCTTGGATTCGTAGTCGTCCGTGCCGCCTACGGACTGCCACAGCCATTTGGGGGAGTCGTACCCCTCGTACCAGATTTTGCCGACCAGCGCTTTGGGGCCCGCTTCCGGATGCCTGTCCCTGATGGAGAAGAAGTGGACGCGGCCTTGGCCGTCCGTAGCCAGCATGGAGTTGAGTTCCGCATTGGCCGCCAGTTGAACCGGGGAAAAATCCAGCCGGTCGCTTTCCCAGCGGATATCCGCCGTGGTGCCGTAGCACAGGCGCAGGGCGTGCGGCGAGGAGACGAGGAAGGAGCGGTTGATGCCGGAGGCGGCGTAATGCTGCACGGGGCCGTTCAAGGGGGGAAACTTCTTGGTTTCGCCAAAGAGCCGCAGGGCGGCGCCGTCTGCCTGCGGGTGGGGATACAGGCTGAAGATTTTCAGGCTTCCCTTGTCGCCGCCCAGCACCAGGGACATGTCCCCGAAGAGCCAGTTGACTGTGGTCATCCTTTCTCCGTCGCCCAGGGGGGACGGGATGGTCTGGCGCCTTTCCCAGGTTTCCGAGTCTTCGTTGTAGGCGAAGTAAAGCAGCTTGTCCGTATCCGTGGCGACGATGAGGCTGTCTCCCGAGTTGCCGGGGAGCATGGCCACGGGCCTGCCGTCCAAAAGGTCCGTCAAGTCGTGGAATCCGGAGGGGACAAACTCCCCTTCATGGAGAAGGGCCCGGGATTCTTCCAGTGTCATCAGCAGGAGGCGCGGCCCCTGGTCCGTTTCGTTGATCGTGGAAAAGATCCTGCGCTCTCCCGCGTCTGCATAAGCCACGCCGGATATTCTGCCCGGAACGGCGCCGTTTTCCGTCATGGGGTGGAGCGGGCTGGTTTCCGTTCCGGCCTTGCCGGGACCGTGGGCGTTTGCCTGGCCATGGATATTGAGGCCGGAGTGAACGGAAATGACACCCACCTTGCCGGATTCCGTGGCGACGGGGTAGGCTGACAGGAATGAATTGTAGGAGTGGGCGCAGACGGTTTCGTTGTCCGGCAGGGCAACGGGTACGGGGTTCAGGTTGCCGGAAACCTTGTTCAGAAAGAAAATGTCCCTGCCGTTGTTGTAAACGAAGGGCTGCGTGCCGGAGGGGTCCAGCCCCCACGTTCCCGCGACCTGGGCGGCGGGAGCGAGGCTCTGCCCTTCCTCCACGTCTGCGCCTTGAAAGAGGGGGATGGTAACGGCCAAAAGGAAAAAGAGGATGCCGAAAACGGCAACGATGACGGTAAAACCTCCGCCGATGATGGTCTTGGTCATGATGCGGTCAAACCACAGCGTGGTTTTCGCCACCTGAAAGCGTTGCGGAACGGGTTTGGGCTTTCTGGAAGGGGACGGAGAGGGGGAAGATGTGCTCATGACGGCAGGCGAACGGAGAGAGTGTGGAGCAGGGCCCGGCCTGGCGGGCCGCAACCCTGCTCCGGCATGCGTTTATTCAGGGAAATTGTTTATTCAAGGCTCTTGAGGACGTCCGCGCTGACCTTGGCGGGGATGGGATAGTATCCGTCCTTGGTCACGATTTCCTGTCCGTCCTTGGAGACGATGAACTTGATGAATTCCCTGGTCAGGGTGTCCAGGGGCTCGCCGGGCTTCTTGTTGACGTAAATCAGCAGGTAGCGGGAGAGCGGGTATTTGCCGTTGATGCAGTTGTCGTAAGACGGCTGGACCGCTACCTGTCCGCCCTTTTCCGCGATGGAGAGGGTCTTGACGCCGGAGGTGACGTATCCGATGCCGGAGTAGCCGATGCCCTGCACGTCGGAACTGATGCCCTGCACCACGGCGGAGGAACCGGGCTGTTCCTTCACGGAGTTTTTGTAGTCTCCCTTCTTAAGGGCGATTTCTTTCACAAAGCCGTTCGTGCCGGAGGCGCTGTTACGGCCGTAGATGGAAATAGCCTTGCCTTTCATGGAGGGAACGCCCGCATCGCCCCAGTCGGTGATGTTGGAGCCGCCGCGCTTGAAGGTGGAGGAAAAGATGGAGTCGACCTGCGTCAGGGAAAGCGCCTGAATGGGATTGTTCTTGTTGACGAAGAAAGCCACGGCGTCCAGGGCTACCTTGATTTCCGTCGGCTTGTAACCGTACTTGGCTTCAAAGGCCGCGATTTCTTCCCGCTTCATGGTGCGGCTCATGGGAGCCAGCTGTGCGGTGCCTGCCGTCAGGGCGGGCGGAGCTGTGGAGGAACCCTTTCCTTCAACGCCGATTTTGACGCTGGGGTACTTTTTGCTGAATCCTTCCGCCCAGAGGGTCATCAGGTTGTTCAGTGTATCGGAACCGACGGCGCTCAGGTTGCCGGAAACGCCGCTGGTGGGCACGTACGGCTTGATGCTGCTGTCAACGGTTACTTGATTGGCTGCCATGCTCAGGGAGCTGAGTGCGGCTGCGATTGTCAGGATTTTGGCGACAAATTTCATGGCGTCTTTTCTGTTGTGTTGCGTCTTCCTCCGGGGCGGTTTTCAGTACCGCTGGCGGCGGGCGACATGGATGTGATATCCTTTCCTCCCCCCTGTGAGGAAGGGAATCCTGGTTAAGAAATCGTCACAATTCGCGGTGTCCTTCAGATAAAAAAGCCGCCGTCTTCCGCGGGAGGGAAAACGGCGGCTGTGTCAATGATTGCCGA
>JAJQCV010000109.1 GCA_021202525.1 Akkermansiaceae bacterium | reverse complement strand
GAGGAGGAGAACGCGGAACCCGCACGATGTATGCTGATTTGCGTTTCAATGATTTTAGGCCGGCAATAAAAAGAGAAGTGCTTATCTCGCCGGACGGAACGGAAACCGTTCTAAGCCAAAGGAGCTATACCTATGAAGATAGCCCTGAAGTCAACCGGACCACAGTGACGGAAACGGCCTTGGGCTCCGACCAGGTTCATACAAGCGTCTCGGAGACTTATGGGGAAGCAGCACAGTACCCTTATGCCCGGGGAAGACAGAAGATGAGCCAGGGCATTGACGGCGTCCAAACCGTCTATACCTATGAAGCTACCACAGAGCATATGGCTGTCCACAAGGTGGCAACAACTGTCCAGGCAAACGGAAGCATTGTTTCCGGGCAAAGTACCCGGAGCGTGCAATACATCGCCGAAAATGGAACGACTACCAGAAGGGAACAATACGTCCATACAGGAGATGAGTGGTCTCTGATTTCTTCGGAAGACTATGAATACGATGCAGAACTCCGTCGCATTAAAACGACAAGAGGCAATGGAAGAACCAGTACGACAGAGTGGACATGCTGTGGCCTCCTGAGGGAGACTGATGAAGACGGTATCACAACCAGCTACGGTTACAATTCTGCCAGGCAATTGGTGGAAACCATCCGCTCTGCTACGGAAACCACGCCCGAAACCATCACCGGCTACATTCATGATGCTGCCGGAAGAGTCATTTCCACACGCCGGGATGTCGGCGCCATGACTACGGTTGAAAGCACGGAATATGACGATTTGGACAGAATCATCTCTACAAACGACGCTCTCGGACGCGTGACCAGAACCGAATACAGTGACAATCAGCTCACCACTACCGTCACCACACCTTCAGGAGCTACTCTCATCACGAAAAGATACTATGATGGCTCTGTACTCTGGACGGGGGGAACCGGCCAGCGGGAAATGGAAACACAATTTGAATTGACAGAAGAAGGCATCCTTACCATCACTCTTTCCAAAGGAACTGTTCTCTTACGCACATTGGAAAATGGCTTTGGGCAGGTCATCCGGCAAGAACGCCCCAACATTCTTGGCGGATTCATTGTCACCAGCAATGATTACAACAGCAAGGGCCAGCTCATACGTACCCAAACAGAGGATATGGCCCCCTCTCTTACCGCTTACAGTGAACTGGGAGCAATTGTGAGGCAAACTGTTCTTCTGGATGAACAACACCCGGATGATCACGCTAAAAACAGGATTTCGGAAAACTCCTCATGCTACCAGGTCCGGGAAGACGGTATTTACCAAATACAAACCTCCACAACTTATAATGCCGAGGGACTGCCTCTCACACAAACCGGAGAATCCCTAGTCTCTCAACTGGACCCCGTACTGGAAAGCAAAACGATTGTGACTGACGTTTACGGTCAGCAAAGCATTCAATGGACGGAATATACCGCTCCCACCAAACGCATCCGGTTCAGCCGTATTCCAACTTCAGATATCATCGCCGAATTTCTTATTGTAGATGATTTTACTCCAAGCCAGACCAATCACTCAGGCATTCATTCCTCCCAGCAGCGTTCCTTCATCTCTGCAGGTACAGTTTTGCAGCAGATCGACGCGCGCGGCAATGCTACTACCACCGAAGCGGACTTAGCCGGACGCACCGTTAAGACAACTGATGCCCAGGACAATGTGACCACCATTGCATATGATTCTAATTGTGACTCTCCCATTTGCATCACTAACGCCCTGGGAGATACCGCTTGCTATTCCTACGATATTTGCGGACGGAAGATGACAGAATACGGTACTGCCATCCAACCGGCCTGCTTTGCTTACGATGAGGCAGGCCGCTTGACATCGTTAACCACCTTCAGGACGGATGAGGGGGACATTACCACCGATCCCTCCAATCGAACCGACGGGGATACTACCACATGGGTCTATGATGATGCCACAGGTCTGGAATTGAAGAAGATCTATGCCGACGGCTCGTGCATCTCCAAAACCTACGATGCCCTCAACCGCCTGAAAACTCTCACCAAGGCCAGAGGTATTGTGACAACTTACCAGTATGTTCCGGCCACCGGAGAATTAGCCTCCGTCTCCCACAGTGACGATACCCAGCCCTGGCTCTATTCCTACAACCACCTGGGGCAGATGATCTCCGTTTCCGACGCTTCAGGTATTCGGGAGCTCTCCTATGACGCCTATGGAAGAATGATCCAGGACACTTCCTTCGGGACTGCGGAAAACTGCATCCAGGAAGAGTATGACGCCTTTGGGCGTCCCTGCGGATATCGCCTGATGCTTGGTACCCGCACCGTCCAGCACTCTTATCTTGACTATAGCCACAAAGATGCCATTATTGGCATGAATATGGAAGAACTGGATACTCCTTTTACGTGGGAGTATGATGACACCAGCGGCTTCCTCAGCCAATTGTCCTATCCCAACGGCATGGTCCGCAGGAATACATATCACCCCAGGCTCCATCTCCTGGCCTCCATCGGCTATGAGACCTCCGGGAGCGGCGTCACAATAGCCGGGCATGCCTATCAATACGATAACCTGATGCGCCCGACCCAGCGCCGGGACTCCTGGGATGCCGCTACGGCGGTAGCTACGAGAAACTTCACCTACAACGGCAGAAGTGAATTGACAGGGGATCAGCTCCAGGATGGAGTCAACTTTGCCTACCAGTACGACAACATCGGCAACCGCAAGACCGCCCGTGAACTGGAAGAGGAAATATCCTACGGTACCAACAGGCTCAATCAGTACACGAACATCATGAAGGCGGATGCTTCCTTTGACCCCCTCTATGATGCGGACGGCAACCAGACCAGGATGAAAACCTCCACGGGCATCTGGAATGTATCCTACGATGCCAATGACAGGCCCGTATCCTTCACCAGTGAAGACGGCCGGACCGTCGTGGCCTGCGGCTATGACTATCAAGGGCGCCGCTTTGAGAAGAAGGTACTTGTCAACGGGACAACTGTCAGCCACGCTTATTACCTGTACCGGGGCTACCTGCAGGTGGCGGAACTAAATCTGATGCATCCCCAGCCCGTACTGGAAAAGAGTTACCTGTGGGATCCGACGGAACCGACAGCCACGCGCATCCTGATGATGACATGCTGGAAAACGGACGGAACGGAAACCGACGGACATCTTTTCTTCATGCACGACGCCCTGAAGAACGTCACTTCCATTTTTGACGGTCAGCAGGCAAGAAGGGCCCGCTACGAGTATGCTCCCTTCGGAGGCATGCTTACGGCAGAAGGAGACGTGGCCCAGAACAGCATGTTCCGCTTTTCCTGTGAGTATACAGATGACGAATTAGGTCTTATTTACTACAGTTATCGACACCTCAATCCTGTAGACGGCAGGTGGATCAACAGGGATCCCCTCGTTGAGGGTGGGGGTCGGAATTTGTATGGATTTGTAGGGAATGAGGGAATGAATAGAGTGGACATCCTCGGACTCGTCTGGGATTCCACTAAGGGTGTGGAAGCAATTGAATTGGCTAAAAAAGTTAAAAACGATCCCTCTTACATTGTCCCTCCCAGTCACGCATGTTGCAGCATGATAGAAAAATGTGCCAAGGGAAACTGTATCACTTTTGCCGCTGGCGTTATTAGATGCGGTTATCTCCTCAGCGGGGACCAAGCAATGGCAGACAAGCTCTCCAACTTCGGTACGGACGGTCCCAATGCCGAAAACGTGTCAAAAGTGCTGGATGCCGATGGCTGGAAGCTCATTGTTTATGCCAGAGACAGCCGAAGAGTTCTTGCTCAATTCACGGGTAGTGATCACCTTCCTTCCGAGATATACACAACCGGAGAGAATATCGCGGGAACTTTTGGTACGGCAATAAGGTTGCACAAGCTTTACGATATGACGGTTCATGGGGCAGCCTATGACCTGGATCCATTCGCCATCAGGGGAGAAGGCCCCCGCACTCCCTATGCCATGCCGAGTGAGAGTTTCGCTTTTTTATCCGGGACGCATGGATACCATACCGGTCTTTACGCGGGAACAACCGTCTACCATTCGCCTGGACTCAAAGAAACCGACATAAAAGGATGGGTGGCGGAATTTGATGCGACTCAAATAGGCTGGATGATGCTGGCCCCGGATGCGAAGGATAATTTGGCAACTTACAAGCAGAAGCTCGATGCAAAGAAAAACCATCGGGCGCCTAAAGTTATCGATAGTGACGAATACCCCACGCCTCCATTGCCATGAAACCAATCAGATTTATCCTTGTTCCTATAGCACTGTTTCTAGGGCTGGGGAGTTGCATCGCTGCTGGCGA
>JAJQCV010000064.1 GCA_021202525.1 Akkermansiaceae bacterium | reverse complement strand
ATGATATAATTTTTATTTTTAGAGGGATCATTAGAAGGATTTACGGCATGATTATAATTCATATTGATCATTTTCCCTAGATAAATATTGTAATTTGCTGGAAGTCCTGAAGAATTCATCACATGAAATTGTCTTTGTATTGGATCTGGATACACACTTTTTTCATAAATGGCTTTGGTTAATATTTTGGCATATTTATTTTCGTCGGAGCAAGGGTTTTCTAGAAGAATGTCTGCGGCGACAGCAATGCCTTTGGGCCATATTTTAGTATCACCGGGGCCAGACTGGTCAATTTCCGTAGTTCTTAAGACACGAAAAGCAGTATTAATTTGTGACCGCGTTTTTTTCTTCATTTTAATTTTATCCTCTCCCAGTTTCAAATTCCAATCCAGATCTATTTTTCCTCTCACCATGGTGTTTCCTAACGTGTTCTGGGGAGAAAAATCTCCTTCCAGGAATAGAATCTTGTCTTTGGTTTCCTTGTTGAGAGTTCCAGAATCTCCTAATTTTAAATCAGGGAGGATATTTTCCCGGGGGGTGCTTTCTGCCTCTCCTTCTTGTTGATGAGAGGCGGCTTCCGCCTTCCAGTCCAATTCCTGTAATTGATCGGGGGTCAGACGCTCTGAAATCATTTGCAATTTGACTTTCACAGTTGGCTTTATACCCACCGGATACACGACGATGGTGCTTGGAGATACTTGTTTTCCGTCTTTGAATTCAGGAGTGTTGTTAACGACCTTACCCTTGACCTGGTCAACCACATCAAACGCATCATTCTCTATTTTACCAACATGGGTGTTGAAAGACATTGTTTTGACTCCCAAAACAATGTCTGCATCATAAATAGTTCCGTAATGTATGGCTCCCCTTTTTTTCTCCTCTTTACTTGAACTGTCGGGATCTTTTTTAGTAGCTTCCATACAGGCGCATACCACATTTAGTTTATTCCCGACAAGGTCTTTTAAATCAACTTCATAGGTAAGAGACCAATACTGGATTTTTTCTTTTTGGATGTCTTCCTTGTTTTTATCTTTGAGGCTCCATGCAATGTTAGCAGTCACGGTGGCTTTAGTTTCCTTGTGGAAAGCAGGAATATGCTTGCATGCTATTTTGTAGGATTCCTTGTTGTTATCCGTAGCCGATATATAGGCAAATTGTTCAAATTTTTTTTCTCCTTCACCGGCAGCCTTAAGAGTAAATGTTCTTTTAGTTTTATTTAAGGTTTCAATAGTAAGATTATCGGAGGGTTTCCATTTATTACTGTCAAAATCAACTTTTTTAGGTCCTTTATTCTCTTGGGCGTAAGACCAGGAAAAAATTGTTAAAACGGATATAGCCAGTAAATTATGAATCAAATGGGGATGCATGGTTGTTGGGGGTGTTTTGGTGGTATTCCTTGAGTAGCTGTTTTAGTTCTTCCCAAGTTTTTTCAGGTTGTTTGGGGGAATCGGGCAGATAATCTTTCCAGTTAATATTCAATGATTCCATGATGGAAAGCTCGTCTTTTCCCAAAGGAAGAACATTGGGGCTGTGGGGGCGCCATTCCTTGGAACGGTAGATGACGTTTTTCCGTTGCAGATAGGCCCAGGAACGTTTGCAGGCGTCGTCGAAAGCATGCCTTTTTTCCTGGTCCCAAAGGGCGAGTCTGAATTGCCAAACGCGCGACAGTTTTTTTGCTGATTCATTTTCCGGATGTTCATCCAGGTATTGCTTCATGGCACGGAATGCTTGGAGCTTCCGTTTTTCTGCATAGTCATAGGATTGTGGTGAGGGAAGGTAGGTTAAAGCTCCTTTGCTCCACTGGGAAAGAATATCCATGGGGAGATTGTTTCCTATTGCTATTCCTGTAAGGGAAGGGATATAGGGATCATCAGGAGCCAGGACGGGAAAGGTTCCGTATTTTCCGTCCATCCTCGTTACAAAAATTCCGTTGACGATGGTGTTGAACGAGGAATTCCGCTTGATTGTAAAACTGCACGATACCGGGCCTTTTACCAGAAATCGTTTATATACGCCGTTTCCTGAAAAGTCTTTTACGCGAGTTCGCGCCGCCACTGGTTTTTTCTGCTGGTTGAAAATTTCATTTTTCCGGTTTTCCTGATTATTAAAGAAGAGGCTGTACAATCGGTCACGGTTCTGCTGGTATTCCTTTTTATTAGCCCATATGAGGAAATTGAGATGATCCGGATAAGAGGGTTTCCATGTCCTGGTTTCCACGAGGTAGTCCCGATAACCGGCATTTTGCTCCCGTCCGTTGGGATTATAAAAATATAGGGCCACTTCGTGCAGTCCTTCCGGGATGTCGGTTACCACCCATATATCGGGACCATCAAAAGAGGGTTCATAAACTTCTCCGTGATCATCCCATTCCGCCTCTGTGCGCGTACCGGTTTCCGGACAATAAAGAACATTGCGGTTGTCCGGCTTGTTGAACCAGTGACACCAGGCTCTCAAATAATCGTTCTTCCGTGTATGAAGTCCCATATACCCCTTGATGTCCACCTGATAAATTTTTTCGTCTTTCCAGATCGTTTCGGAGGAATACCAGTCTGGATAATTGGTGGAGTGTATTTCTATGCTGTGTGGTGCGTTCACGGCGCAAAGAAGAGCAGAGTCCTGTCCGTAATGGCCGCACCAATCCCCCCTAGTCGCCCAGTCTTCTCCGGCATAGATTATTCCTGTTCTGGCGCCTTTTTCCCTATTAACCTGTTCAGTTATCCCTTCTGCCATTTGCGGCAGGGGAGCATCCTTTGGGTGGGGGGCAATTTTCCCTGAACTTCAGGTATGCGGAATTTTCTTGTTTCTCCTATCTTCTGTAACCTTCCTCCGTTGGTACAGGCGTAAATTTCCCCGGTGGGAAGTGTTACGAAATTCTTTACCCATCGGGCTCTTGCATTGCGGGGTTTAACTAATGCTCTCTTTAGTATTTTCATCGTTGCCGGGTCCAATAAAGCGGCCCCCTCTTTGCGGAAGCCAACCCATAGCCCCTCCCTGCACGGAAAGAGAGCGGTGACGTAATCCTCCGGCAGCAGAGCCGGCTTGGGCAGTTCGGAAGGGAAGCCCGTCTTGCGGAAGACGGAAGGCAGTCCTCCGTAAACGCCTTTGTTTTTAGCCTCCGCATCCCTGCCGCGTGTATAGAGCCATTTGCCCTGATTGAGCCACGCCAGCCCGCAGCTGGTGCCTATCCATACGCCGTTTCCTGCGGCTGCCACCGCATTGCACAGATTGGAGGGCAGCCCTGTGCCGTACATTTCTCCAGGCTGGTACATGCGCCTGCCTTCGTCCCAGTGCCAGGGGGCCTGCATGTTATTCCATTTCTTCCATCCGCTTCCTGGTGCGCAAAAACCTGCTCCCCCGCACTGATAGCCGACTACCAGCCCCCCACCCCCCATGAAGGCGAGGGATTCAATTTGGTTTTCCGCCAGGCCCTCCATTCTGGTGACGGATGTCCAGGAACCTTGGGCCGGGCTGTAAATGCTCAGACCACCGGAAGTGGCGATGACTACGTCTCCCGATTCCGGGGCGACCTGGATGTCGAAGACGCGGTCGCCGGCCAGGCCGTTGAGGCGGTTGTAGGTTTTCCAATTTTGGCCATTCCAGACAGCAGCGCCTTCATGGGATGTCCCGGCCCAGACACGGCCCTGGTGATCCACCGCCAGGGCGTGGACGTTCAAGGAATCCTGAGGGAAGTCCGGATTCTTGTTTACCTGCTCCCATGGGGCTCCGGGAACCAGCCTCCAAAGCCCCTGATGTTCCGATGCAGCCCAGAGAATTCCCTGCCGGTCCACAACGGCATCCGTCAGGAACAGGGCCGGGCAGCGAGGAAGGGAAGGAGATGACTGAGATACTATCCCGGCTTTTCCGGAGGGCGTCTGTCCATGCGTCTTCTGCGGCATCATCGGCAAGAAGACGATCAGAGAGCACAGGAATCCTCCTATGCAATTAGTTGATAAAACAGCCATAAAGAAGAGAGAGTAGTTATTTTGAATAAAAATGGGAAATGATCCATTTGTCAATAAAAAATCTATTTCTGTATTCCCTGTAATGAAATATCTGATTTTTCCGGAGGGGAGGTTGAGATGCCTTTCCTTTTGCTCCGGGGCGTCTGGAATGGGAAAGAAGATGGTGTACGTGGTGAAGGCATGTAGCTTATCGGAAGGCAGGAAGAGTAGAAACGGTATGTATGCCGGATAGCGGATGGAGGCGGGTTCCTGTGTGAAATAACACGCCGGGAATGGAGATGAGACACATGGATGAGAATAGTTGTATTTTTGTTGTATTTCTATGAATTCCAGTATATTAAGATATTTTCTGAAACATGGGGAAAAGC
>JAJQCV010000120.1 GCA_021202525.1 Akkermansiaceae bacterium | reverse complement strand
GCACCCAGGCGGGAGCCAACGGAATCAGCACGGGGGGGGCCGGGGCCAGGGATCCCATGATGCTGCGGATGGTTTTTGCCGTCAGGAGTGCCTGGGCGTCGGGAGCCTCGGAGGGCGTGAAGGGTTCGGAAACAATGACGGCGTCAGCGGAGGAAAGGAGTTTTCTGACGGCGCTCATATCCGGGGGGCGGAGGCCGGACATGACCGGAACGATGACTTCCTGCGTGTCCAGCAGCGTGGGACCGCTGTTCTCCGCCAGCGGGATGCGGCCATATTCATCCAGCGGAATGGAGCGGCTGTTGCCGAGGAGGAGGGTATCGCCGGGGATGAGCCTGACGTCTTCCGGGTCCAGGTCCAGCGCATTCAGCGCGGCGGCGAGGGGAAAGGTGGGGATGATGTCCTCTCCCCAGCGGACGAAGAGGGGGGATGATTTGCCGCTTTCCTGGCTTGCGGAGAACAGGTCGCTGTTTTCCACGACCGTTCCCAGTGTGCCGGCTTCCGTGGTTATCTGGGGTTCTTCCCCCACCAGCCTGTCCGCACGGGGGAACTGGTCCGTTTTGCCGATGATGTTGCCGGGGGGGATGGCCAGGTGCTTCCAGCCGGACGGCAGAGAGGCCCTGCGGGAGGATTCGCTCATCTGGCGTCCCAGCGCCTTGTGGCGGAAGCGGTCCAGTTCATATCCTACGGCGGATTTGACGATGTTGTCCGGTTCTTCTTCCCAGGCCATGGGGGCAATCACGTAAACGTTTCTGGCGCCCTGTTCGTACAGGTGGCGGAACAGAACCGTGTAGTCCATCGGGTTGGGCGGATAGGTGGGGAAGCTGTTCAGGGCGGATTCCCGGTGCAGGGAAACGACGGGGAGCGGGGCCGTCTGCCCCTTGTTGAAAAACTCGTAAGGCTGCAGAACGATATCGCTTTCGGAATTCAGCCCCTCCGTCCTCACGGTGTGGTATTCCTTTTCCAGCGCGCGGACGGAGGCCTGTTCATAAAAGAAGACGGTGGGGGGGATGAGCAGGTAGCCGAATATCCAGCCCAGCCCCAGCGAGAGCTGGAAGAGGGACAGAATGAGCAGGAATTTGGGTTTAAGAGTCATCAGGGCGGCCAAATAGTTATTCTAGCATGCCTGCCAGCGGCTCGGCAAGCATGGAACCGGGAAGAAGACGGCGCAGATGAGCCAGCCCCGCGGGGATTTGTTCCAGATACCAGGTTTTTCCCTTGTTGTGGCCGATGTTGGCGTATGCGCCCAGCATCTGCATGAGCCGCTGGAGGGCGCACGCACGGAAGATGTCACGGTCCAGGGAGCGCCCGGTGAGGTGCTCCCATTCCCGGAGGAGTTCGTCCGTCTGCTCCGCTTCCAGATGAGCGTACCCGTCAAATACCAGGGAAGCCAGGTCATACTCCGGGCGGCCGCCGCGCATGCCCTGGAAGTCGATCAGCCAGGTTTTTCCCGCATGGATGTGCACGTTCTGGGACTGGCTGTCCCGGTGAACGGGGCAGAGCGGCAGCCCGGCCAGGAATTGCGCCATTTTCCGCAACGCGGGATGGTTCAGGAAGCCGTCTGCGGACAGGCCCAGGTGCGTGCCCAGCAGATGTTCCGCAAAGTATTCCTGCTCCCAGCGGTACAGGGATTCGTCAAAGGAGGGCTGAAAGGAGAAGTTTTCCGGGAAGGGGCATTCGTGCAGCAGGCGGAGCTGTTCCATGGCCCGGATGTAGCGGGAACGGAGTTTTTCCCAGGATTCGCTTCTGAAAGAGAGGAGATTGTCGTCCCCCAGGTCTTCCGCCAGGGCCGCTCCGCAGCCGGGGCCGAGGGGTTCGTAGTCATAGACCTCCGGCACGTTGACGCCGTTGGCGCGCAAATGGCGGTCCGCGGGGATGAAGGAGTCATTGTCCGCGCGGTCGTCGCCCCAGAGGATGCCGATGCAGGTCCGGTCTCCCAGGCCGATGCGCACGATGGTGCGGCCGGATGCGCCGAGGGCAATGGTTCGGAAGTCCTCTTCCCGGGGTGTGACGTGAAAGCTCCGTTGAACCAGGCGGGAGAGTTCTTTCATGGGAGGAATGCAGGAAGCCGCTAAAAGTGCGGCGGATGGAATGGGGGCGGGAGCCGGGTTCCATCCGCCGTGCAGGCGGGAAGTGGCGGGGTCAGGCGGGGAACTGGTGGTTTTCTCCGTAGCCGTAGTTTTCCACGACGTAGTCCACATCCTTGTCTCCGCGGCCGGAACAGTTGACCAGAATGGCTCTTCCGGGGTTTTCCCGCGCCCACTTCATGGCATACGCAATGGCATGGGAGCTTTCCAGGGCGGGGATGATTCCCTCATAACGGGAAAGCTTGAAGAAGGCGTCCACGGCTTCCTCGTCCGTGGCGGTCACGTAATTCACGCGGCCGATGTCGTGCAGGTAGGCGTGTTCCGGTCCCACGGAGGGGTAGTCCAGGCCGCTGGCCACGGAATGGACCGGGCCGGGATTGCCGTCTTCATCCTGGAGCATGATGCTCTCGAAACCGTGCAGGACGCCCTTGGTCCCGTAGGTGATGGAGGCGGAGTGGTCTCCGAGTTTGGGGCCCTTGCCGAGTGGCTCCACGCCGTAAATGTCCAGCGGGTCGCCCAGGAAGGCGGTGAACATGCCCATGGAGTTGCTGCCGCCGCCCACGCAGGCGCACACGGCGTCCGGAAGCAGCCCGGTCATTTCCAGGAACTGTTCCCGGGCTTCCACGCCGATGCACATCTGGAAGTCGCGCACCATTTGGGGGAAGGGGTGAGGGCCTACCACGGACCCGATGCAGTAAATGGAGTCCTTGTAGCTGTTCAGGTAGGAATCAAAGGCGGAGTCCACGGCTTCCTTCAGGCTCTGGAGCCCGTGGGTGACGGGGACGACCTTGGCGCCCAGAATTTTCATGCGCGTGACGTTGGGCGCCTGCTTGGCGATGTCCACCGCTCCCATGTGAATCTCACATTCCAGGCCGAAGAAGGCGGCTGCCGTCGCCAGCGCCACGCCGTGCTGGCCCGCGCCCGTTTCCGCAATGATGCGTTTTTTGCCCATGTATTTGGCGAGAAGGCCTTCTCCCATGCAATGGTTGAGCTTGTGCGCGCCCGTGTGGTTCAGGTCTTCCCGCTTTAGGTAAATCTGGGAGGTGCCGAGGTGGCGGGACAGGCGTTCGCAGTGGTAAACGGGAGTGGGCCGCCCCTGGAACTGCTTGCGGATGCGGCGCAGTTCGTTGATGAACTGGGCGGAATGGGCGATGGTCTGGTAAGCCTCCGTGATTTCTTCAAAGGCGGGGACGAGTTCGTCCGGCAGATAGACGCCGCCGTATTCGCCGAAGCGGCCCCGGGCATCCGGAAAATTGCGTAAATAAGTATGGAGATCCATGGTGTGTTTCATTCGTGACTGCCAGTATTTAGCACGATGGCCCGGTCCAAGCAAAAACAATCTCCATCGGAAGCCCGATTTAAGAGCCGGAAAGCGGCTGTGAAAAGCGTCCCGGCAGGCAGGGAACGGCCGGGAGGAAGGGGCCCTCCCTCCAACGTTCTCCCTGCGTGGCTGGGAGGGATGGGGAAAGAAACGGGCCAGCGCCCGGTTTTCAGCTCAGGCGGCGTCTTTTGATGGACTTGCCGGTGTCCGCGATTGCCTGGCGTGCCTCGTGGTCCGTCCCGGCCATCAGGGCGGCCAGGTCCCGGACGATGTTCTGGCGCATGCGGTCTACCAGTTCCCGCCCTTCCTGGGTGATGGCGACCATGATCTTGCGCCTGGCCTTGGCCGCGCTCATGCGGGTCAGGTAGCCCATTTCCTGGAGTTTGTCCACCATGCCGGTCGCCGCCGCCGTAGAATGCCCCATCTTCTGCGCGATGCTGGACATGCTCAGGAAGTCCTCGCTGGCCAGATAGGTCAGCAGGAAAAACTGAGGATAGGAAACCTTGCCTTCATTCAGCTCCGGAGAGAGGTTGAGAATGCAGGAACGCTGGGTGAGCAGGACGAAATCCGCCAGCTTGTTTGCTTCTTCAGAAATGGAGTTCATGGACGTTGTGAATGTTTGGGGTAAGTTTGGTGCTGTGTTCGCGTCCGGAAGCTGTCCGGCGGTTCGGCAAACCTACCTCCGGCACCTTTCCGGAGCAAGTCAAAAAGATAAATTTTTATTAAAATTTTACATTTGCGGATAGTACGCCTTTTGGTGGTAACTTTTATACAATATGTTGAATGTGAATAGAATGGTGTTATTTTGATGATATGATGTGAATAACATGTAAAAAAGTTGCGTAACCTGCTGAGAAGATAAATCATTTCCGTGCCCGGCATTTACGGCTGTCAAAAATGCCGGAAAAAATGGATGCAGGATGACAAGGCCAAGCCGGATCAGGATGGCGGCAACGGGTAAAATGCTGGATTTTGGCACTGCAGACGGAAA
>JAJQCV010000071.1 GCA_021202525.1 Akkermansiaceae bacterium | reverse complement strand
ATTGTAAATATAGTTTTTGCTGAAGAAGATTTGAATACTTGGAAGCAAGCTGTTAAAATGGTGGATCAATTACAAGATAATAATTCTGCTTCTCCTATGAAGCAGTTTACAGAAGATAATCAAAATTTGAGTCCAGGTAAAGTTGAGAGTATTATCCAAATTCCTTACTACCGAGAAAGAATTAAAACATGGGAAAATAGCCAAACAAAAACACTTGGAACTGTTAAATTTAAGATGGGTAATATTGTTGGCAATGCACACGGTATTATTCAAACAAACCGGTTAACAGGAAAAACTTTGCCAGGCTTTTGCATGGGTGGAGATAGAGATGCTGCCATTTATACCTATCAGCTTTTAAAAGTTGGACAGGTTATTTATTTAGTCCATTCATGGTGGAATGAATTATGGCAACTTGCCGATAATGATTGGCAGGTTGCAACTATTATTATCCAATATTCTTGTTCTCAAAATACAGCGATAATGTTCTTTAAGGATAAGAAAGGTATTGCATGTGAGTTGCCATGTGGAGTTGCCCATATTCTTTATAAAAGGGAAGGAGATAAAATTATTACCACATTTTTTGATTGCGATGGCAGTCCAACTGAATTAGACAATGACGGGTATCGGATATCCAGAGTGAAAGCAACACTAACTTCATTTCCTTCTTTTTATTTAGACAATCAGCTTCTTGATATGAAATGGTCCAAGATGAAAAATTGGAGAGAGATGATGATTTACTTTTTGTGGAGTTACGGCGATGGAATAGATTGGCCGGATTAAAAGATCATTTTTCATGAGCGTTCCGGAGCATCCGAAGAAATACGGTTCAAGAGAATGAAACCCGAAAAAAGGACTGCCGGAAAGGCAGTCCTTTTTTGAGACAGGGAATGGAAACTTCCATTACTGTACCATAGCCGTTTTCTGTGCCTCCGGCACGGGCAGCGGCGTGTTCTGAATAGTGACCGGAGTCCCTATGCTGGTCTGCTTATAGAGGATTTGAGCTACGTTCCGCGGCAGGCGCACGCAGCCGTGGGAAACGGGGTAACGGCGCACTTTGCCGACGTGCAGGCCCAGTCCTGCGTTGGTGAGGCGCTGCCAGTAGGGCATGGGAGAGCCGTCAAAACGGCCGCCTTCCGGAACGGGGTCGGTGGATTCCGCATTGTAGTTGATGCATTTGCCTTCCGCATCATACATCTTGCCATACAGATTGGAAACATGGTCCTCCTTTTTGGAGATGACGGTGTAGTCGCCCGTTTTGGTCGGATAAGCCTTGATACCGGAGGAGAGCGGGAAGTCCATGGCGACGAGTCCGTCCACCAGGTATTGTCCCCGTTGCTCGTTCAGGCACACGAAGATCTTGCGCGATTTCTTCGGCGTACGCTTCAGCAGGGTGTCATCTTTGTAAATGTCGTAGGTTTTCTTGTAGTCCTTGCGGGCTACGAAGTGCGCGTACGTGGAAGGATGGAAGGGGTTTTTGTATTCCGGAACGGATTTGTCCAGGGTGCGGGGGTCCGGCAGGGAGGAGTGTTCCTTGCCGGAGTGGGAACAGGACATCCACCCCATGCAGAGCACGGGGAGGACGGCCAAAGGGAGGAGGCGCTTCATAAGTGGCGGATCCGGGGCGGAGGCTCCGGATTATTTGGAACGTGGGATCGTCAGTTTCTGGTTGATGTGAATCAAGTCGGACTTGAGCCTGTTGGCTTTCTTGAGTGCGGCTACGGAAGTGCCGTTTCTGCGGGCAATGGCGCCCAGGGTATCGCCCTTTTTCACGGTATAGGTCCGGGCCTTGGGAGCGGGCTTCCGCGTAGTTTTTTTGGCAACGGCGTTGCGGGAGGAACCGGTGGATTTGGCCGCAGACTTCCGCGTGGCGGATTTCTTGCTGACGGAAGGTTTGGCGGGCGGGTTGTAGGAGTAGTCCGAATTGCTCGCCACCGGGCTGTAATGGCCGGATTCATAGGAGGGATCGGAACTTTCCGCAATCCACGGCGGAATTTCCCCGTTGGCTATGGGTTCCGCAGTATCGTAGCCAGCCGTGGAGGATTTCTGGCTGGAGCAGGAGGAAAACGGAAGGACCAGCGCGGCAGCGCAGGTGCAGGTTAAAATAAGGTGCGCTTTCATGTGTGCCTGTTCTTACTAATTTATCATTTCGGTTTCAAGGAGCTAACGCTGATTTTGCGGATTTTTTTTCACTGCTGGCGCAAATTGTAAAATGTTCCGGCATTCCGGGTGGTCAAACGGGCGAATTCTTCCAGCTCCATCCCTCTGGCCGCAGCAATGAAGCGGGCCGTATGGATAAGATGGGCGGGTTCGTTCATGCGGCCCCTGAGCGGTTCCGGACTGAGGTAGGGGGAGTCCGTTTCCAGCATGATGCGGTCTTCCGGACACCAGCGCGCCGTTTCCGCCACGACGGGAGCGTTTTTGAAGGTAGCTACCCCGGTGAAGGAGACCATGCCGTCCAGCCTGTCAAAGATGCGCGCTGCCTGTGCGGTGTCCCCGATGAAGCAGTGGAATACGGGCCGGACGCGGCCCGCATGGTTTCCGGCAATTGCCAGGGCGTCTTCAAAGCTCCGGGAACCTTTTCTGTCCCGGGTGTGGAGAACAATGTTCAATCCCAGGCGCGCGGCCAGTTCAAAGTGCTCTTCCAGGAGTTCCTGCTGGCGGCGGTGGAAGTCCGCCGTTTCCCAGCCTTCCGGGGCAGGGTGGAAGTAGTCCAGTCCGGTCTCCCCGATGGCGGCGAGGGGAACGGTTTCCGCGGCCGCGGTCAGCTTTTCCACCCAGTTTTCAGGCGCGCCGTGTGCATCGTCCGGATGAATGCCCAGCGCACAGAAGATCGTGCCGGGGAACTGGCGCGCCCAGGACAGGTTCTCTTCCCAGTCGTCCATGCGCGCTCCCAGAGTAATCATGCGGTCTATTCCTGTCTCAGCGGCATGCCGTACGTAAATTTCCCGGCGGGACTGGTCGAATTGCCGGGAAGCCAGGTGGCAGTGCGTGTCAATGATCATGGTGTCAAACCCTTGTGGGGTAAAGCGGAAGTCTGTGGATATTTTCCCTTATTGAAAAGTCCAAACAAGAAGCATGCCTGATTTTTCCTTGCAAGGCGGATGGGAAACGGACAAACTGCCCCGCATGAAATGTGCAGCTTTGCGCGTGTGCGCCAGCCTGTTAACGGCGGGAGCGTCTTCTCTTTATGCAGGAACCGTCCCTGCCGCAGCCCCTCAGGAGGGGCCTGTTATCAGCCTTCATGTGGAGAACGACATGTTCGTAGGGGACGACGACAATTATACCAGCGGCGTCCGCATCGGCTGGATGTCCGGCACCACTGCGGAAAGCCGCACGTTTTCAGGTATGCTGGGAACGGTGCTGGGGGGCACGAATGCTTCTGATTCCTGGCGGCGTTTTATGGGGATGAACGGTTCTTCCAATCTGCGGCAGCAGTGGGGCCTGGACCTGACCCAGTTAATGTATACGCCGGAGCGGAAGCTCCGCGAGCCGATTTACGGAGAGCATCCCTACGTGGGCAACCTGACGCTGGGCCTGATATCCCTGGTTAAAAACGAGGATCGAGCGAATGTCCTGGAGCTCCAGCTGGGAACCACGGGCTCCCCCTCCCTGGCCAAGGGCTCCCAGCATTTGGTTCATAAGATGTGGGGCATGGAGCAATGGCCCGGCTGGAACAACCAGCTTCCCAGCGAAATGACCGCCAATTTGTTTTTCAAGCGCTATTACCGCCTCCGCGGGCTGGAAAGGCATTATGGTTCCGGGTTGGAGACAGACGCCCTGGCCTATTGGCACGCGGATGCCGGCACCGTGAAGGTGCAGGCAGGCGGAGGCATGACCTTCCGCTTCGGCTACAACCTGGGCAACACCTCGCCGGAAAACAGCATCCGCGGGGCTACCAGCGCCGCTCCCCCCTTCGTTTATAACAGAACTTCCGTTTCCAACTGGGGCTATTACGGGTATCTTCACGCTTCGGCGCGCGCCGTGGCGCATGATCTGTATCTGGACGGCACTGTTTTTCATTCCTCCCCGGATTACGTGAACAAATATCCCGTGGTGGCGGAATGGGGCTACGGATTCGGCGTCACTTACAAGCGTACGGAATTCCTTTTCGGGCTGCATTATATTACCAAGGAATACACGCGGCAGGAGTCCCTCCAGTGCATAGGGGTGCTTCAGCTGAGGCATACTTTTTAATGCCTGCATTCCGTGCGGCCAGGGTGCATAGCGGAGCGGCAGCTTGCAAAATGCAGGTTTGCTGCTAGAATTAGAATTGCGGATTCGTATGTAACAGGACGATCCGTTCGTACATACAACCTTTGACACACCCGATATATTCATGAGAACAACCAGATCCTGGCGTTTATCCTGCACCGCGCTGGCGGCAGGCACCGTGATGTGCGGCCTGTCCGCCCATGGCGGAGATGCGCCTCCGTCCGAACCCGCCCCCACCGGGCTGGAGTGGGAACAGGAGCAGAACCTGCATTTGAACAAGGAGGCTCCCACGGCTTCCTTCATGTCTTTCAGTGATTTGAAATCCGCCCTGAACGTGCTGCCGGAAAACAGCAAATGGTGGAAGTCCCTGAACGGACAGTGGAAATTCCACTGGGCCAAGGATCCGCAGAGCCGCCCGGCCGACTTTTACAAGCCGGATTACGATGTGAAGGACTGGAAGGAGATCAAGGTTCCCGCCTCCTGGCAGACCCAGGGCTACGGCACGCCCATTTATTCCAACCAGCCTTATCCTTTTGAGCGCGCGTGGCCGTATGTGATGAAGGAGCCTTCCAATAAGAATTATACGTCCTACAAGGAACGGAATCCCGTGGGTTCCTACCGCCGCACGTTTGAGGTGCCCGCGGACTGGGACGGGCGGGAAGTGTACATGCAGTTTGACGGCGTGGATTCCTTCTTCTATCTCTGGATCAACGGCAAGTACGTGGGCTTTTCCAAGGATTCACGCAATCCCGCCCGGTTTGACATCAGCCCCTACCTCAAAAAGGGCGAGAACGTAGTGGCCGCAGAGGTGTACCGCCATTCAGACGGCGCCTATCTGGAATGCCAGGATATGTTCCGCCTCTCCGGCATTTTCCGGAATGTTTCCATTTTCGCCCTGCCGAAGGTGCACGTGCGCGATTTCTTTGTGCATACCAATCCGGCGGACCAGAGGGACTGGGCCCTGAACATCGACCATGCCAAGCCCGGCACCATGGACGGCGACTGGCGCCTCCAGGTGGACGTGGACGTGCGCAACCTGTTCCCGGCCACGCAGAAGCTGGACGACTGCACGATTTCCATGGCCCTCTACGATTCCGCCGGCAAACTGGTGGAACCCGTGAAGCCCAAGGACGCCCCCTACGACGGCGTGATGGAAAAGCCCCTGCGCATTACCGGCATGAAGGATTTCAAAACTTCCCTGCTGGGCATCTATTCCAAGCCGAAGCTCTGGTCCGCGGAGGACCCTAACCTGTACACCCTGGTGCTGACCTTGAAGCGCGATGGCAAGACGGAGGAAATGGTTTCCTCCCGCGTGGGCTTCCGCAACGTGGTGATCAAGGATAGCGTGTTTCTGGTGAACGGCAAGCCCGTCAAGGTGAAGGGCGTGAACCGTCATGAAAGCCATCCGGAGACCGGGCACTACCTGACTCCGGAGCAGATGGAGCAGGAAGTGCAGATGATGAAACGCGCCAATATCAACCACGTGCGCTGCTCCCATTATCCGGCGGACTCCTATTTCTACTACCTCTGTGACAAGTATGGCATTTACGTGCAGGACGAGGCCAACATCGAGTCCCACGGCTATTATTACGGCAAGGAGTCCCTGTCCCATCCCGTCGAATGGATGGCCGCCCATGTGGAACGCATCATGGCGATGGTGGAACGCAACAAGAACCACCCGAGCATCGTCATGTGGTCCCTGGGGAACGAAGCCGGCCCGGCCAGAATTTCCGTACTGCGGAAAAGTTGGTGAAGGCGCGGGACATGTCCCGCCCCACCCATTACGAACGCAACAACGATATTGTGGACCTGGGTTCCAACCAATACCCTTCCGTGGACTGGACGCGCTCCATGGCGGCCAACAAGGGTTTTCCGAAGCCCTACTATATTTCCGAGTACGCGCACAACATGATGAATGCCATGGGCAACCTGGCGGATTACTGGGAAGCCATCGAATCCTCCGACCGCATCATGGGCGGCTCCATCTGGGACTGGGTGGACCAGGGCCTGTACAAGACGCTTCCCAACGGGGAAAAGATGCTCTGCTACGGCGGGGATTTCAACGACCACCCGAACAGCGGGCAGTTCGTCTTCAACGGCACCATCTTGTCGGACCGCACGCCGGAACCGGGCTATTTTGAAGTCAAGCACGTCCATCAGAATATTTCCACGTCCCTGACGGATGACGGCAAGATTTCCATCTTCAACAAGAATTTCTTCACGGACCTGTCTCCATATGACATTACCTGGACCCTTACGGAAAACGGGAATGTGGTAGCGGAAGGCGCTCTGAATACGCCCCCGGCCGGACCCCGGGAGAAGATTGTGGTGTCCGTACCGGACATTCCCCAGTTGAAGAACCGGAAACCCGGTGCTGAATATGCCCTGCGCGTCAGCTACAAGCTCAAGAAGGACACGGACTGGGCAAAGAAGGGCTATGAACTGGCCTTTGACCAGCTTCAGCTTCCCGTACAGGGAGAGCTGCCCATGTTCACGGCCCTCGCGGGCAAGGTCACGCTGGGAGCGGACAAGCATACAGTGTCCGGCAAGGATTTCACCGTGCAGTTTGACCCGGCTACCGGGGAGCTCAGCCAGTTTACCGTGAACGGCGAGCCCCTGTTCAAGACTCCCATGGCGGTGAACGCCCTGCGCGCCGCCTCCAGCAATGAGCCGGGCGTCATGTCCAAGAGCATGGCCAACGGCCTCCGCCAGCTCAAGCAGGAAGTGGTCAGCTATGAAGCTGTTGACAACGGCAGCAGCGTGACGGTCAAGCAGTCCGTCAAGGTCAGCGGAGCCCAGGCTGAAAAAGTCAACGGCTACGGTGATACCAAGACCACCATCACTCCGGTGAAGGAGCCTCTGAATGATGCCAATACGCATTTCATCAACAATCAGGAATGGACCATTTACGCGGACGGTACCGTGGTGTGCCAGTCCGTGCTGCTGCCGCGCGGCAATCCCCTGGAGCTGCTGCGCCTGGGTTATGAGTTCCAGTTCCCCGCCAATCTGGGCAACGTGGCCTATTACGGCCGCGGGCCGGAAGAGAATTACGCGGACCGCAAGAGCGGGATGCCGCTGGGCGTTTACAAGACTACCGCAAAGGATTCCTTCTTCCCGTACGGAAGGCCGCAGGATTGCGGCAACCATGAAGACACCCGTTGGGTAACCGTCACGGACGACAAGGGGCAGGGGCTGCTTTTCGGCTCCCTGGGGACTCCGTTTGCCTTTTCCGCGATTCCGTATACCACGACGGAGCTGATTCTGGCCAGCCACCCCGTGGAACTGCCGAAGACGACGGACAGGACCGTGCTGGTTCTTTCCGCCGCTACGCGCGGCCTGGGGGGCGCCTCCTGCGGTCCGGGACCGATGAGCCGGGACATTATCAAGGCCAACAAGCCCTACCCGATGTCCTTCTTCATCCGCCCCGTCACGGCCAAGTCCTACAAAGGAGAGCTCCGTGTGCCCGCTGCCGAATTGGACATGACCATGCTGACCCGCACGGACAAGTACACGGTCAAGAGCGTGACCAGCCAGGAACAGGGCGAAGCGGATGCCGAGTTCGCCATTGACGGCGATCCCGGCACCTTCTGGCACTCCGAATATAACAAGACCGTGACCAAGCATCCGCACGTGCTGGCCGTGGACCTGGGCAAGGAACGGGAGTTTTCCGGAATTACCTATCTGCCCCGCCAGGACGGCAGCGCCAATGGCCGTGTGAAGGATTATTCCGTGGAAGTGAGCGTGGACGGCGAGAAGTGGCAGCCTGCCGCCAAGGGTTCCTTCCCGAACAATGCGGACCTGCAGCAGGTGAAATTCGCCACGCCCGTAAAAGCCCGCTATTTCCGCTTCTCCGCCCTTAGCGAGGCGGGGGGCAGGGATTATGCCGCCGTGGCTGAACTGGAAATTATTCCGGTAAAGAAATAACCCCTGCGGGTCAATCCGCTTGAACAGCCGCCCCGCCGCTCTTCCGGAGTGTGCGGGGCGTTTTATTGACCGTAACGCGACTGGTGTACCGCAGGCCCTTGCAGCTGTTAGCACTGAAATGAGCGGCCAGCAAAGCATCTCCTGAGAATCAGGGCAGCTGTCAGCCGCATGATGAATCATTGCCGCGAAGATTTGTGGCGCTCCAAGACAGTGACTCGGGAGCGGTGAAACCGAATTCAATGGAGTGATGCCAGGCAGACGGTTCTGTTCCTTGGTTGGAGCCGATGATATTTCCAGGCATAAAAAAGCCTCCGCATGGAAGGTGTATTCCTGCGGAGGCTGATGGAAAAGGTTGTTATTGTCGTCTGCGGCGCACCATCAGGGCTGCCAGTCCCATCAGGCCCAGGGTGGCGGTAGCGGGTTCCGGGACCAGAAGCTGGATGGTCTCAAGGTTTGAATCAACGTTGCCCAGAATGCAATCCATGTAGTAATTAAGTCCGGATTCACGGGCTTGATCCCGGGAAGTAAGCCAGAACTCGAACATGTTAGTGCCAGACAGGTCTACGTCATTGTAAGTGAATACGGAGTCATTATCTACGCTTTTAAAGACGAAGACGGCGAGTTCTCCCGTTTCCCCCGTAACCATTAAATAAACGGGGGAGGTCAGGGAAGAGGAAGACTGGTATTGCCCCGACAGGTTGAAGGAACCGTTGGTTACGGTGCCATTCTGTTCTCCAGGTATGGAGCTGGGATTCAACGTACTGGTGAAGCTGTTCTGCATGTTTATCAGCTGGCTGTAAGTCAGCTGGTCCTGATTGTAGGACTGTCCTTCGAACATCCGTTCAGAGGTGGCCATATTATAGCTCCAGCTGTCACTGTTGAAGGCGCCAAGCGTGGCTTTTCCTTCGTTCAGAGACTGCCCCAGGGAGTTGATCAGGGAATACGCGGATGAATCATCATTGCTGACAGTAAAGCTATCAGCTAAAGCGGCACCTCCGGATAGGAGCGCACAGAAGGCAATAGTAGAGGTAAAAAGGGAACGGTAAAACATAGTCGGTTATTGGTTGGTGATGTGCTTACTGGAAACCGTGATATGGGCGGGTGTTTTGGAAGATTCGTAATAGACGGAGAAAGCCCCGTGGAAGGGGATGTTGGAGACATCAGTTCCATTGTCCTGGCGCTTCCAGGCGCCTTTTTGGTAAGTCACCTTGACCATGGCGTTTTTGTCTCCTATGGGGATATTGACGACGGCATCGGTCGGCAGCTCCGGAGCCATTTCAGCCAAGGTTTGAGCCAGTGGAAGGCGGGTGTGGAGAATGGAATTGAAAGAGGGCACGACAAGCTTCTGGTGCTTCAGGGACACTTCCCCGATAACTACCGCTGTAACGTCGGAACCGGCCTTGCGCGCAATGACCAAGGGTTCATGGCTGAATACGGGCATGGCGCCAATGTTTTCCGTGGACCCTTTCCGCCTCCATTCATTTCCGGAGTGATAGGCCGCCAGTTGAGTGGTTGCCGAGTTGAAGATGCTGACCGTGTCCGCGGACATGGAGGAGCCGCTTTTCAGGCCGAATTGATTGTCCGCACCGAGTACGTCATCCAAGGTACGCGCTTTGCGGAGAACATAGAAATCCGGGGAATTCCCCTTTTTGAGGAATTCAGCCAGAAGAGAATCGCTTATCTCAATCTCATGCTCCTTCCAGCAAGAAGCCGGTTTTTTCCAGCCGTCCCGGTTGAGGGAAAGGGCCACAACCTCGTTGCCGAAGTGGAGGGCCAGGATATAGGCGGAATTTTCGTCCATCAATTCATTGAAATTGACGTCCGGGTCCGTGATGGTGACCTTGCTTCCGCTTTGAGTGACATTGCCCGTTTTCAATGTATGCTGCATCAGGGCTTCCGGATGGACTCCCAGCCCCAAGTAATTGCTCTGCTTGGCGTACAGGTCCGTCTGAATATAGCCGCAGGGCGTGCTGTAGGCCGTCTCCGCTTGCAAGGGCGCCGAGAAGAGAGGGAACAGGGCACAGGTACAGAAACAAGCTGGCAGGCAATGTACCGGATTCATAAACATTAATCCATTAAGGGGAAAGGGCATCATTTGTCAATTCAGAAAGGGAAAAACGTTCTGAATTTTCAATTTTACCTGATGAATGGTCTTTACCCGCAGGAAGAGAATTATGGAGATTCCTGCTGTTTGTCCATGACGCAGCAGGCGCTGAAGTTGCTGATTTCAGGCGTGCCGGCAGCTTTTTCCACCGTCAGTCGGAGTGCGGATGCCTTGACGGGGGCAAAGGACTGGATGCGCTTATGGCCGATGGAAGTCCCCTTGCATACGGGAATCCAGCTGCCGTTGACTTTTGCTTCCACGCGGTAGGCGCGCACCCGTTCTCCATGCCGGATGTTTTCCTGGATGATGCAGTAGTTGACGCTTTGCTCCCCTTTCAACGGAAGGGTGAGCGTTTCTGCATTCCCTGAGGCCGAGGCCAGCGGCGTGCCGAAACGGCGCCGGATTTCCTGCCCCAGTTCCTTCAGGCGCGCTGCGTCACCGGGAGGAAGCAGGCCGTCCGGGTTTGGCGTCAGGCCGATGATCAGCGTTGCGTTGCGGCCTACGGATTTTTCATACATGTCCATCAGATTGGCCAGGGGATAGACAGCCTTGTCATCGTCTCCCGGTTCCCAGAACCATTCGTGGCGGCCGTTGTAGCCGCGCAGAGGGGTGTCCGCCATGGCGGGAACCCAGTGTTTTCCGTCCGGATCCCCGTGCCTCAGGAGCTTGTTATGGTCCGCAGCTTTGTCATTTGCATTACTGTGGCTATAGGGATAGGGAAAGCCTGACCAGCAGGGATAACCCACCGTTCCGCTTTCCGAGCCTCCCCACCGCAGGTCCGCCCGGTCCACATTGTGGTAGAACAGGCAGTTGGGCTGGTATTTGCTGACGATGGGTTCCACATCCGGCCCCAGCCCCCTGGGATCGTCCGCTCCTCCGTCAAACCAGATCATGAACAGGTCTCCGTAGTGGGAGCAGAGTTCCGTCACCATTTTTTCGCACAGGCGTTTGTACCAGGCCTGGCGGTTGCGTGCGAATTCGCCGTCGCCTTCCGCCTTGAAGTTATGGATGCCAAACAGGGAGTTCCAGCGAATGCCGATGTAGATGCCCGGCTGGATGCCGTATTTGCGGCAGGAGGCGACAAAGTCGCGCACGATGTCGCCTTTGCCGGCCCGCCATTTCACGGCTTTCAGGCAATAGGGATTGGCGTCGCTCTGCCACAGCCCGAAACCCGTTTCATGCGTGGCGGTCAGGATGGCGAATTTGGCTCCCGCCGCCTTGGCCGCTGCCAGCCATTGGTCGGTGTCCAGCCGGACTGGATTGAAGACGTTGTAATCTTCCACCGGCTTGATGCGGTTATTTCCCTGATTGTAAATTTTTCCGTCAAAGACATGCAGGTCATAATGAAAAATTACCCCCAGTTCCGCTTCATGCCATTTTATCTGGTGCGGGGCGGGGACGGGCCCGCCACCGGAAGGCGTGGCTTGGCCGCAGGCAAGGAATGGACAAAGAAGAGCCAGGACGGTGGATGCCAGTTTTTTCATCTGCTTGGTGGTGTCAGTTGAATGTCTCCGGTGCCGCCCTGCCGTTTTTCAAATAGTGCAGGGACACGCACGGAGTATTTTTCTTTTAAAAATACGTTTGGAAAAAATGAATTCTTCCTCTTAATTTTTTCTTTATGAAAAAGTATTGAGCTGCGGGCTTAGAAAGCAGCGGTGGGAAGGGCAGATAGATTCTTTGTTCCATGTTTTTTCCGGCAGACAAATGAGTTTCCTGTTTCTGTGGAGGGGAAATAGATGGACGGATGATGCAGGAGTGTTTTCCGGAATTTAATAAAATCTTAACGTTATTCCGGAGCTCTTTTATTTGCATGGGAAGGAAGAAGCCTCTAAAATGCTTTACAGCCTCAGGGAAGAGTTGTTTTCCCGCACCATTTTATGTTTTCGGAAATACATTCGGACAGTCAGCGGGCGGACAGGATTCTGGCCTCCATCCGGAGGGAGGAGTCCCGTCCCGGGCGTGGTCTGCTGAAAATCTTTTTCGGCATGGCGCCGGGGGTGGGTAAGACGTATGCCATGCTGGAAGCTGCCATTCAGGCGGCGGATAAAGGCGTGCAGGTGGTCATTGGCGTGGCGGAGTCCCACGGCCGGGTGGATACGATGCGCCTCATCGGCAGGCTGCCGCACCTTCCCATGAAGAAAGTGGTTTACCGGGGTGTGGAAATGGAGGAGTTCGACCTGGAGGAAGCCCTCCGTCTGAAGTCCCGCCTTATTCTGGTGGATGAGCTGGCGCACACCAATGTGCCCGGCATGCGCCACAAGAAGCGCTACCAGGATGTGGAGGATTTGCTCGCCGCCGGCATTGACGTGTACACGACCTTGAACGTACAGCATTTGGAAAGCCGTTCGGATACCGTTCACGATATTACCGCCGCCCCTGTCCAGGAAACCGTGCCGGATTCCGTGCTGGCGGAGGCCGACTGCATCCAGCTGGTGGACATTACGCCGGAGCAGCTGCGGACGCGCCTTCAGGAGGGGAAGGTGTACGGCGCGTCCCAGACTTCCGCCGCCCTGGAAAATTTTTTCAAGGAGTCCAACCTGACGGCCCTGCGGGAGCTGGCTCTGCGTATCATGGCGGAGAAGGTGGACCATGAGCTGACGGAGGTACGCACCATTTCCGGGGACCATTCCATCTGGCGCAGCGGGGAACGGTTGATGGTAGCCGTGGGCCCCAGCCCTTTTTCCGCCCGGCTGGTGCGCTGGACGCGGCGCATGGCGTATGCCCTGAATGCTCCGTGGATTGCCCTTTCCGTTGACACGGGTGCCCCGCTGTCCCGGGAACAGCAGCAGAGATTGGACGCCAATCTGGAACTGGCGCGGCGGCTGGGAGCGGAAGTGATCGTGATGCCCGGTTCCGATCTGGCGGAGACACTGCTCCGCATGGCTTTTTTGCGGAACGTGAGCCAGATCGTGGTGGGCAAACCGCAGGAAACCTACCTCTGGGGGCTGGTGCGGCCCATGTCCCTGGTGGACAAGTTGGTGAAGGGAAGCGACCAGATTGATATTTACGTGGTTCCCGCGGCTCCCGGACCGGGAAGAAACCGGTGGAAGAGCTGGCACCGTGAAGCGGAAAGATGCGGCCGGGATTACTGGCTGGCCGCAGGGGTGACGGCGGCCGTGACCGGAATCGGCCTGCTGATTGCATCGTTTACCGGCTATTTCGCTCCCGGCTTCCTGTATCTGGCGGGGGTGGTGGGCCTGGGCTTTTTCATACGTTCCCGCTGGGCCATGCTGATGGCCGCCGCGCTGAGCGCCCTGTTGTGGAACCTGCTGTTCATTCCTCCGGTAATGACGTTCAAGATAGAACGGCTGGAGGACGCCCTGATGTGTCTTTTCTTTTTTCTGGTGGCTCTTTCCACGGGGCGCCTTACTTCCCGCCTGAGGGTGCGTGAGCAGGAGGAACGTGAACGGGAAAAGAAAACCAATGCGCTGTTCCTGTATTCGCGGGCCATTGCTTCCGCTGCGGATGCACCTTCCCTGATTTCCGTTGCCCTGGAGCAGATGAGCCAGATCATGGGTGTGCTCATGGCGGCCATGACGCCCGGGAAAGGAGGACGCGGCCTGGAGCTGTGGGAGTCCGGTGGAGCCTTTCCCATGGATGACAAGGAATGGAGCGTGGCAGCCTGGTGTCTGGAGCACCGCCGCCCCGCAGGCAGGTTTACGGATACGCTTCCGGTAGCGGAAGGGTTTTACCTGCCCATGATGTCCGGGGAACATTGCATGGGCGTGCTGGGTGTGAGGGCGGAAGGAAAGGACCGCCTGACGGCGGGCCAGAAGGATTTGCTGGAGAGCATGGGCGCGCAGCTGGCCATGGCGCTGGAACGGGAGGAATTGCGGGCGGAACGGTCGCGGTCGCGGCTCATGGAGGAGTCGGAAAAACTGCACCGTTCCCTGCTGGACAGCGTTTCCCATGAGTTCAAGACGCCTCTGGCCGTGATTGAGGGAGGCTGCGAGAAGCTGGCGGCCAGCGCCGCCTCCGAACCGGAGGAACGGGAAGAGTATGCGGAAATTCTGCTGGCCGCGCGCCGTCTGCGCCGTCTGGTGAAGAATTTGCTGGATGTCAGCCGCCTGGAGTCCGGAGCGTTGAAACCAAAATTGGACTGGTGCGATCTGGGGGACGTGATTGAAGGAGCGCTGGCGGCCACCAGGGAAGCGCGCCGGAACCACCCCGTTTCCGTTGCCCTGCCGCCGGATTATCCGCTGGTGAAGGCGGATTTTTCCCTGATGGAACAGGTACTGGTCAATTTGCTGCTGAATGCCTGCGTGCACACACCCGGCGGAACACCCGTGACATTGAAAGGCGGGATTGATGCCGTCCGCGGCCAGGTCTGGCTGGATGTACACGACCTGGGACCGGGAATTCCCGCGGAGCAGGCGGAGAATGTTTTTGAGCGCTTCCGCACAACGCGTCCCGGTGGGCTGGGCCTGGGGCTTTCCATCGTGCGGGGGTTCATGGAGGCGCAGTGCGGGTCCGTTTCTCTGGTGCCCGTTTCCGCCGGAACCTGTTTTCGTCTGACGCTCCCCCTCGTGGAACATGGCGATGTTCCTGAAGAATAAAATTCCGGCTTTAGAAAAGATGACCGACATTCCTCCAGATATCCTGATTATTGATGACGAACGGCAGATACGCCGTTTGCTGAACCTGACCCTGTCCGGAGCGGGCTACCATGTCCGGGAGTGTGAAACCGGTCAGCTGGGTCTGAGCGAGACGGCTCTGAAACGGCCGGATGCCATTATCCTGGACCTGGGCCTTCCGGATATTACCGGACTGGAAGTGTTGACGCAGCTCCGGGAATGGACGCAGGTTCCCATTCTGATTTTGACGGCCTGGGACCGGGAGGATGAGAAGGTGGCTGCCCTGGACGCCGGAGCGGACGATTACCTGACCAAGCCGTTCAGCGGCAGGGAACTGCTGGCGCGCCTGCGTGTGATGTTGCGCCGGAGCCGTCCGGAGAGGGAGCCTTCCGTGTTCCGGCTGGGTTCCGTGGTGGTGGACCTGAGCTCCAGGCGCGTGGAAAAGGGGAAGGAGGAAGTTCACCTGACCGCCAAGGAGTACGATATCCTGCGCCTGCTCCTGCTGCACCAGGGCAAAGTAATGACCCACCGCCAGCTTCTCCGTGAAATCTGGGGCCCCCGGCATGAAGAGGATACGCATTACCTGCGGGTCCACATTGCCCACTTGCGCCAGAAACTGGGAGATTCCGATCCGGAAAACCGCATCATCCGCGCGGAGTCGGGTCTGGGATACAGGATTGCGGCGGAAGGAACGGAATAAGCTTTGTCCGTTTCCGTCGGCAGGGAGGAGACGCGGCTCCGGACTCCGCGCAGCCGGAAAATATATTTTTTCCTAACGGTTGAAGAGCATGGCTTAACTTAACGCGGGTCAATAGGCCGTGTAGTATTCAGGACGTATTCGATACGTCTTTATGAAGATTAAATGCACCGTAATAAAGATAGGAGCGGCAGCCCTGGGCTGCGCTATGATGACAGGAAATGTTTGCCGGGGGGAAGAAATCGCCGCCCGGCCCATATCCTCCCTGGCGGAAGTGCAGAAGGCCATGATTCCTTCCACGGACAGGGACTGGTCCTTTTCCCTTTCCACAGGGTGGTCCAGCAAGTACGTGACGGAAGGGCTGGACTGTCTGCCGCACAGCGGCATTTGGGAGGTGGCTCCCGGCATTTCCTGGAAGGATTTTACGTTTGGCGCCTGGTATGCCGGAGGGGATTCCGCCAATTACGATGAACTGGACCTGGTACTGGGCTACGCCTGGAACCTGGGTGGCTGGACCGTCAATCCCTGGTACGAGCACCAGTTCTATTTCACGCAGGATTACAATGTGGCCAATCCGGCCCTGACCGTTTCCTATACGGTAGCGGACTGGCTCATCGTGGGCGTGGAAACCCAGGTCAAAGTGGAGCATCAGAATTTTGAATCCTATTACAGCGCATTTGTACAGATGGAATGGTCTCCCATGGAGAACGTGACTGTGACGCCGCTGGTCCGGTACGGTTACAACGGGGGCTATAATGTGGATTACGACGACGGTTCCAACTGCATTGACTGGAGCCTGGGCGTGACCTGGAAGTTTGCGGAGCATTATTTCCTTTCCTGCTCCGTCAATTATTCCCAGGCGCTTACGGTGCTTCACCGCCGGCGCGCCGGAGACGAATTCTGGATGGGGTTCCGTCTGGGCATGGAGTTCTGATGGGTGTTCTGACGGCAGGAGAGACGGGCTTCCGGGCGGGGTTTAATTATTTCTTAATGCCCGGAAACCCTTTGTTAACTACCCGGAATTCCGGGAATGCGTATAGAGTTGCGTTATGTCCTCACACGACTTGTTAATCATTGTCCTATTCATAGGCATACTGGTCGCCTTCACTCCGTTGCTCGGGAAGTGGCTGGCGAATGTTTTACAGGGAAAGCCGACCTGGTTTTCCCGGTTCCTGGGGCCCGTGGAGCGCTGCGCCTACCGTGTGGCCGGCGTGGATCCTTCCCGGGAAATGGACTGGAAAAAATATCTGGCCGCCGTTCTTTTATTCAATGCCGCCGGATTTCTCATTCTGTTCCTTTCCCTGCTGTGCCAGAAGTGGCTGCCGCTGAATCCCGCCGGTACGGAAAACATGAGGTGGGACATTGCTTTCAATACGGCAGTCAGCTTCATGACCAATACGAACTGGCAGTTCTATTCCGGAGAAGGGCCGGAAGGCATCAGCTATTTCGTCCAAATGACCGGGCTTTCCGTGCAGAACTTTGTCAGTGCCGCCACGGGGATTGCCGTCATGGCCGCCCTGATCCGCGGCCTGAAGAGGAAGTGTGCTTCCACTCTGGGCAATTTCTGGGCGGACCTGACGCGGAGCACCCTGTATTTCCTGATTCCCATTTCCGTCGTCGTTGCACTCCTGCTGGTATCCCAGGGGGTGGTGCAGTCCTTTGACGGCCCCACGACCGTGGCTGGCATGGACGGCGTGGAGCAGGTGATTCCCAACGGTCCGGCGGCCTCCCAGGTGGCGATCAAGCAGCTTGGGACGAACGGCGGCGGTTTCTTTGGGAACAACAGTACGCATCCGTTTGAAAATCCCACGCCATTCAGCAACATGATTGAAATGCTCTCCCTGCTGCTGATCGGCTGCGCCTGTCCGTACGCCTACGGCGTGATGATCGGGAAAAGGAAACAGGGCTGGATAATCTTCGGGGCCATGATGCTTCTGCTTGTAACGACCATTGGCCTGTCCCAGTGGGCGGAACACGCCGGGAACCCGCTGTTCCCCGGCCTGGAAATGCTTGAAGGCAAGGAAGTGCGCCTCGGCATCACGAACAGTTCCCTGTGGTCCGTAGCCACTACCGCTTCTTCCAACGGTTCCGTGAACTGTATGCACTGCAGCATGTCTCCGCTGGCCGGCGGCATCGCCCTGTTCAACATGCTGCTGGGGGAAGTGATTTTCGGGGGGCTGGGCTGCGGTTTGTACGGCATGCTGATGTTTGCCATGATTACCGTGTTCCTGTGCGGGCTGATGGTGGGCCGCACGCCCGAATTCCTGGGCAAAAAGATTGAAGCGCGGGAAGTGCGGTGGTCCATGGTGGGCGTCCTGCTGCCCGGCATTGCCGTCCTGGTCATGAGCGGCCTGGCGGCCGCTACGGAGGTGGGGCGGGAATCCATCTGCAATGCCGGTCCCCACGGGCTGACGGAAATCCTGTACTGCTTCGGCTCCCAGGCCGGGAACAACGGCAGCGCCTTCGCGGGACTGTCCGTGGGCAATACGCCGTTCTATTCCCTGCTGGGCGGCCTGGCGATGTTGCTGGCCCGTTTCGGCGCCATTATTCCGGTGATGATCATTGCCGGGAGCATGGTGTCCAAAAAGACCGCCTCGCCCGCCCAGGGCACCATGGCGACGGACAACCTGATGTTCATGATCCTGCTGGTGGCCGTCGTGCTGATCGTAGGCGCCCTCACCTTTTTCCCGGCTCTGGCTCTGGGGCCCATTCTGGAGCATTTGCTCCTGTATTCGGGAAGCGTGCTGTAAGGCGTATTTGCCAACAATTCAAATTTCAAGATGATGAGAGAAGAAAAGAAAAATAAATTCTGGTGCGACAAGGCCATGCTGAAAACGGCTTTCCGGGACGCATTGCGCAAGTTCGATCCGCGCGCCCTGTCCAAAAACTTTGTGATACTTGTCACGGCCCTGGGCGCCCTGATCTCCACTATCGTCCTTGTCAGGGACGTGGCCGCGGGGCAGCCTTTCAGCTTTACCCTGCAAATCACGCTCTGGCTCTGGTTCACGGTCCTGTTCGCCAATTTTGCGGAAGCATGGGCGGAAGGGCGTGGAAAGGCCCAGGCGGACGCTCTGAAAAAAATGCGCGTGTACGTCAACGCCCGCCTGCTGACGGACAAGGGAACGGAGGAAATCGTTTCCGTTTCCGAACTGCGCAAGGGACAGAAGGTGCTGTGCGAGGCAGGGGACGTCATTCCGCTTGACGGCGAAGTGATTGAAGGCATTGCCAGCGTGGACGAGTCCGCCATTACCGGTGAATCCGCCCCGGTCATCCGGGAAAGCGGCGGCGACCGCAGCGCCGTGACGGGCGGCACCCGCGTGATCAGCGACGGCATTGTCATCCGCATCACGGCGGAGCCGGGCAATACCTTCCTGGACCGCATGATTGCCATGGTGGAAGGCGCCAGCCGTCAAAGGACGCCCAATGAAATCGCGCTGGGCATTCTGCTGGCGGCGCTGACCATCGTTTTCATTGCCGTGGTGTTTTCCCTGCCAGCCATGGCCGGGTACATTGAGGATTCCGCGCGGGAGCTCGGTTTCCATGCGGATGGCCATATTTCCCTGCCGGTTCTGGTCTCCCTGCTGGTGTGCCTGATTCCGACGACGATCGGCGGCCTGCTGAGCGCCATCGGTATCAGCGGCATTGACCGTCTGGTGCGCCGGAATGTGCTGGCTACGTCGGGCCGTGCCGTGGAAGCGGCCGGGGATATCGACGTGCTGATGCTGGACAAGACCGGCACCATCACCTTCGGCAACCGCATGGCGAATGAATTCCTGCCCGCTCCCGGCGTGGAGGAACAGAAGCTGGCGGAAGCCGCCCAGCTTGCCTCCCTGTCCGATGAAACGCCGGAAGGCCGTAGCATCGTCGTACTGGCCAAGAAGCTGTTCGGCATCCGGGGAAGCCACATGGATGCCGACCATGTCGCCTTTGTCCCGTTCTCCGCCTCCACGCGCATGAGCGGCGTGGACCTTGCCGGGCATGACGGCCAGCCGGCCGTCTCCATCCGCAAAGGCGCGGCGGAAAGCGTGGCGCAGTGGGTGAAAGAGCAGGGCGGGACTTTCCCGCAGGAAGTGGAGATGACCGTCCAGAACGTAGCCCGCGCAGGGGGAACCCCGCTGGTTGTAGCCAGGGGAAAGGACGTGCTGGGCGTCATTTATCTGAAAGACATTGTCAAGGGAGGCATCAAGGAACGCTTCGCCCGTCTCCGGGCCATGGGCATACGTACCGTCATGGTGACGGGGGACAATGCCCTGACCGCCGCTTCCATTGCGGCGGAGGCCGGTGTGGATGATTTCATGGCGGAAGCCACGCCGGAAATGAAGCTGGCGCGCATCCGGCAGGAACAGGCGGCTGGCCATCTGGTAGCCATGACTGGAGATGGCACCAACGACGCGCCCGCCCTGGCCCAGGCCGACGTGGGCGTGGCGATGAATACCGGCACGCAGGCCGCCCGGGAGGCGGGCAACATGGTGGACCTGGACAGCAACCCGACCAAATTGATCGAGATCGTGGAGATCGGCAAGCAGCTGCTGATCACCCGCGGTGCGCTGACGACCTTCTCCTTTGCCAATGATGTGGCCAAATACTTCGCCATCATTCCCGCCATGTTCGCGGGGCTGTTTGTTGCTGACGGCATGGTCAACGGCCCTCTTTCCGCACTGAACGTCATGGGGCTGCATTCTCCGCAGAGCGCCATTCTCAGCGCCGTTATTTTCAATGCCCTGATCATTGTGGCATTGATCCCGCTGGCCTTGAAGGGGGTTTCCTACCGTCCGTCCGGGGCCGCCTCCCTGCTGAAACGCAACATCCTTATCTACGGCGTCGGAGGCCTGATTGCGCCTTTCATCGGTATCAAGCTCATAGACATGGCCGTCACGGCCCTGCACCTCGTCTGAACAATCAAAACCCAACCTGTCGAATTATTATGAAATGGACATTTTCCAATCTGCGCCTTTTCCTGGCGCTGGCCGTCATCACCGGCGGCATTTATCCCGCGGCTGTCACACTCGTCAGCCTGGCCGTATTCCCCCACCAGGCGCATGGCTCCCTGATCCGGAATGAGCAGGGGGAAGTCATTGCGTCGGAGCTCATCGCCCAGCCCTTTACTTCCGCCAAATATTTCTGGCCCAGACCTTCCGCCGGAGACTACGCCACCATGCCTTCTGGAGCCAGCAACCTTTCCTGGACTTCCGCAGAGCTGGTGAAAACAGTGGCGGAACGCAAGGCAGCACTGCTGAAGGCCCACGGCCTGCCGCAGGGGACGCCCGTTCCGGCGGACCTGCTCTTTGCGTCCGGCAGCGGCCTGGAGTCCTTCATCTCACCGGAGGCGGCGGAATTCCAGGTGAACCGCGTTGCCGCCGCCCGGGGAGAAGACCCGGAAAAAATTCGGAAGACGGTGGCCGAACATTTCATCAGTGGAGGCATTCTGGGGGAAAACGTGATTAACGTGATGACTTTGAACGCCGCCCTGGATAAATTGCCCCGCAGTTAGCGGCAGGGAGCTACAAGCGCCCCGGCCCGGAAAATACCCCTGCGGAGAAATCGCCCGGTTTTGGCCGGCGCCTTGGCTCCGCGTCTTTTTCCGGTCCCCGGGCGCTTGTCATTTGCAGGATGGTATTCGAGGATGAACCGGCACCCTCTTATTTTTTGCCGTCCAAAAGGAACAGGGACGCCCCGTGCGGGTTAAGTTCCACATTCATTTCCTGCCGGACGGTGCCGGCGTCTTCCTGTTTCCACAAGTCCCGGACGTTTTGCGGAGATTTCAATTTGAGGAGGGAAAGCGGTACCTTGACGGTCCGGCGCTGGTTGCCCGTATTGAAGAAGCCGATGGCGCGCCGGCTGCCGTCCAATGGTTTGACCCACACTTCGCAATCATTGGCGGATAAAACCTTTTCCGCAGGTCCGTAAAATGTCTGGTTGACGGCAATCACTTCCCTGTTGCACAGGAGGCCCCGGGTGAAATCGTCCAGATGCTCCAGATCGCATGAAATGATCAGGGGGGCGGACATGATGGACCAGAAGGACATTTGGAAATATTGTTCATCCGGAGTCAGCCGGGTGGGCTCGAAAGTGGTGTTCGCACGCCCGACTTTGCCCAGCCGGCCGATCTGGAGCATGTCGGGGTCATTCCAGTGTCCCGGCCTGGTGTAAGGCTGCCATTTCCCCTGGGAGGAAACGATTTTTTTCAAGCTGCCCCAATGGTCTTCAATATCTCCGGTAGTGCGCCATACGTTGGTTATTTTGCTGATGGGACCGGCAATTTCAAACGGGGTGGAGTTGGAGACGCTCAGGACAATGTCCCTGCCGCTTTTTTTCAAGTCTGAGGCGATTCTCTCCGTATTAGGTACGTCGATCAGGTACCAGTCCATCTTCACGTAATCGAACCCCCATTCCGCCCACTGCCGGGCATCCTGGGTAACCATCCATACGGGGCCGACCTTGGTGGCTCCCAGTTGTTTGGATCCCGGGCAGGCGCCAAACAACTGGTCGGGTTGCGGACGTTTGTTTTCCGGAAGGGCCAGGGAGGAATAGTCTCCCTGGGGATTGGGGGAAGAACCGCCTATGTAGCCGGCATAAGTGCCCATCCACGGGGAGGAATAAATCCCCGCCTTGAGCCCGAGGCTGTGGATTTCATTGCACATGGCCTTCATGTCCGGAAAGCGTTTGTTGGGCTGGATGGCGCGGTACTTGCCGCCTCTGGCGCCCTGCCAGCAATCGTCAATGTTGACGTAGCTGTAGCCGTACCGGGCCAGCCCGGAATTTACGAGCAGACGGGCGGTTTTCAGGATGTTTTCCTGGCTTACGCCGCCGCTGTAGGAATACCAGCTGCTCCAGCCCATGGGAGGCGTCAGGCATATTTCCTGCCCGATGCGGATGGTGATGGTTCCTTGTGTTTTGCCGTGGCTGTTGCTTGCCTGCACGGGAAAGGAATAAACTCCCGGGCGGCTGATTTTACCTGTGATGATGCCGGTTTCCTTGTCCAGCTTCAGCCCTGGAGGAAGTTTGGCGGCGGCGAAGCTCATGGGGCGTTCTCCGCTGGCGCAGACGGAGAACTGGATGGGAGAACCGGGACGGGCTCCGAAGAGCCGCGGTTCATTCAGGAGGGGAGTCGGTGATTCCGGAGGAGTCAGGCGCAGCCCGGATTCAGGGGCCGGGTACGGGGAAGGCATTTCCTTGGAGAAAACGGGCATGGGAGCCAGGAACAGAACGGAGCAGGCAAGCGAGGGGAAAAAAGAGGTCATTGTGATGTTGAGTAAAAGGTAATGGGAAAGAAAGAATTCAATTTATGAAAAGAAGCAGTCCATGGCAACGACATAGTAAGATTTCCGGAGATAAATTTTTAGATAACAGGAAAAATCTTGTTTACCTATTCAACGGTTGGGACCATTCTTATGTCTAAAACACCAACATACCATGCTTAATAATCTAACAACAAAATTTCAAGAAGCGCTGATGCAGGCGCAGCAGGCCGCGGGGCGGCTGGGAAAGCCGGAAATCTCTTCTCTGGATGTTCTGGTGGCGTTATTGGAGCAGGAAGGCGGTATTCTGCCTCCCATTCTCCGCAAGGCGTCCTGTGATCCGGGACTTCTCCTCCAGGCCGCAAAGAGTGAAGTGGCCCATGAACCCACCCAGAGCGGAGCTTCCACACAGCCGCAGATAGGCCGTGACCTGGCTACCGTGATGCAGGCTGCGGAGGAAGAGCGCAAAAAGCTCAAGGACGACTACCTCAGTGTGGAACATTTCATGCTGGGCGCCCTGGACACGCAGAACAAGGTGCACCAGCTGACCGACACGTTCGGCCTGACCAAGGACAATTATCTGGCCGCCATGAAGGAAGTGCGCGGCAACCAGCGCGTTACGGACGACAATCCGGAAGGCAAGTACCAGACGCTGGAAAAATACGGCACGGACCTGACGGCCCGCGCCCGCGCCGGAAAAATTGACCCGGTGATCGGCCGTGACACGGAAATCCGCCGCGTGCTCCAGATCCTTTCCCGCAGAACCAAGAACAATCCCGTGCTCATCGGCGAGCCCGGCGTAGGGAAGACCGCCATTGCGGAAGGTCTAGCGCGCCGCATCGTGAACGGCGACGTTCCGGAAAGCATGCGCAACAAGCGCATCGTGTCCCTGAACATCGGGTCCATGCTTGCCGGGGCCAAGTACCGCGGGGAATTCGAAGAACGCCTGAAATCTTTCCTGAAGGAAGTGACGGAATCCAACGGTGAAATCATCCTCTTTATTGACGAACTGCACACCATTGTGGGAGCGGGCGCCAGCGAAGGGGCCGTGGATGCGTCCAACCTGCTCAAGCCCGCCCTGGCGCGCGGCGAACTGCGTACCATCGGCGCGACGACGCTGGACGAATACCGCAAGTACATTGAAAAGGATGCCGCCCTGGAACGCCGGTTCCAGCCCGTCATGGTGGCGGAACCCAGCGTGGAGGATACGATTGCCATTCTGCGCGGATTAAAGGAACGGTATGAAGTGCATCACGGCGTGCGCATCACGGATGCCGCCATCGTGGCCGCCGCCACTCTTTCCGACCGCTACATTTCCGACCGGTTCCTGCCCGACAAGGCGGTGGACCTGGTGGACGAGGCCGCCGCCCGGCTCAAGATTGAACTGGACTCCATGCCTTCGGAAATTGACCAGATTGAACGCGAAACCATGCAGCTCGAAATGGAGCGGCAGGCGCTCGCGAAGGAGGAAGACGCGGACAGCAAGGCCCGTCTGGAAAAGATCACCAAGGAACTGGCTGACCTGAAGGAAAAATCCGGTTCGATGATTGCCCAGTGGAAGAGTGAAAAAGCCGCGCTGGACGCCGTCCGCGTGGAACAGGAAAAAATAGAGGCCCTCAAGATTGAAAGCGAACGGGCCAAGCGGATGGGCGACTTGACGCGTGCGTCTGAAATCACTTACGGAGAACTGCCGGAGGCCGAACGGGCCCTGGCGGAGGGAAAGGAAAAACTCAACAAGATGCAGAAGGCGGACGGAGGCCTGCTGAAGGAGGAAGTCACGGAGGCGGACATCGCCAAGGTGGTGGCCACCTGGACCGGCATTCCCGCCGCACGCCTGCAGGAAGGGGAGCGCGCCAAGCTCGTCCATATGGAGGAACGCCTTGGGGCCCGCGTCATCGGGCAGAAGCAGGCGGTCAAGGCCGTGTCTGACGCCGTGCGCCGTGCCCGTGCGGGGCTTCAGGATGAAAACAGGCCCATCGGCTCCTTCATGTTCCTGGGGCCCACGGGCGTGGGTAAGACGGAACTCAGCAAGGCACTGGCGGAATTCCTCTTTGATGATGAAAACGCCATGATCCGGATAGACATGTCCGAATACATGGAAAAACACTCCGTAGCGCGGCTCATCGGGGCTCCTCCCGGATACGTGGGCTACGAAGAAGGCGGCCAGCTTTCTGAAGCCGTGAGGCGCCGTCCCTACTGCGTGATTCTGTTTGATGAAATTGAAAAGGCCCATCCGGATGTCTTCAACGTGCTTCTCCAGGTTCTGGACGACGGCCGCATTACGGACGGGCAGGGGCGTACGGTGGACTTCCGCAACACGGTCATCATCATGACCTCCAACATCGGCAGCCAGTACATCCTCAATGAAATCAACGCGGAACAGCGCGAAGCCAAGGCGATGGAAGCCCTGCGGGGCCATTTCCGCCCGGAATTCCTGAACCGCATTGATGAAATCATCATCTTTGACCGGCTGACGGCGGAAGAACTCAAGGGCATTGTGGATATTCAGCTTCAGCGCGTCCGCAAGCGCCTGGAAGCCAAGGGCCTGTTCCTGCGCATGACTCCGGAGGCTACGGCTTTGGTAGCGGACCACGGGTTTGATCCCGTCTATGGCGCCCGCCCTCTCAAGCGTGCCATCCAGCACGACCTGCTGGACCCCCTCAGCCTTAAACTCCTGGAAGGCGACTTCCCGGAAGGAACGGAAATCGTAGTCCGGGAAAAGGGAGGCAAGCTTGACTTTACCAAGGAAAAGAAATAACTGAAAAGCACGTATTTCCGGCGTGATGCCGGAAGCGAACAGGGGCGCGGCGCCATGCTGCGCCCCTTTTTATTGGTGTAGAGAGAAAAAGCCTTTCATGGGCTTCATGCCTCCTTATTCCTTCCTCGCCACAGGATGAACAGTGAGGTTGTCACTCTTGGCCTGGAGATCTGACCTTTGAAAACAACAGGGCGGCTACAGAGAAGCCTCAGCCCATAAAACAACTTTTTCAATAACAATCGCATAATCAAGGAAGATGGACCAGCCATGGCAAAAGCGGGAGCCGACCATGTCCAGGGATATCTGGCGCCGGATGCCGTCTGCTTCTCCAACCATTCGGCAAGGAAAGAAGAAATGCGTGGGAAAG
>JAJQCV010000007.1 GCA_021202525.1 Akkermansiaceae bacterium | reverse complement strand
CGCGCGGTTTTGAGACCCCGAGGGAGGTCATACTGGCTGACCTTTTCACTCACAGACCGATAACTAAAATTACGAGAACAAAACATTACGATCTTTTTTACAGTGAAACGGACAAAAGAGTGTGTGCGCTTTATCTGTATCGAAAGGAAGGCTGGGATGTGAGTTATCAAACTCTCAGGTTTTTATTCCGCAATGGCACCACTTTTGAGGACCATGAGGAAGTTGTTAAGAAAATCATGGAGGGGTTTATCCCGTGTTTTGCGCGTTCGGACTAGTTCATGTGAGCGGTGTCCCTCCCGGGGCACGGTTGGGAAGCCGGAGTTGGAGATTATTAGACATAGAGTCTTGTAAAGTTCTTTCTCAGGAACCGCGGGGTTTCTTGATGGCTGTATTCCGGGAGGTGTTGATTCAGCCTTTTCTGTGCGTGTTTCAGGCTTTTCAGGCTTTTCAGGGCAAGAGGCCTTCCCGGAGAGGAGGGGGAGGATCGGGATTTTAACGGACAGGTGGATTTAAATGAATGATGTCCGGCAGACAGTGCGTATCGGGCCGTCTGCCGGGATACAGGCCGTTGCAGACCCTGTTCCTGTCCGGCGGTGTCGTGCCCTCTTGCTCCATTCCTTTTTGCTTGGCATGAGGAACATGGCGGCATACATTGAAGAATAAATTCCACTGGGTGGAGTTGTTTTTCAACATCCCTGACGCCATGAAATTCATTTCTTTCTTTTTGTCCGTATTGACGAGCTGCTGCCTGCTGTCCACTGCTTTGGCAGGTGGTGACATGGCTCCGGATTTGAAGTCCGGCTCCTTCTGGAGTGCATCCAGGGAGGACTTGTTCGGCAAGTATTTTAATGGAGAAGTGGGCGGCTGGGTGGACAAGGAGAAAACCCAGCTCCGCATGGCCAGGCCCCGTATCAGGATAGGGGAGATTTCCCTGGGAGAAACTTTGGTGAACTGGAAGGATAATACACCCCAATCCATGACCATCATGATTTACAACAAGGGGGACAACGGGGCAATTGACCGGGATGAGTTTGAAGCGCGCCTGGAGCGCGTCAAGGCGGCCCTGGACACCCTCACCGGCGTGAAGTCCAAGGAATACCGCGCCTCCCGCCGTGAAGCCGTGGTGAAGGTGAACGGCTGGTCCTGGGTATGGGACAAGGGCGCCGCCGTGGTGGAGGCCAATTCGTCGCGTGAGGGCCGGGAGTTCGAGGCGGAATTCATCCGCCTGAAAGTAGGGCCTACGGAAGCTTCCATCGCCCGGGCGGACACGTCTTCCCGCGCGAAAAAGGCGGACATCAAGCAACATGTGAAGAAGGAAGGGAAGCGCATCGTGATTCAGGACATTCCCATGGTGGACCAGGGGCAGAAAGGCTACTGCGTGGTAGCTACTGCCGCCCGCGTGTTCGCTTATTACGGAATGGATTATGTGGATCAGCACGAACTGGCCTCCCTGGGCAATACCTCCGCTTCCGGAGGAACCAGCACTGCTGAAATGGCGGAAAACCTGAAGAAAATAGGAGCGCGGTTCCAGATCAGAATCCGTGTTCTGGATTCCCTGACGGATTACCGTGATTTCAACAATATATTGAAATCCTACAACCGTGCCGCTTCCAAGCTGAAGAAGGAGAAAGTGGACAGCCAGACGAGCTGGCCGGCCTTCTGGGACAATGCGGACGGGGAAGTGCTGAAACTGGCGCGTGCAGGTTCCCAGAGCCAGGTGGACAAGTGGATCAATTCCATCCGCCCCTATATTACTGCGGGCATTCCCGTTCTCTGGTCCGTGCAGCTGGGCATCGTGCCGGAGCCCAAGAGGTTGTCCCAGACCCGCGGCGGCCACTTGCGCCTGATCATCGGCTTTGATGAGGAAAAGAAAACGGTCATTTTTTCCGATTCATGGGGCGCGGAGCATACGGAGAAGGAAATGCCCGTGGCTGACGCCATCGCCATCACGACGGGACGCCAAGTCATGCAGCCGTCCAAATAAGTGCGGAAGGCTTTTTGCTGCCGGGCGGAAAGAACCGCAGATATTCCCCTTTCCGGGGCACTTCTGGCTGGTCTGCGGGCAGGAGCGTATTATACTTGCGCCATGATCAGCAGAACATTGGTGAAACATGCCCTGTCCAGCGAAGCGGAGATTCCGGAGATGCTAATTCAGGGCTGGGTGCGTACGCGCCGGGATTCCAAGGCATTTTCCTTTCTGGAGATCAATGACGGCTCCAGTATGGCCTCTCTCCAGGTGGTGGCGGATGCGGGCATCCCAGGTTATGAACGGATTGCAGAGATGACGACCGGGGCCGCGGTGAGCGTCTGCGGCGCCCTGGTGGCCGGGCAGGGGAAGCAGCGCTGGGAATTGCGCGCCTCTTCCCTGGAGCTGGTCGGCGCCGCTCCGGAATCCTATCCCCTCCAGAAGAAGGGGCACACACCGGAGTTCCTGCGCTCCATCGCCCATTTGCGCCCCCGCACCAACCTGTTCGGCGCGGTGTTCCGCATGCGCAGCCGTCTGGCTGCGTCCATCCACCGGTTTTTCCAGTCCCGGGACTTTGTCTGGGTCAGTACGCCCATCATCACCGCCAGCGATTGTGAAGGGGCGGGGGAAATGTTCCGCGTGACGACGCTGGACGTGGGCGACGCCGCCTCCCGCGACGCCGCGCGGGATTTCTTCGGAAAGGCGGCCTATCTGACCGTGAGCGGCCAGTTGGAAGGGGAGGCCTTTGCCTGCGCCCTGAGCAATATTTACACGTTCGGCCCCACGTTCCGGGCGGAAAATTCCAACACCACGCGCCATGCGGCGGAGTTCTGGATGGTGGAGCCGGAAATGGCCTTTTGCGATCTGCACGGAGACATGGACATGGCGGAGGCATTTGTCCGGGAACTGGTCCGTGACGCCCTGGAAAACAGCGCGGAAGAGATCGAATTCCTGAACCGGTTTGTGGACAAGGGGCTGCGGGAGCGCCTGGAGCACGTGAAGGATATGCCATTCGTGCGCTGTTCCTATACGGAAGCCGTGGACATTCTCCTCCAGAGCGGCAGAACGTTTGATTTTCCGGTCTCCTGGGGAATCAACCTGCAGAGCGAGCATGAACGCTTCCTGACGGAGGAATATTTCAAGAGCCCGGTCATCGTGTACGATTATCCCAAGGAGATCAAGCCCTTCTACATGCGTCTCAATGACGACGGCAGGACCGTCACCGCCATGGATGTGCTGGTTCCCGGAATCGGCGAAATCGTGGGGGGAAGCCAGCGCGAGGAACGGCTGGAGATTCTGCTGGAAAACATGAAGCGGCAGGGCATGAACGAGGAAGCCTACCGCTGGTATGCCGACCTGCGCCGTTACGGTTCCGTTCCCCACGCCGGATTCGGAGCCGGATTTGAACGCCTGCTGATGTTCATCACGGGCGTAACGAACATCCGGGACGTGCTGCCGTTTGCCCGAACGCCGCGGAATTGCGAGTTTTAACGTTCAGGCGGCAGGCCGTGCCGCCGTTTCCGGCCGTGAGGCACAGGGAACCTGCAATCCCGGTTTTTATAGGATGAACGGCCTTTCCGCGGAGCGGAGAAAATCAAAAGCCCGGCTTTCCCTGGGGAAAAGCCGGGCGAAATCGATTGCCGGGTAAACGGTGGTTATTTTCTTCTGCGTCTCAGCAACAGGCCTCCCAACCCGAGAATGCCCAGGGAAAAAGTGGCGGGTTCAGGGACGGTTTCATAATTGATAATTACCTTGGTAACGCCGTTTTCAGTGACCTGCGTGACGTTTGCCTGTACCTGAGAGGTGCTGGCAATGTTCAGGCCGCTCAGATCCAGCGTCAGGGGACCGTCCCACTGGTCGGATTTAATGCTGGCGAGTTCAATGGTGCCGCTTCCGGTCAGGCTGTTCATGTCCAGCGTTCCGGTGAAATGGACAGAGTGGTGATTGACCCAGAAATTGGTGATGTCAGTAGCGGTCCAGGAGCCGTGTTCCGAGGCGGTAAACGTTCCGAAGTCGAGAGTAAAGTCGCGGCTTAGCCCAAAGGCGTTCGTTGATTCAAAAACCAGATGGGCATTGCCTTCCAGAGTGATGGAAGTGACATCGAGATCCCCCTTGGACGGGCTGCAGACCAACGTACTTCCGGAACCGATCTGAATGGTGTTGGTAACTCCGAAAAAAGCCTGGTCGGTTGACCAGGTAATGGTGCCCGCATCCTGTCCGATGATGGCATCGTCATTGGTGTTGTGCTGGGGGTAATAGCCGTTCGGGGAGCCGTTTACCGTCCAGTTATTGGGATCTCCGTAAATCCCGTTGTTGGCCGCTCCGCTCCAGACATAGGTGGCCGCCTGGGAGATACCGCCCAGCATGCAGCAAAAAACGCAAAATGCAGATAATTTCATTTCCGATAAAGAGTTCAACGGGGCGGATGTAACGGTTTCTCAATCCGTTTTTACAGTTTAATGT
>JAJQCV010000020.1 GCA_021202525.1 Akkermansiaceae bacterium | reverse complement strand
GGTAGTTAAATTCTTCGAATAACTCATACAATATTTTTTATTTAGAATAATTAAAACAAATTTCCCAACCATGTCAATGACCGAATCTCCGGGAAACCGGAAAGAAAAAATCACCGTCCCCAATTTCCCTCTTTCCACGGCGGCCGGACCATTCGGAAACCCTTGCCGGAGACGCATTTTAGACTTTCCATGCAGGGCGGTTCTCGTCATATTGCCCTGGCATGAATCTTGACCTTCTCCAAAAAGCCGCCAACCAGGCGCGGGGCCTTGCCATGGATGCCGTTCACGACTGCGCATCCGGCCACCTGGGCCTTCCCCTGGGGTGCGCCGAAATCGGGGCCGTCCTGTTCGGTGATCTGCTCAACGTCTGCCCGGCCCAGCCCCGCTGGCTCAACCGCGACCGCTTCATTCTCTCCGCGGGCCATGGCTCCATGTTCCTTTACGGCTGGCTGCACCTGTCAGGATTCAACGTCGGCATTGAGGACCTTAAAAACTTCCGCCACAAGGGCTCCATCACGCCCGGCCACCCGGAATTCCGGGATACGGACGGCGTGGAATGCACCACGGGGCCGCTCGGCCAGGGCATTGCGAACGCCGTCGGCTTCGCCCTCTCCGCCAGGCGCGCCGCCGCGCGGTTCAACAGGCCCGGCATGGACATCTTCACCCAGAACATCTTCTGCCTCACGGGGGACGGCTGCCTGCAGGAAGGCGTAGCCCGCGAAGCGCTCGCCCTGGCCGCCGTGCTGAAGCTAGACAACCTCATCCTCATTTACGACTCCAACGACATCACGCTGGACGCTCCCGCGGAACGCACCCAGCTTGCCGACCCCCGCGCCGTGTATGAAGCCCTGGGCTGGGACGTGCGCCAGATCGACGGGCACGACCTGAAAGCCGTCGCGGAAGCGGTGGAAGCCGCCAAAGCGGCCAAAAACGGCAAGCCCCAGCTCATCATCGCCAAAACCGTCATCGGCAAGGGCATCCCCGGCATTGAAGGCACCACCAAGGGCCACGGCGAAGGCGGGGCCAAACTCCTGGAAGAAGCGCATGCCAACTGGGGCATCCCTGCCGGGGAACGCTACTACGTTTCCGAAGACGTCCGCGCCTACTTCAACGGCCTCAAGGCCCGGCGGGAAGCCGCCTTCTCCGCCTGGAACGCCACGTACCGGGAATGGCGCCAATCCTTCCCGGAACTTGCCGCGGAACTGGACGCCGGAATGGATGCCTGCGCCAGGGGAGTGGACCCCTCCGTTTCCGACAAGGACATTCCCGCCTTCTCCCCGGACTACAGTGACGCCACCCGCTCCTCCGGCTCCGTGGCCATCAACGCCATCGCGAAGGCCGACCCCTGGTTCCTGACCACCAGCGCGGACCTGTACAGCTCCAACAAAAACTACCTCAACGGCGGCGGAGACTTCTCCGCGGAAAATCCGGAAGGCCGCAACTTCTGGTTCGGCATCCGGGAACATGCCATGGCCTCCATCTGCAACGGCATCGCGTACGACGGCCTGTTCCGCGTCAGCGCCGCCACCTTCTGCGTGTTCGTGGACTACATGCGCGCCGCCATCCGCGTGGCCGCCCTGAGCGGCCTGCCCGTCACCTACATCCTGACGCACGACTCCGTGGCCGTGGGTGAAGACGGCCCCACCCACCAGCCGGTGGAAACCGTCTCCGGCCTGCGCGTGATCCCCAACCTGGACGTCATTCGCCCGGCGGACCCGGAAGAAACGGCCGGAGCCTGGATGGCAGCCCTGCAAAGGGCCGACGGCCCCACCGCCCTGATCCTCACCCGCCAGAAAGTGGCCACGTTAAACGACATCCCCGTGGAAACGCGCCGCCAGGGCGTGCTGAAAGGCGGCTACATAGCCCGCCGGGAACAGGGTGAACTGGAAGCCGTCATCCTTGCGTCCGGTTCCGAACTGGAACTGGCCCTGAAGGCCGCGGAACGCCTCGGCAGCGGAATCCGCGTGGTCTCCATGCCCAGCTTCTTCCGCTTTGACGCCCAGCCTGCCGAATACCGGGAAAGCGTGCTGCCCCCCTCCTGCATGAAGAGGGTCTCCGTGGAAGCCGGCGTAACGGGACTGTGGTGGAAATACCTGGGTTGCCAGGGTGAAGCCGTGGGCATCAACCGCTTCGGCTTCTCCGCCCCGGGCAATCAGGTCCTGGACGAACTCGGCATGAACGTGGACAACGTCGTCAACGCCGTTCAAAACGTGCTTGCCAGATAAGACGGCCCGGAATTGCTTCCGAATGCAATTTGTCAAAGGCTGCCCTGCCGATGCGGGGCAGCCTTCCCTTTATCCATCCGGTCCATGCGGGCAAACAAAACAGCCTTGCGCGCCATCCGCAACGGTTCTGCATCTGCTCCCCCGGAACGAAAAGCTCCCGCCTCCCGCGACCGGAACCCTGCGGGAGCCGCAGCAAGGGAACGCTTTCACGGAAGACGGAAATGCGCCGCATGAAAAGTCTTGTGCCGCTTACAGCTTGTGCCCGAAGGAATCGCCGGGCTTCAGGGACTTGATCAGCTCCACCAGCAGCTTGATGGTATCTTCCACATCGCTGAGGGCGGCGGTTTCCACCGGGGAATGCATGTAGCGCAGCGGCAGGGAAACCAGTGCGGAAGCCACCCCGTTGCGGGAAACGTAAATGCTGTCCGTATCCGTCCCGGTACGGCGTCCCGCGGCTTCATGCTGGAGATTGATCTTGTTCTTGTCAGCCACGATTTCCAGGCGCGCCACCAGGTTGGGGTGGTTGGCGGTTCCGTGAATGACGGCGGGCCCCTTCCCCAGCTTGATGTCCCCGAACTTCCCCTTGTCCAGACCGGGGGAATCTGTGGCGTGCGTCACGTCTATGCAGATGGCGGCATCCGGCTGAATGCGGTGGGTGATCATCCCGGCGCCGATGCAGCCCACTTCCTCCTGGACGGCATTGACCAGCGCCACGTTCCACGCCAGGGGCTTCTTCTGCTTGCACAGGCGTTTGGCTATCTCCGAAAGAACGAAGCCGCTGAGGCGGTTGTCCAGCGCGCGGCAGACCAGCTTGTTCTCATTCATCAGCATGGGGCCGTCGCAATAAACGCCCACGTGCCCCACGCGCAGCCCCAGGTCGGCCACCTCCTTGTCGGAGGAAGCGCCCACGTCAATGTAAATTTCCCAGATCTTGGGCTCCTTTTCCCCCGCTTCGCGCAGGTGGATGGCCGTATTCCCCGTAATGCCCATCACTTCCCCCTGGCTGCCCAGGAAGCGCACGCGGCGTCCGCGCGCAATGGCCGTATCCGTTCCGCCCACGCGTTCCACATACAGGAAACCCTCCGGCGTAATGTGGCGGATCATGAAGCCGATCTCATCGGCATGGGCCTCGATCATCAGGGTGGGGGCGTCCTCCTTGTCCGCATGGAAGGTGGCCCACGTATTCCCGTAGGTGTCGCACTGGACATCCTCCGTGTACTTCCGCATCTCATCCGCCCAAATGCGCTGGGCGTCTATCTCAAAACCGGAAGGACTGGGAGTCTCCAGAAGTTCCGTTAAAAACTCAAGACTGTCGTCGCTGATCTTCATATACCCGTTTATAGCACCGTTCCGGATGCCGCTCAACCGGAAAGAAGGGCGGATGCCGCATCTTCAGGACGGGGGTGTACACACGGAAAAACCCGCATGCCGGGCAGGACATGCGGGCTCTCCACAAATGGAAAAAAATCAGGCCTGAAGCCCCTGGGAAATACCCTCCAAAACGTCGGCCTTCCCCATGATGTATCCGGTGTCCGGATCATGGTACTGGGTGGAATGCACGGAAGTTCTGCCGCTTCCGTAAGGATCCGTCTCCTTCGCTACCGGGAGGCGCCCCGCGAGGGAGGGAAAACATGCTTCCGCCAGTTCAAAGGCAGTGACGGGTTCCGGAACCAGATTGACGGCAAAAAGGCCGCATTCCCATGCTTTCTCCACATCATTGACGATGCGGCGCATGGGGTAGAGCTGGTGGCGTTCCAGCAGGGACACGTCCAGTTCATCCTTTCCTTCCGGCGCATTTGCCAGCAGGTCCGCCACGCTCATGTCCGCACCCGTTCCGGTGACTTCCGGCAGGTACACATTGAGCACGCGGCCGAATTTGAGGTTGACGTAATCCCTCAATTCAGCCAGGGCGGAGAGGCAGGCGTCTTCAAACTCATGAACCAGCGGGGAATCTTCATTCCCCGTCTCCGGCTGGGTATCGATGCTGGTGACATAAGTCAGGCGTTCGACTTTCACCTCGTGCAGGATGTCGATCAACTGCCGGATGCAGGAGATAAAGGACTCTGTATTCTGCCGGATGGCCCGGCGCCCTTCCCACAGGGACGGACAAATGAGGACCGCCTGGCCGAACTCCCTGCCGCGCAGGAGCGGCAGATTCGTTTCGTCAATCAGGTAGTCAAAGTACCGCTTCGAGGTCCAGAAGGAACCCAGGGCGTTCGAGGAACCGATGAATGCCGTATCTGTCATGTTGCGGAGGAAGGGTGCGGGATTGTTGCGGTATTTCCGGACCTTATTTCAAAGTGTCAAAGGCGGATTTGAAGAGGAAATAACCCCAGCCCCAGTCTTCATGGGCCGACCAGTCCTTGTCGTAATGGTGGCGGGGAAGCAGGAAGCGTTCCGGGTGGGGCATCAGCCCCATGGCGCGGCCGGTGGCGTCCTGGAGTCCGGCAATGCTGCAGGCGCAGCCGTCACGGTTATCCGCATACTGCAGGGCCACATACCCGGCGGCCAGATACTTTTCAGCGTCTCCGGGTCTGGTGACCAGGCGGCCTTCCGCGTGGGCAGACGGCAATTCAAACTCGTCGGGAAGCCCCTGGAGGAAGGGGGAATCCTTGGCCACCTTCACCAGCTTGGCCCACAGGCATTCAAAGCGTTCGCTCTTGTTGTCAATCAGGCTGGAGGAGGGAAGAATGCCGAGCTTGGTCAGGATCTGGAAACCGTTGCAGATGCCCAGGATCAGGCCCCCGCCGGCGTGGTGCCTGTGCAGGGCGTCTCCCAGGAAACGTTCCGTTTCCAGCTGCGCCAGGCGTCCGCTGGTAACGTAGTCCCCGTAGCTGAAGCCGCCGCTGATGACGACCAGCTGGGACTTGGCCACGTGTTCCGGCGCGGCGGTGGCGATGGGCTGAACCTGGGTGGAAAAGCCGACCGTGCGCAGGGCGCGTTCCGTTTCCACATCGCAGTTGGTGCCGGGGTATTTGAGTAAAAGTGCGTGAGGCATGTGAGTATGTGTCAAATCGTTGTAGGTTGAATCCGGGACTGTTGAAATCAATAGTAGGGGGTGAGTCCGTCCTTCCAGAGTTTCTTAAGTCTGGCAAGTTCGCAGTCCAGCACCTTTTCCCCGCCGCAGCAGGTGGCCGCAAGGCGTTTTTCCGGAGTTGCGCGCCCGATGCAGGCGCAGGGGAAACCCTCCATGGCCGCCTCAAAATCCGCGGCGAACTCGGGGTCCACCTCCACCAGGATGCGGCCCGTGCTTTCACTGAACAGGGGAATGGCCGGAGACTTCCAGCCGTTCACGGTGGGAACCTTCGTCAGGTCAAGCTGAACGCCGCCCTTGCCGGAAAAGGCCATTTCCGCCGCCGTGACGGCCAGGCCGCCTTCGGAAACGTCGTGGGCGGAAAGAACCAGGCCGGAGGTCAGGGCATTGTAATAGGCCTTGTACAGCTCCATATTCTTCGCGCAATCCGTCTGCGGCACCTTGCAGTCGTTCACGCCGTGCGTGCGTGCGAAGACGGAGCCGCCCATTTCATCTTCCGTATTGCCGATGAGGTACAGCAGGCTGTCGTCCCGCCGCAGGGAGGAGCCGGTGGCGTGGTCCGGGCTTTCCACCACGCCGAACCCGGAGCAGAGGAACGTGACGGGCACGTTAATGGGGCCGTCTTCCGTCTCAAAATAATTGTAGAAGGAATCCTTGCCGGAAATGAACGGGGCGTTGTAGGCGTCCGCGGCTTTGGCGATGGCTTTCACGCACTCCACCAGGCGGCCGAGCTCTGCCGGATCTTCCGGATTGCCCATGCAGAAATTGTCCAGCAGGCCGATCTTGTCCGGGTTGGAGCCCACCAGGATGAGCTGGCGCACGCACTCGTCCACGGTGCCGGTACCCATGGCGTAAGGATCCGTCTTGCCCCATTCCGGAAGAATGGCGCAGGCCATGGCCATGCACTTGTCCGAGCCGTCGATGTCCACCACGGAACCGTCCTGCGGAGCGTCCGCCGTGGCGCCCGCGAGAGGCTTCAGAATCGTGTTGCCCTGCACCTCATGGTCGTACTCCCGGATAATGGGTTCGCGGGAAACGATGGCAAAATCGCTCATGACGGTTTCCAGGGACTTGCCGAGGTCCTTGTCCGGCATCGGCTGCCCGGTGAGCCCCCGCCCGCTGGTGAATACGGAAGAAAGCTTCTTGACGGGGGCTTCATGCAGCTTGGAATTGTCCAGACAGCATACCAGTTCCCCCTTGTGCCAGACCTTGAGGATGCCCGTATTGTCGGAATGGCCCAGAACGGTCAGTTCCGTCTGGAAAGTATCCGCCAGCTTCTGGAGTTCCGGCAGGTCTTTTTCCTCCACGGCCATCACCATGCGTTCCTGGGACTCGGAAAGGAAAATCTCCCAGGAAATCAGGCCCGGTTCCTTCAGGGGAGCGTTGTCCAGGAAAATCTCCCCGCCCGTGACGGAAAGCATTTCCCCGGCGGCGGAGGAAAAACCGCCCGCGCCGCAGTCCGTGATGAACACGATCAGGCCGCGTTCGCGCGCTTCCAGAATGAAATCCAGCGTCTTCTTCTCTTCAATCGGATTGCCGATCTGCACGGCGGTGAAATCCTCCTCATGGGAGGCTTCATCCAGCGCGGCGGAAGAAAAGGTGGCGCCCTTCAAGCCGTCGCGCCCGGTCCGGCCGCCGATGACGATGACCTTCAGGCCGGGACGCATTTCCTTGAGGATGTCCCCGCGGGGAATGACGCCGGCGGTGCCGCAGAACACGAGCGGGTTGTAAATGTAAGTGGGGTCGAACTGGATGGCTCCGTTCACCGTCGGAATGCCCATGCGGTTGCCGTAATCGCGCACGCCGCGCACCACGCCGCGCATGATGCCCAGCGGATGAATGACGTCCGGGGCGGTGATGGAGGCGGGGTCCGTGTCCGGGGCGCCGAAGCAGAACACATCCAGGGAGGCGATGGGCTTGGCCCCCTTCCCTGCGCCCAGAATGTCGCGGATGACGCCGCCCAGGCCGGTATTGGCCCCTGCGTAGGGTTCAATGGCGGAGGGGTGGTTATGCGTCTCCGCCTTCAGGCAGACGGCCAGCTTGTCGTCCAGGGCGATAAAGCCGGCGTTGTCGTCAAACGCGCTGAGCACGAAGCCCGGCTTGCGCTCCATGATCTTCTCGGAAGGCTTCTTGATGTAGGTCTTGAACAGGCTGTTCACGGTCTCCGGCGCGCCTCCGTTCACGCTGTGGCTGATGGAGGCGGAGAAAATGCGATGCTTGCAGTGTTCCGACCAGGTCTGGGCGATCACTTCCAATTCCACGTCGGTGGGGTCGCGGTCCACTTCGCGGAAAATCTGCTGGACGACTTCCATGTCCTCGCGGGACAGGGAAAGCTTCTGCTGCTTGCTGAGCTCGAGCAGCTCGTCGCTGCTCAGGTCTCTCACGGGAACGGTGCGGTAGGTTTTGGCGGACATATTGCTGGGAAAAGGTAGGCGTAAGGGGAAAAATCAGGCGATGGTCCAGTTGTGGATGGCGGGATTGCAAACGTCCTTGGCGAAGCGTTTGGAAAGGCTCTCCCGGTCCCCCTGGCCGAAAACGTACACGCGCTGCGTGATCTTCAGCCCGTCCAGGGTAAAGCCCATGTTCTTGCGGCCGCGGTAATTCTGCAGGATGGCCTCCTTCTCCAGGTCCAGGGCTCCGGCCTTCATGCCGTAGTCGATGGTGAAAAGGGCTCCCGTCAGAATGGGGGCGTCCTGCTCGCTGCATTCCTGGGCAATGGGGTCAACCAGCACGCTCAGGAGATAGTCGCGGGCTTTCTGCTCGTCTCCGGTGATTTCCACCGTGTACACGCGGCTGCGGCGGAAGGTGAGGCCGGCATTCAGAGGAGTGTAAAGCAGGGCGTCTGCATTGGCTGCGGCCTGGAATCGGCTGATAACTTCAAAATGGAGGGTCATATTGCTCAGGAATGTGGTAAAATGAAAAATGGGGGCCGGCTGGCCGGCCGGCTCCCATGGGGAAAGGCTTGCGGATCAGGCCTTGTGCTGGAGGCGGGAGAGGACTTCCTCATACGCTTCCATCACGTTGCCCAGGTCCTGGCGGAAGCGGTCCTTGTCCATCTTCTCGCCGGTCTTGATGTCCCACAGGCGGCAGGTGTCCGGGGAAATCTCGTCCGCCAGCACGATCTGGGAGGGGTCTTCCGCCAGGCGGCCGAACTCAATCTTGTAATCCACCAGCGTCAGGCCCACCTGCTTGAAAAAGTCGATCAGCACGTCATTCACGATCAGCGCCTGCTTCTTGAGGAAGGCGCACTCCTCTTCCGTCGCGGCGCCCAGCTCCCGGGCGTAATCGTCATTGATGAAGGGGTCGCCCAGATCGTCGTCCTTGTAGGAAAACTCCACGATGGGCTTCTTGAAGGGGGTGCCTTCCTTCACGCCCATGCGGCGGCTGAAGGAACCGGCGGCAATATTGCGCACGATCACTTCCAGGGGAAGAATGGAAACCTTCTTGACGTCAATGTTGATGTCGTCCACGTCGGCCACCAGGTGGGTCTTCACGCCCTTCTCCTCAAGCATCCTGTAAATGAGCAGGGTGATGGCCTTGTTCAGCCTGCCCTTGTTCTCGAACTGGGCTTTCTTGGCGCCGTTTCCGGCAGTGGCGTCGTCCTTGTACTCCATGCGGAGAACGTTGGGAGTATCGGTCGTATAAAGTCTTTTGGCCTTGCCTTCGTAGATAGGTTCCATGATACGTTTTACGCGGGGTTGAATGCGTGCGGGGATGTTACGCCAGACGGTCCGCAGGGTCAAGCCGCAACTGGACGAAGAACACCCCTCCGGCCCGGGCGGCGGAAAGTTCATTGGAAAATAGCCTGCCGCGAGACAATTGCAGGGAAAAATCCGGAAAACACGGAATACCCGGGAATGAAAAACAGGCGCGGGCGAGGAACCTTTCCCGATGCGGTTTGAGGATAGCCCATGAACCCGTGAATCACCGGGCCGCAGCAGCATGGTTTGATTGTTCTTAATCATCTTGACGAGCTCCTTTCGTCTTGTTAGGAAGACTATTGATGTTCAGGATATTTGCATGCGTCTGGCTGGTGTTGGCGATTCCGTTTTCTGGACTGGGGGAGGAACCCGAAGATGAAACCTCTGTCGCCCTGCGGAGTCCCGCCCAGTACTTTGCGGCGGAATCTCACGATTCCCGTTATTGGACGGTCCTGTTTCCGGACGATCCTCCATTTTCCTATGCGTGTATCTATCTCCCCTCGTTTGATCGCGAATTTGGTTTTTATCTGGATGGGAACGATTTGATCTGGGCCAGGGCCGTCGGACCCTCCAGTGTGCAAATGCTCTCTCAAACGCCGATTGTGGACTTGCAGAGCCAGGGGGCGGACCGTTGCGCCGTTCTGCTGATGTGCCTGCAATTTCCCGTTCTGGGGAACATGCTGGAAGGGTGGGACTGCATGGCCGGAGGAGGGGAGGAAGAGGATATATTCACCACTTCTTCCGACAGGGAAGGCCTGCTTTCCAAATTGCCCCAATGCAGGGAATGGCGCATGTTCGCAGCCGGATGGATGGAATCCATGATCAACCCGTTTATTTACCGGAATCTGTACGTTAAAAGAGGGAAAATAACATTGAATCCGGCCTTGGCCGACGCTTTGCGGAAAACCTGGGATGAGGCGGTTGAGCGGAAAACTTTCGTCATGGATATGTACAGACAGCTTTTAACCAGGCTCGACGGGAATTATTTCTATTTCCGCGGAGCTTCCGGTCCGGTAGGGGAAGACCTGTGTGAAGGAGAAGGAATGATGAGGCCCGCCATGAGGGAGCTGGCTTTCGGAATCGTAGACATGGCCATGATGGAGGATTTGAATCCGGAAACGGAGCAATGGCTTATGGATCAATGCGCTAAAATCCGGCGCCATGCCGCGGATTTGGGAGAAGCCCCGCCCCCCATGATTTCCGAAGCTTGGGTGGAAGACTTCTATCGACGGTTTGAAGATCAAATGAGAAAGGAACATGCAGACGAAAAAAAACGGAAGGAGAAAGAGGCTTCTTTAAAAGAGCGGGCAAAAGAGGAAAAGGAAAAAGAACCGGAGGCCGATTCCCCTGACCGCCGTACGAAAGAAGAATATGTACGGGGATTCCGGGAGCGTTTTTTGAAGTCTCTGGACCGGAATCCGCTTTGGAGGGATTTATTCCCGAACGGAACTCAGGGAAAACCGGGAGCATGCTGGCTGGGAAGCAGGGGAATCAGCGGTTTTTACCTGGACGGTGCATTCATGGGACGGGCGGAAACCCTGAACAATACCCCCCTGGACATTTATGACGGGTGGTTTTACAACCAAGTGCCGGAAAGGGCATTGTTCCCTTACGACGGCATTCCGGAACCCGAAGGATATGGGGACCCCAGAGTAAAACGGGAATGGGTCTTCCTGGGAAAGGACTTGAGCCGCTTGCTGGAAGAAACGCTTACGGACATTGCCAAAGGGAAAATGGCCGGCGGAAAAGGGAGAAACAACCAGGAGGAGGGAAGGGACAGGATGTACTTCGTTCCCTTCTGCATCGTGCGGGTGGCTGATGGAACGGAAAGAATCATGTCTTCTGCCGATGCGGACTTAAAAACCGTAATCGAATTGATGGAACTGTGGTACACGGTAGATCTCCTGCTCATCGACGAAGACTATCTGCAGTGGATTTTTGAGACACGCGCCGTCCTGCAGGGAAGAACGGCCCGGGACGGAGCGGCTGAATGCCCCGGGACAAGCGGCATCTGGAACAGTTGGGGAAATCGTTATCTGTGGAATTGATTCTGCACCGGTGTGCATATCCTGCCGGATCGCTCTTCTCTGTGCGTACACCGGGAATATTAGTCTTGATACCCGTAGGGGCCGGCGTATCATGTGCTTTAGTATGCACGCCGACTTGGAGAAATTGTTGTCTCTGGGGAGAATTACCCCCGCTCTCGCTGAAAAACTTGATTGTATCTCACCTGGCCATTACTGCTTCCACTCTACCTGGGGAGCCGGAAAAGTCATTTCCTGGAACCTGCCGGCCAAAAAGCTGGTCATTGATTTTGAAGAAAATCCGGAACATGAAATCGCCCTGGAGTTTGCTCCCCGCATTCTGGAATTCATAGGTGACGACCACTTCCTGGCCAAGCGCTATGAAGACCCGGAATTCCTGATCTCCCTGGCCGCGGACGATCCCGTGGAACTGGTACGCCTGACGCTGAAGGGCTACGGCAATTCCCTCACCCCGGAAAAGCTGGAAGCCGCCCTGAAAGGCACCGTTATTGCGGAAGACAAGTGGAAAAACTGGTGGGACAAGGTGCGCGCCATGCTGCGCACCAACGTGCAGTTCATGATGCCGACCCGCAAGGGGGAACGCATCACCCTGCGCACCAATACGCTTTCCCGCGCACAGGCCGCCCTGGAAGATTACGGCAAGGCCGCCGACCTGAAAGCGAAGGTGCGGGTGCTGGATAGCGTCAAGATGGAAAACGTGGTTTCCGAGCCGGAGACGGTGAATACCCTGATCCAGGCCGTAAACGCCGACGTTTGCAACGGCGGCAGCCTGGCCCTCCAGCAGGTGCTGGAATTGGCCATTCTGCGGGACGACCTGATCGCCGCCGTCAAGAACACGGAAGCGGCGGAAACCTCCTGCTCCCTCCGTTCCCTGGTGGAAACCGGCATTGAAGACGTGGAACGCTTCGCGGAAATCCTCAATTCCATGCCCGCCGTGCGCCAAAAGCGCGTGTACGCCGTGCTTCCGGAAATCTTCGGCGACTCATGGACGGAAAAGACCCTGGAACTGTTTGACGCCAGCGGCGCCCGCGCCGTAGGGGAAATTGCCAAATTCCTCATTGAACAGGGACAGGAAAAAACCTTCATCAAGCACTTGAAGCATTCCCTGCTTCGCCAGACCCTTCCCGCGGAATCCCTCATCTGGATATGCCGCCAGCGCAATGACGCCGCCAAGCCCCTCTTCGGCCTTCCGGTAGGCATCGCCATGCTCTCCCTGATTGAACAGGACCACATGGACGGCGGCCCCAACCGCATGCTGCGCCTGAAAAACCTGTTCATGGAAGACAAAAACATGATTCAGGAAATGATCAGGAAGCAGGACGTAGCGGAAGTGCGCCAATTCGCCAAAATGCTGTACAATACATCCGCTTTCTCCGAGCAGGACCGCGGAGCGCTGATGGCCCGCGTAATCAGCGTCTTCCCGGACCTTCATTCCATCGTGCTGGACGCGATGGTAGACACCTCCGACAAACCGGAACCGATCTTCGTCTCCTGGGAAAGCCTGGAAGCGCGCAAGAAGGAACTGGAAGAACTGGTGAACGTGAAAATTCCGGAAAACCTGCACAACAAGAAAATTTCCCGTGCGGAAGGCGATCTCCGTGAAAACGGCGGCTACCAGGATGCCAAGGAAGTGGAAAAGGTACTCAACCGCCGCCGCGCGGAACTGGAGCACGCGCTGTCCCTCGCCCGCGGCACGGACTTCACCGTAACGGACACCTCCAGGGCGGCCATGGGAATGAAAGTAACGCTCCAGCCCCTCGGCGGCGGAGGCCCCGTGGTGTACACCATTCTGGGGGCGTGGGACACAAACCCGGAAAAACATATCGTCTCCTATCTCTCCCAGGTCGGCAAGGAACTGACCGGCAAGAAAGTAGGCGACCAGGTTAAAATCGTCCCCATGGACGGCGACAAAAAGAAGGTGTTCACGATTACCGCCATTGAAGCCGCCTTTTAAGAACGGTTATTCACAGATTTTCTCTTTTAATCCTCCATGTTTCATGGAGGATTTTTTTGTGATATTTTGACGTATATGTTGAACATAAAAAAGTTGTGCTGAAGAAAAAAGTTGGGGCGAATTTGGAATCCGAAGTCAATCCACAATTTTAAGGGAAAGGCTTTTGAACAGATTTTTGCCGCCTGGGCGGACATCGCGGGCGGAGGAGGGCAAGTCTCCCGGCTTCCACGGATAAAGTTATTCCCGAAGCATGGAGAAGGGGGAATTCCGCTTCCGTTTTTCTGCCGTCACGTCCCTTGGGGGAGGTGTGAGCAGCTTATTTCCAGCAGATTGCATTTATCAAAAAAATGGAATGGATTTGTTGCTTCACCAGGATATGGAATACTGAACCAGCCGGAAAGAACCGGATTGTTCCTCCAAAGAAAACCTGCCGGATTCCAAATTCGTTATAGGCTGGTACAGTAAGTAGTCTGTTCGTTGTTTTCCATTGATTATCCCCTACATACTGTGAAGAAGACATTATTTATTCTGACCGCCATGACTGCGGCAACCGTCGTTGCGGAAGCATCTACAGTCCTGATATCGTTCGGCATCAATTCCGGCAATGGCACTGCCATTGTGGAAGGAACCTACCGCGGGGAAGCCGGACAAAAAGTAAACAAGGTTTCCACAGGAAACTCAAATTCCTACACTTCCGGGGCACTGGCAACTACCGGCGGGGAAGCTACCGCCATCACCGTTACGACCGGCGGCGTTTGCTGCGGAGCAGGTGGCGTGCTGACTGACGCTGCCGCAAAAGGGTCCGCCCTGGCGGCCCATGACAACAAGTTAAATGACATCTTCGGCCAGGACATGTCCCTGGGCGACCCCATGGGGGGCGTTGTCAACACTTCCGGCTCCGCCAATGGCAACTTCACCATGTCCCTGAACAATCTGTCTGCGGGCACCTACACGTTGACGATGCTGGTAGGCCGCGGAAACAATTATGGCACAGGCAATACTTCTTCCTTCAGCCTCAGCGGCGACGGCATAGCCAACATTTCCGCCATTCTTGACGATTACTCCACCGGTTCCGGCGCCACGCTGAACGGCTCCACCGTTACAGCCAATACGCATACCGGAGACTGGGTTGTCATGACTTACACATTTGACGTGACGGCCGACAATACCCGGCTTGACATCCTGTCCCAGGGCGGCAGCGGCAGCATCAATACTCTGGCGCTGACTTCCGTCCCGGAACCGGCCACGGCATCCCTGGGCCTTCTGGGGCTTTCCGCCCTGCTTCTGCGCCGCCGCAGAAACTGACCCGGACTCATCCTTTTCCGAGAAAAACTCCGTACCTCCTTATCCGGGGTACGGAGTTTTCTGTTCGGGACAGGGGATGATACGGCAATTCTTCTAGACAATCCCCGAAGAAAAAATCGGCGCAGTCCGTCAGAAACGCCGTGCACCGGGAATGGCCTCCCCCCCCCCTCTTTTCGTTCACACCGTCCCGGACATCCCTCTGCATGCAGGGAAAGGCGCTTCAATCCCTCCAACGGCTCAGAGGGATGAAACGAAGCCGGGAATTCACAATACTCCGCTGTATTCACGGAAGGACGGAAAAATAACTCCTTCAAGTTTTTTTGCGTCCAGCGGCCCCCTTTTTCATTGCGGTCCTGCGGCGGATTGACCATGATACGGGGTACCCGGCTCCATCATGCAGAACCAACGCCTCCAGTACGAACGAATCATCATCACGGGCGCATCGTCCGGGTTCGGGAAGGCCTTTGCCCGGACGCTGGCTTCCTGCACCGGGGAACTGATTCTCGTCGCTCGGAATGAAGAGGCGCTGCAACAACTTGCCGCCGGGCTGGAAGAAAAACATCCCGGACTGCGCGCCGCCGCCCTTCCCTGCGACCTGGCGGACGAATCCGCCCTGGACAACCTGGCGGGACGCCTTCTGGAACTGCCTGCGGCAAAAACCCTCCTGATCAACAACGCCGGAGCGGGAGACTACGGGGAATTCTCGGAAGGCTCCTGGGACAGAATACGCACCCTGCTGCGCCTGAACGTGGAAAGCCTCACGCGCCTGTGCCACGCCATGATACCGGGCTTGAAAAGAAACGGCGGGGACATCATCAACATCAGCTCCCTGGCAGCCCTGCTCCCCATCCCGGACTTTGCCGTTTATGCGGCTACCAAGGCATACGTTTCCAGCCTGTCGGAAGCCCTGCGGCTGGAACTGAAGGAACACGGCATACGAGTCCTGGCCGTTTGTCCCGGCCCCGTCTCCACGGGATTCGGGAAAGCGGCGCGCCGCCCCGGCTTCACCGGCAACATGATGCCGGGCAGAAACGCCTTTGACACCTCTACGGAAACCGTCGTGAACGACAGCCTGCGCGCCCTGTGCCGCGGACGCGCCAGAGTCTTCCCCGGCCTGAAAATACGGCTGGCGGCCCTGCTGCTGAATGCAACACCCCTGGGGCTCATCCGCTTCTTCATGGGCAAACGCCCCCGGAAAATCCAGCCGTCTCCAACCGAAATCCTCCCTCCCGCTCCATGAAACCCCACCGCCGCGGAATCACCCGCATCACCTGGTTCAAGCTTACGGTCTGCGCCTGCCTGGCCGCCATGGCGGCTTCCCTCTTCACGCCGTATCCGGCCCAAATCATCCGCGCCCTGAAAGGAGAGCCGGAACCGAAGGCGGACGCGCCGGACGCCTACCCGCCCCACACTTCCCTTCCCCCGGAACAGCCGGACCAGACGCAGACGGCCGCCCCGGATACTTCCGGACGCCCCGGCACGGCCACGGAAGATGCGCGCCTGCTGTCACCCTGGACGCCGGAGCGCACCATCGCTCTGCCCCCCGTGCAGTATCCGCCGTTTCCGCCCGTTCTGCCCACCAGGCCGTCCGCAGGAGCGCTCACGAACATTTACGAGCTGGCTCGCGGCCTGAACTTGAAAACCCAGGCCAACTTCCTGCCCGGCACGCTGGCCTCCAGCGACAAGGAAACCAAAAGCAATTACCAGATGACGCTCACCCTGAACGTCAAACAGCCCAAGGCCCTGACAGAAAAGGAAGACATCCTGAAGCTCAACCCCAAACTGGAGGCCATCCTCCCGGACCTGTCCACCCTGTTCAGCCACGCGCGCGTTTCCCCCTACTACGGGCAGATTTACGCCCGCAAGCAGACGGAAATCCGCAAAAACCTGGCCTCCCTGACCAGGCTGCTGGACCGCCACAACTTCTACGATACGGAAACCATCCTGGAAATAACCCATCCGGAAACCCGCAGAAAACTGCTGTGGCTTCAAAGTGAAATGGACGTCGTTTCCGACGGGTCGGACGGTGACCGCCTGTCCGCCATGCCGGATAAAATCCTGAAAAGCTCCTTCTACCAGCCCAGCACCTCCTACCGCTGGAAAAAGCGCACGGACAAGCCCAATCCCCTGCTCAAGCCCTGGCAGCAGAGGCTGGCCACCTACAAGGCAAACCTGGCCAAGGCCCCCGCCGCGGAAAAAGCCGCCCTGCGCAGCAAAATAGACCATGCGGAACGGGTCATTGCGGAACTGAAAAGGTACAGCTTCCTGATCTCGGAATACGATCCCTTCATCGTGGTCCCTCTGGGCGTCGTCAACCAGTCCTCCCCGTTCTCCCCGCAATTCGGCGATTATGCCGTCGTCATCGTGGACGGCAAATTATACCCGGCCCTGGTGGGAGACGCGGGCCCCCGGTACAAGACGGGGGAAGGCTCCCTGCGCCTGAGCCGGGAAATCAATCCCCAATCCGGCCCCTACAGCCGCCCCGTTTCCGACCTGGTGGTGAGCTACCTGATTTTCCCCGGCACCGCGGAACCGGAAGCCGGACCGCCCGACTATGAAAAACTCACAGCGAAATGCCGGGAACTGCTCAATGACATAGGCGGACTTGGAGACGCCTTTAAACTCCACCAGTGGGAAGACCTGCTTGCTCCCAAGCCGCCTCCCGCCCCGGCGCCTTCCCTCTCCGCTTCCGGCAAGGAACCGGAAACCACGGCAAAAGACGGGAAAACGGCTGCGGACAAACCGTCGGAAACTTCTCCTTCCACATCTTCCCCCGCGCCTTCCGCCGCATCCGCGCCTGCGGCCTCCTGACGGGCAAGGCTCCCCGGACTACAGGGCTTCCTTCCAGGAAAACAGAAACGCCTTCCACATCCGGGAATACACCCTGCCGCGCGTAACCTTCACCTTTCCGGAAGTGGGGATTTCCCGCCGTTTCAACAAATCCAGCGTATCCAGCCCCAGCCACGCCGGAAGCACCGTGGAAAAACGCAATCGTCCGTTATGCAGGGACTCCGCATAAAACACGCCTTCCTTCAGCCACAATTCCGCCTTTTCCAGCCACGGTTCCGCATCGTCTCCGGGCAGATAGCTTCTCCCGTGGGAGAAATCCTCCTCCCGGTCGCGGAGAATATTCACCAGTTGCAGCCCCATTCCGTAATGGACTCCCCACTGCAAAAGCTCCTCTTCCGGGTGGGTGCTGAATGCGCCGCCAAGGGCAAGAAGGCCCAGCCTGGTCCAGAACTCGCCCACGCATCCGGCCACCATGTAGGCGTAATGTTCCAGTTGTTCCGGACAAGTGACGGAGGAATGCTCCTCAAAATATTCCAGGTCCCACGCCTGTCCCTCCACAATCGTGGCCAGGACGTTCCGCACCAGCATCTGCTCCCGCGGCGGCAGGGCTTCCAGCAGGGCCAGGCATTCGGGAAAACGGGCCAGAAGTTCCGCCTCCCCCCGGTGCTTCTGCACGGAGGACAGCACGCCCAGCCGGCCGAAGCAGGTTGCGGCCGCCTCGTGGGAGGCATCCCCCGCCACAGCCGCACCCATCATCTTCAGCAGGGCCAGCCGTTCCTTCAAATCCATGTCCACCGTGTCCGCCACCGTATCCGTGGCGCGCGCCAGCAAATAGCCCACGGCCACGCCTGGCCGCATCTCACGGGGCAGAAAGCGCATGCTCAGGTAAAAGGACCGGGAAACGGCGGATAAAAGCTGATGGAGGCCTTTCATAACTTTTGCAGGCCCAGCCTGTGCATCTTGTAATGGAGCACCCGCGGAGAAATGCCCAGTTCCCGGGCCGCCGCGGACATGTTGCCCGGGGAGCGCTTCAGAGCGGCCACAATCAACTCCCGTTCAAAGGAATCCACCATCGTGGGCAAATCCGCCTGTTCCTCCCCTCCGCGGGAATTCGGAGCGTCGCTGCTGGGCATCTGGAGGGAGGCAGGCAGATTGTAGCCGTAAATGCAGTCGTCCTGCGCCGTGATGACGGCGCGCTCCACGCAATTCTCCAGTTCCCGGACGTTGCCCGGCCAGTGGTAGGCCATCAGCATGTTGATGGCCGGGGTGGAAAGGCGCGTAATATGCTTCCCGTACTTGAGATTGAACTTGGAAAGGAAATGTTCCGCCAGCAGCATGATGTCCCCCTTGCGCTGAACCAGGTCCGGCATCACGATGGGAAAAATATTCAGACGGTAATACAAATCTTCACGGAATTTGTTTTCCGCCATCAGTTCCTCCAGGTTCCGGCTGGTCGCAGCGATGAAGCGCACGTCGGAATGCAGTTCCCGGTTGCTGCCCACGCGGGAAAAAGTCTTCTCCTGCAAAAAGCGCAGCAGCTTCACCTGCATTTGCAGGCTCAAATCCCCGATTTCATCCAGGAACAGGGTTCCGCCGTCCGCGGCTTCCGCACGGCCAATGCGGCGGCTGGTCGCCCCGGTGAAAGACCCCTTTTCATGGCCGAACAATTCGCTTTCCAGCAGGTTTTCCGGCATGGCCGCGCAATTCATCGTAATCAAAGGCTTGTCCTTCCTGGTGCTCAGATTCACCACGGCGCGCGCCACCAGTTCCTTCCCCGTTCCGGAACTGCCGCGGATCAATACCGTGGCATCGCTGGGGGCCACCTGCCGTATCTGCTCATACACCTGGAGCATGGGGCGGCAATTCCCTATCAGCTCGCCGGGATTGCTCGTCAGCAATTCGCGCAGCTTCTCATTTTCCGCCACCAGGGCCTCCCTTTCCTCGTGGGCCTGGAGACATGCCGCCAAGGCATCCCCCGCGATGTTCCCCACAATCTGCATCAGTTTCAAATCCCGCTCCAGATCCGTCTCCGCATCCACGGGGCGGTCGATGCTCAAGGTGCCGATCACCTGCTGCAAATGAATGATGGGGACGCAGATGAACGCCACCTTTTCCCCGCTCTTGCGGGTACGGGTGCGGTTCAGGAACCTGCGGTCCCGGGAAATATCCTCGATCACGTGGGGACGGCCCGTTTCCGCCACATGGCCCGTAATGCCTTCGCCCACGTGGTAGTGGCCTCGCTTCATTTCCTGCTCGTCCAGTCCGTGGGAGGCTTCGATCATCAGGTCGTTCCCGTGGCGGATGGTGAAAGTGCCGCGAAGCATCTTCATGCGGCGGTAGAGAATATCAAGAATATGCTGCAACAGGACCGTGCCGTTGCGCTCGTTGACGATTGCAGAACTGATCTCCTGCAACACGATCATTTCCAAATCGGGAGACTTGTTCATGCCATTCATGCAGCCCGTGGCTGTCTGGATATTAACCGGGCGCATGCGTCCAACCAACCCTTTTTTCGTACACCGGGTTTCCCGTGGAAAGAAAGAACAAGATCATCCGCCACCCTCACCATTGAATATCAACATGAAATAAACACGTCACGAAAATGACAACCCAATTACAAAATTGTAATACGGCGCTCCGGCGCCTCCCCGCGTCAAAGAGGTTCCGCCCCGGAAGACTCCCGTTTCATCATCTCCGTAATCACCTGGAACAGGGCCGTGCGGTACAGCACGCCGTCCAGATGGCCGTCCGTCTGGCGCACGACGGCGGCGGCGGACAGGTGGTCCTGCTCAAACAGCTTGAGAGCGTCCGTCAGGTGCGTATCCCCGTCCAGCACGGGAGCGCCCGGACGGACCAGGTCCCCTGCCGACGGAGGCTTCCCGCCGGGGCCGGAATTCCACTTCTTCCGGATGCCCGGCACATCGCCCGGATAAATGGTGCCCAGGTAGGAACCGTCCTGTTTCACCACGAAAATCAAATCCCCCGGATTCTTCAGCATCAGGGAGGAAACTTCTTCCAGAGAAGCATCCGGAAGCACCTGCGGCACCACGTGCCGCGCCAAGTCATGCACATGAACCTGCGCCATGGGCAGGCTGACCACGGAAGCGGTGCTTCCGGACAGGCTGGCAGCGTACATGGAACGCGCCCGGATCAATTTGCTGGTTCCGTAGGCACTCACCACGCCGATCAGCAGCGGGTAAATCATCTGCCCGCTCATGGAAAACTCCACCACCATTACCAGCGCCGTCAGCGGAGCCTGGGCTGCCGTGGCAAAAAAAGCCGCCATGCCCACCATGGCATACGCCACGGCGTGATTGCCCTCCATGCCCATGAGATTCAACAGGGTGCTGAAAATAAAACCCACCATGCTCCCGACAAACAGAGTGGGCGTCATCGCCCCGCCCACGGTGCCGCAGCCGAACACCACCGCCACGGCGCTCACCTTCACTGCCAGCAGAATCAGCGCCTCCTGCGTCCCGTAATCCTCATGCACCAGCCCCGTAATCAGGGCCTGCCCGTTGCCCACCACTTCCGGGTAAAAGCAGGCCAGAATGCCCACCAGCAGCCCGGCCGCCATCAGGCGCACGGGCAGCAGGGACTGGCGCCCGTTCAAATACTTGTTGGACACATCCAGCAGGGCCACCCACCCCTTGGCCGCCACGGCGGCCAGCACCCCCAGCGCCACGCACCACAGGGACTGGGAAAACATCGTGAAGCTCTCAAACGGGGAACTGTAAAGGGGCGAGGGATCGCCCAGCAGGTGCAGCATCAGAAACCCGGTGCAGGAGGCAATCAAAAGAGGGGCCAGAATATCCATGCTCACCGTGCCGATGATAATCTCGCTCACGAACAGGCAGCCGGAAAAGGGGGCGTGGAACGCCGTGGTGAAGCCTGCCGCCGCGCCGCACCCCACCAGCAGGCGCAGGCGGGGAATGGAAACATGGAGTTTCTGCCCTACGGCGGAGGCGATCAGGGCGGAAGACTGAATAATGGGGCCTTCCTTGCCGATGGCCGCTCCGGAAGCAATGCTCCATGCGGCGGAAAGAACTTTCAGGGAAGAAGCCCTGACCTTGATCAGCCCGTTGCCGATGGCCAGGGCCTCCATGTACTCCATGGCCTGCCCCGGCATCCTTCTCTTCACAAATAAAAGAATAAACCCCGCCACCAGACCGCCGATAGCCGGTACGGCTATCCGCCATTCCGGTTCCAGCAGGGAAAAAACGCCCACCCTGGAATCAGACCAAATGCCCGTCAGCAGCCATTGAATAAACTCCACCAGCCATTCAAAGCACATGGACATGCTGGCCCCGACGATCCCTACCAGCACCGCCCACATGAAAGTCACCTGGCTCTCCCCCACCTTCAAATGGTGGAACAGGTTTAAAATCCATCCATACCAGACTGTCCCGGCAGGAGTCTGAGGATCGGAGGGAGACGGATTCATGGGTAAAAAACAGGACTGTTCCGTTAAGACATGAAATTCCGCCCGGACGTTCGAAGCAGGCGCAGATACCGCCGCATCCCTCTTCCTCCCGGTGCCGGATTCCGCACTCTGCCGGCAAAACAAACCCGGAAAAGTAAGGCTTGAAAGGGCCTCCCGGTCAAATACCTTGCACCGGAAGGGAAACCTGATACACCGGTATAGTCACCCGCTACCCGCAAACGGCCATGCCTTCCCCCCCAGCCGCAAAAACAGGTCTCCGGCCGCCTCCGGAAACTGGCATTCCTGCTCATTGCCTGCACAGTATTCGCCGTGATGGCGCATGAACTGAAATATCCCGCATCCGTATGGCCCTCGGAACGGGAAGTGCTCTCCGGCAGGTCCATCTTCGGAAAGCCGGGAGACACGCGCTCCCTGGTTACGGTGGCCCTTCCCTACCCCTTGAGGCCCTCCTGGGCTCCCGGTACGGAAATCACCTCCATCACCTGCCACAGGCTGGTCGCCGTCCCCCTCATCAACATCTTTCAGAAGACGCTGGACCACTACGGCCTGGAACGCATCCGGGAACTGCATCTGGACGTTTACGGCGGCTGCTTCAACAACCGGCCCGTCAGGGGGGCCGGCAGGCCGTCCCTGCACGCATGGGGGATTGCCGTGGACCTGGACCCCTCGCGCAACGCCATGCATATGCGCGCGCCGGAAGCTGCCTTTTCCGGTCCGGAATACGATGCGTTCTGGTCCATCGTGGAAGGGGAGGGAGCGTTCTCCCTGGGTCGGGAGCTGGGATATGACTGGATGCACATCCAGTTCGTCCGTCCGTAATGCCTCCTGCACCGGAAACCCGGAAAAGGCGTCAGAACGTATACTTCAGGTTGATGCCGTAATAAAAATCATTCCCCAGGCCTTTCTGGCTGATGACGGTCAGCGCCTGGCTGAAATTGGTAAACAGCTCCACGGTCAGCCGGGAAGAGGCCCGGAACGTAAAACTTAAATTGTAGTCCAGCGCGTTGGAACCGTGATGGACCACCGGTCCCACATACCCGCCGTTGTAGCCGTAGCGGATCGTGGCGTCCACACGGACGCAGTCCGCTATCTCCTCATGCAGTCCGGCAAACGCCGCATAATAGCCGCGGAACGTATGATTGTTGTACTGCCAGTACAGATCCGTGCCTGCAAACCAGCGGTCGGAAAAGCGATACGTCGTTTTCAGCCCCGGACGCGGAATCCCCTTGTCTCCGGGAAAAACGAAGCTGTGCTCATACCACGGCATAACCGTCCAGTTCCCCAGCTCCTTCACGTAATCCAGGCGGTACTTCAACTCCGCATGATTCCGATGGTCCGTGGAAACGCCGTACCATATCTTGCCCACCCACTCCCTGTACTGAATTTCCGGCACGAACGTGCACAGGCTGCCGTCCCACAGGTCCAGGCCCTCGCACTCGTACTTGCTGGCCCACCCGTCTGGAAGCGCAGGTACACCCTGTCTTCCGCGGGTTCCGCCAGGGAAAGGGGATGGGGACCTCCCGTCTTCAGGTAATGCGCCGGATTCAGGCAATTCGTGGTGGACGCCAGGGCGCCGCTCCATGAAAAAACGGTGCAGGCCGCCAGCAGCACTCGCGTTCCAGTTCTCATCTTCATATCATTCCGGTATTGAAAAAGCGTTTCCAGGGCGGCAGGCCCGGACGGGAACCGCACTTCTTCACACTATACGTCCATCTTCTTTTTCCCTGCAAGTCAATAATCAGGACGCCCCTCCCGAAAACACGGCCACGGAAAGAAAAAAAATCCTTCATGCGGAAAAATGCCAAAACGGGAAACCGTGAAAGATTGCAGCCCCCATTCCGGTATTTTTTCATAGATTTTCATGCAAAAACATATAAAATTAACCCTGCCGGCCTGCGTTCTCTTCCTCTGTCTTCCCTCCGTCTTCGCGCAGGAGCAGATCATCCCCAAACCGGCGGAAATCACGCTTCAAAAGGGCGCCCCGGCCACACTCACCCGGGATTCCGCAATCGTCTCCGACGTCCGGGACAAGGCATTCCTGAACAGGGCCACGCAGTTGCAGCAGATATTGAGCGAAGGAACAGGGCTTCCCCTTCCTCTGAAAACGCCGCAGGACGCGCCGAAAAACGCCGCCAATATCATCATCAAAAAAGACCCCTCCCTGGCATCCAGAGGAGAGGAAGCCTATTCCATCCAATCCTCCCCCCGCGGAATCATCCTTTCCGCCGCGGACCCGAAAGGCATTTTCTACGCCGCGCAGAGCCTGGTCCAGATGATGCCCGTCGTCTTCCACGACCAAAATGCGGACAAATCCTCCGTGCAATGGAACATTTCCCGGACGCCGTTCAAGATCGTGGACTATCCCCGGTTCTCCTGGCGTGCGCTGATGATCGACGAAGCCCGCCATTTCTTCGGTGAAAAAGCCATCAAGCAAATCATCGACCAGATGGCCCTGCTGAAAATGAACACCCTGCACTGGCACCTGACGGACGATACAGGATGGCGCATTGAAATCAAAAAATACCCGCGCCTTACCTCCGTCGGTTCCAAACGCAGGGAAACGGAAATCGGGACATGGAACAGCGGCAAATCGGACGGTACGCCGCATGAAGGATTTTACACCCAGAAGCAGATCAGGGACATCGTGCAATACGCGGCACAGCGCAACATCACCATCGTTCCGGAAATCGAAATGCCGGGGCATGCCAGCGCGGCTGCCGTCGCCTATCCCTTCCTGAGTCTGAAAACTCCCCCGGAGGTGCCCACCACCTTCATCGTCAACACGGCCTTTGACCCCACCTCGGAAAAAACTTATGCCTTCCTGTCCGACGTGCTGGACGAAGTCGCCTCCCTGTTCCCCGGAAAAATCATCCACATCGGCGGTGACGAAGTGCGCTACGACAAGCAGTGGAAAGGAGTGCCGGAAATTGAGGCGTTCATGAAGAAAAACAAGTTGAAAAGCCTTTCCGACGTCCAGATGCACTTCACCAACCGCATGTCCGGCATCATTGCCAAAAAAGGCCGCCGCATGATGGGCTGGAATGAAATCTACGGCCACGACGTCAATGGGGACGGCGGCGGCAAAGCGGGAGGCAAGCTGGACACGAACGCCGTCATCCACTTCTGGAAGGGCAGCTCCGGTCTGGCGAAGGACGCCATCCGGGAAGGCCATGACGTCATCAACTCCACCCACGGATTCACGTATCTTGATTACAGCTATGGCAGCATCCCGCTGCAGAAGGCCTACGGCTTCGAACCCGTCTTCGACGGACTTGACGAACAATACCACTCCAAGGTCAAGGGGCTGGGAGCCCAGATGTGGACGGAATGGGTGCCGGACGTAAAACGCCTCCACTACCAGGCCTTTCCCCGTGCCTGCGCCTTTGCCGAGGTGGGCTGGACAGCCAGGGACAAAAAGGACTTCCCGGACTTCAAAAAACGCTTGAAAGACTACGGGAAACGCATGGACCTGATGGGCATCAGCTACGCCGGGGACATCGTAGGCCAACTGGACAAGGCCGACTTCTTCAACACGCCGCAGCTGGGAACATGGACTCCCGGCGATCTTGCAAGGGAGGAACACTCGTTCGACGCCACGCGACTGATCAAATCCCCCGGCAACTACACCGTCACCCTCCTTTACGACAAGGGAGCCCATGCCATTGAAATAGAATCCGTCGCTCTGTATGAGGGGGACAGGGAAATCGCCCGGGATGCCCATCCGGGGAAAAGCGGGACCCGCAAGGAAAACATCCAGTACATCCTGAACGTGCCGGAAGTCAAATCCGGCTCCGCCTATACGGTCAGGGCCAAATTCAAAGGCGCCGGAGGCAATGACTCCCACGGCGCGGTTTACTTTGAGGCACCCTGAAATCCCGTTATCCTTCCGGAACAAAAGCCGGCGGAACCTGACGTTCCGCCGGCCTCCCTGTTTCAGAACGAACCCTGCGCCCTACTTGCGGCGGCAGACGGCGGAAATGAAGTTCATGTACTTCCCGGCTCCGGCCTCCATGGCCCGGCGGTCGCCGACGGCATAGGGATTGTCGCAGGCAAGCCAGTCCGCCCAGCACTCGTCAAAGGAATCCATTTCCCGCACGGACAGGAGTTCCACCTCACGGGATTTGGAAAGGAGCTCCGCCCACCAGCCGGCGCTGTGGATGGTTTCCATGTCCTCCTCCGTCCAGGAAAGGGCCATTTCCGGAGGAAGCCCGTCCGTCAGTTCCTTCTTCAATCCGGGCAAAGCCAGGACAATCAGGCCGGCGTGCTTCACCAGCGGAGCCAGGCAGGAATCCATGTACTTCTCGTCGCGTCCGAAGTAGTGGTAGGAATCGATGCTCACCACGGCGTCAAAGTACTCCTCCGCAAAAGGCATCTTGCAGGCATCCCCATGCAGGGGAATGATGCGGGAATCCAGTCCAAGCTCCCGGAAACGGAGATAATTCTCCGTAGCCGGAATCCACAAATCCAGGGCAAAAACCTGGACTCCGAACGTATCGGCCAGATACGCGGACGTCAGCCCGCGGCCGCATCCCAGGTCAAGCACGCGCATGGAAGGCTCCAGGGGAATTTGGCAGCTCAACTCCTTGAGAAGAGTGATGGCGTTGGGGCCCATCATGTTCTCATTCAAATATTGCTGTTCAAGATATGTTTTCAATGTCTTATTTCCTTTCAAGATATGTAGTGTATTTATATTAGAGGGCGCAAAAGGCCCTTTTCATTCAATCAAATGCTGCCCGGACGGGGCGGCAGGGAAAATCCGGCTTGAAAAAATGGCGCAAGCCGTGCCTGGAACATCCCTGAAGAGAACAGGGAACGCCGGAAAATCAAGGCACGGGTATCTTCAGGAAAAACACATGGTCTTCCCGTAAAAGATACCGCATTCAGCAAACAATTATCTTCATGCTTTCACCGGCATTTACCGGAATTCCCATTCCCGTGTCAACAGCCGCCGCAGTCATGGCGTCGTCTTCTGCCGTTTCCCATCACTCCGGAAAGCCCCTGAAAAGGCAGAAAAAATTCAGCGGATTATGAATTCGGAGTCAATCCGAAAGTCTAAATA
>JAJQCV010000056.1 GCA_021202525.1 Akkermansiaceae bacterium | reverse complement strand
CCATCTACGACAAGGAGGGCACTTACGTGGGCACCATTCCCAAAATGATGAATTTTGACGGATTGGCGGACGCCCATGCGGGAGAGGCCGCGCTGGTGGGCGGTCCCGGCTTTATCGCCACCGTATCCCATGATTACAACAACCAGCCCGTCACGTTCACCAAACGTTTTGGCGCCACGGCCGGAACTCCGTTTTATGATTCCTACCACAGTGTGGTGATCAAGAATGCGTGGGGGGACAGCACCAATTATACGTACGACTACCGCGTGCAGCGGCTGAGCAAGATCGTGACGGAGGCGGAATACGCTCCCTACCTGACGGACCCGGAATATCTGGACAACATGAAGGGACGCCTGGTGCTGAGGGCCGGCTCCGGCACGCAGGCCATAGCCACGGGAAATGGAAAACAGGAGAGAGTGGCAGGCGGATACACCTACCTGACGGGAGGAACCGTTGTTTTCGAGGGACAGGCGAAAGTAAACGGAACCGGGGAACCGGACCCGGAAAATGCCAAGACTTATCCGGCCTACCGTTTCTGGTATAATTTCAAGAAGCCGTCCGAATCCAACCCTCTGCCTTCCGGAGTGCTCGCCGGGGACAGCGGCAGTCCCAGCTACGTGTACAATGAGAATTCCGGCCGATGGGAATGGGTGGGAGCCGGCCAGTCCGGTGGCGGCAGCGGTTACGGGGCGTTCAGCCAGATGCGTTCCGGCAACCAGTGGGCCAGTGACTATGTGGACAGCTTTAATCTGACCGTCAGCGTATCTTCCGGAGGCGGGGATGTCTTGTGGAGCACTACGGATTCCTCCGGAGCGGGAACCTTCATTCAGGGAGACCTCTCCACGAATTACACCGGACTGGCTTCCGGCTTGCGCGGGGATACCTCCACACAGGGTACGCGGGCTACGGATGCACAGATCGGTGCATGCAACAACCTGATTTTCGACGGTTCGGGCGGAACGATCGTGCTCCAGGGCTCCGTAGACACGGGGGCGGGTTCCGTGACTTTCAACCGCGACTACGTGCTGAGTGACGGCGGCAATGCCTCCCACCGTCTGAATACGGCCGGCTTCGTCGTGAACAAGGGCGCCACCGTCACGACGCTGCTGACCGGAACCTCCGGAGACGAGTGGAGGAAGGTCGGAGATGGAGATTTGATCGTCAGCGGCCACGGAAACAACGCGGCGGACATCAACGTGGGGGGCGGCGGCATGCTGGTCCTGGACCGGGACGGCTACGCGGCTCATAATGTGAAACTGAACGGCGGCGGTGTGATGGTGCGCCTGGCGGGTGAAAACCAGTTGTCCGGGGAGTTCATCTTCGGCCACCGCGGGGGCACCGTGGACCTGTACGGGCACCATTTGACGCTGGATGCCATCACGCATCTGGATTCCGGGGCCGTTTTTGCCAATTACCTGGGCGGTTCCACCGTAACGTTCACGTTCACGGGTTCCGGAGAGCAGAAGTTCCTGGGGGCCCTGCACGATGGAGGGGCCGCCTCCCGGGGATTGATGAATGTGGTGTACGCGCCCGGCACGGGTGAGGGTTCCGTCTGGAACCTGTCGGGAGCCATCTTCAATTCCGGAACATGGACGGTGCGCGACGGGGAAGTGAAGGTGGCCGGAGTTCCCACCCTGCATGCGGGGGGATATGTGGATGAGAACGACTGGCAGACGGCCGTTTTTGCCACCGGAATGGTACTGGTGGAGAGCGGCGCGCGGTTTACCACCGGCGGTCATTCCCTGGTGACCTCTGACGTGCAGGTGGATGACGGAGGGACGTATGGAGTTCTTTCCGGGGGAAATCACAGTGGAAACGTGGTGCTGTCCGGTGCGGGCTCCGTGATGCGGGCGGAAGTGGATTCCGGTTCCGCTGAGGAATCCGGCGTGATTTCTGGAGCCGGCTCCCTCGTGAAAACCGGGGAAGGTACCCTGCTTCTGAACAACGGGAACAACAGTTTTTCTGGAACCGCCCGGGTGGAAGACGGGCTGGTGCACGCTTCTTCCGCCGGATCTCTCGGACAGGCGGTCTGGACGCTGGATGCCCCCGGTTCCCTGGCCGTGGACGGTTCCGATTTTTCCTCTGTGGCCGGACGGCTGGACCAATCGTCCTCCGGCACTTTCGTGCTGCTGGAAGACCAGGCGGCAATCAATGGCCTGGACGGATTCCGGAATCTGTCCGTAGGCGCCGCAGGAGAGGTGAGTCTGGGGACTCAGGGAACCACGGCACTGTTTTCCGGCTGGACGGAGGACGGGGGCTGGTCCCTGGGGGGAGGCGGAGGAACATTGACGGTGAATTTGAAGCTCAGCGGCACCGGCACCTTGTCCGTCGGCAACGGTTCCAATACGGGCACCGTGGTGCTTGCCAACGCCCATAACAGTGATTCGGAAGGCGGTGACGCCTTCTCCGGCGCCATTGAGTTGAAGGGGGGAGTCAACCTCGTCTATACGGACGTGCGCTCCCTGGGGGGGGAGAACAAGAACGTGCGCGTCAACTACGGTACTTCCTTTGCCCTCGGTGCGGAAGCGGATGCCGCCCTGGCCCATGTTTCCAACTCTTCCGGCGGCGTGCTACTTCTGTCGGGTACCCGGACAACGGATCTGGACCTGGCCGGGATGGGGCTGAATTCCGCGTACATCGGGGCAGACGGGCAGGCCGTTTTGTCCGGTTCCGTGAAGGCCGGAACCCAGGGATATTTGTTCGGCGGCGGCGGGACATTGACCGTCGCCGGTTCCCTGGACGGCAATCATTCCCTGACGGTGGACGCCCAGGGGATGGGTACTGCCGGCGGGGTTATTCTGGCGGGAGACAATTCCTATTCCGGTGAAACGCGCATCCTGTCCGGGTCTTCCCTGGCGGTGGGCGATGGAGGGACGTCCGGCACCCTGGGAACGGGAGCCGTCGCCAATGAAGGCACCCTGGCGTTTAACAGAACGGACCGCGTGACGGTGGGGAACGTCATTTCCGGTACGGGGAAAGTGGTTCAAAACGGCAGCGGGGAACTGGTGCTGACGGGCAGCAATTCATACACCGGAGTCACGAGGATTGCCGCGGGAACGCTTACCGTGGGCGATGGGGGAACCAGCGGTTCTCTGGGAACCGGAGCCGTTTTCAACAACGGAGTGCTGGCCTTCAACCGCTCGGATGCCGTCGTTTTCAATACGGCCATGTCCGGAACGGGCTCGCTGGTGAAGAACGGTTCCGGAACATTGACGATCCGGAAGCAGCTTTCCTACACAGGGGGGGACCACCGTGAATGAAGGCACGCTTGTGCTGGGCGCCGGCGGCGCCAACGGCATGATCCGAGGGAATCTGGCCATTCAGGAAGGAGCACAGGTTACATTAAAGGGAGGCGACAGCTTTGGTTATTCGGGCGGCGCCGCATCCGTGAAGAACGTGAATATCAACGGGGGCACCCTGTACTTTGGAGACAAGAACAACCAGACCTTCCAGAATACGGTGTTCAACCTGACCGGAGGCATTGTGGATGGCGTCACGGGAGGCCGCATGGATATCTGGACGAAAGCCGTCGTCAATGTGAAGGCAGCCGGCAAAGCTTCGGAAATCAAGCATGTCAACGTACAGCTCAGGGATGCCAATCCTACGGTGTTCATGGTGGAACGCGGCACGGCGGCGTCCGATTTGAACGTCTCCGCCAACATCGTCAATTCCTCCGGTGTGAAAGGCTCTTTCATCAAGAAGGGTGCGGGCATCATGGTCCTTTCCGGCAAGAATACCTATTCCGGGGGTACCACGGTCAACTGGGGAACGCTGGTAGCAGCTTCCAACCAGGCTCTAGGAACCGGTGCGGCTGCCGTCAATTCAGGAGCGCGCCTGGCGCTGGGGGGACTCGGAACGGAAATTTCCTCCGTGGCTCTTGGAAACGATATCCTGGTGAAAAACGGGGGGATTCTTTCCGGTTCCGCCACCCTGACCGGGAATACGACGCTCCAGTCCGGTTCCGCATTTGAGTTGACGCTGTCCATGGGCGGTTCATCCGGGGATGAACTGGCGTGCAACAGCCTGATGCTCCAGTCCGGCCTCTTCCAGATTGACGCGGGAGCCAAGTTGAAGCTGGCGGCGCAGAGCATCGACTATTCCTCTGATTTCTGGAACACATCGCACATACTGAACTTCATCGACGGCGGAGACAATGCCACGCTGACGGGCAATTTTACGCTGGATACGTCCGCTGCGGGGAATTACTCGGCCTACGGTGAGTGGAGCCTGCAAAAGAGTGAAGACTCCAAAGATATGAACATGGTCTGGACGCCGAATGCCGCGCCGGAAGTATCTCCCGCGCTGACTGCGGCGTTTACCGCTACGGCGCCGATGCCGGTTCCGGAACCGTCCGCCGCGGTGCTGATGCTGGCGGCCCTGGGAGCGTGTGCCGTCCGTCGTTCCGTGCCCCGTGCGGAATAAGAACCCTGTTGATTTCCTGTTGATTGAAACAGCCCCTGTCCCGGCCGCTCCCTTCTAAAGCCGCCATGCCCGGTTTTGGAGGAAAGCGGCAGAGGCAGGGTTTTTTTAATATTTTAATTGATGAATGGGTTTTATTGAAAAAATATGTTTGAACATGGATAGTACATTATATACAAGTAAATTAATTCTCTGTTTCCATCATACC
>JAJQCV010000018.1 GCA_021202525.1 Akkermansiaceae bacterium | reverse complement strand
GAGGTGTGATGAATGGAGTAAAGGAGGGAGGAAGGGAACGGCATCTGTCCGGAAGTCTCTCCCTCCCTTTTCTTTCAGCATTCGGCAATCATTGACACAGCCGCCGTTTTCCCTCCCGCGGAAGACGGCGGCTTTTCCGGGCTCCCCTGTCCCCATGCTTTGGATTTTTCTTGTTACATAATGCTCCACATCCCTATTTTAAGCTTGCACGGCCTTTCCCATTCATGTACTTCACAAGGAATATAAAACCCGTCAAGACTTGCATTTCCAACAATGCTTCATTGACCTGCCATCGTTTCCGCAGCATCCGTCTTCCAACCGCTCCCGTGTCGGTTAAATGCTCCGGTCAAACAGCCGGTGCCGGGTTCTCTTCCACACTTCATATTTCTCCGAACATATGCGCATCCCATTCATCCTGACCGTTGCCTGCTTCCTTGGAAGCATGTCCCTCGTACATGGGCAGTCCCGCCAGCCTGCGGTACCCAGAACACCTGAACCGGCCAAAACTTCCCCAGCCGCGAACACGGTGGACAAATCTCTTTCCCCTGCTTCCGTCAACGGCATCCGCTTCGTGCTGAAAACTCCCATGACTCTCCCGGAAGTCATTTACATGCCCATTGACGGCAAAAGACTGGAAAAAGTGGAACTTCGCGCCGCGCTGCCAGGACGCCGCAGCGTTTATCCCCGGAGCAAGATCATTACACTTTTCGGAGGCCTGGACCAAAAAGGCATGCCGACGAACAAGCTGGTTTCCAAACCGCTCCCGGATAACCTCGGCCCCAAGACGCTGGCCCTGGTAGGCAAGAACAGCAAGGGACAGTTCACGCTGGATTTCATCAATGAAGCAGAACTGCCGATGAACTGCATCTACATCCAGAACCTCACCGGACGCACGTTCACCCTGGAGCTGCCCAATCCCCCTACGGGAGAAAAAAGCGCCATTGAGCTTCCCAGCATGGCGGCCTACGTCTTTGGGAAGGATATGGCAGGAGCCAGCGCCGCCCGCTCCACTCCCGCCAATTTGACGTACATGGCGCGCCTTAAAGACGGAAAAGTCGTCAAGGTCAAGGAACGCGGCATGATGCTGACCACGTATCCCGGACGCAAGGTCGTCATGATTATTTCTCCGGATGCTTCCGGACGCACCGTCGTCCTTTCAGAGCTGATGATTTTCAAGGAAAAAACGGTTGCCACCTCTCCGTCACGATAACGAATACCGTCCTTCCTGCGGAAAACATTTCAGCTTCCTTCCAGGAAAGTCCATGCAGAGAGTCTTCCGGACATTTCCGAGAGGAATGGAATTCAAGCGCTTCCCGGAGAAAAATTGACGTCCTTTCCCCGTCAGGGGCATGGGAACATCCCGGAGACCGCTATTCAATTCGCTCCTGGAATGATTAAAATTCAACATATATAATCACCTTGATAGATACAATTATTCAAGGGATTCTTATGAAGAAAGTTAGATTGGCTGATGCAAACATCCGTAAGGAATTCATCAGCATGCAGGGAAGCTCAAGGACAAGCCGGAGAAAGTCACCTGCCTATTTGACGACGTAGAAAACTTTCTCCACATGAAATGCGTGGGAGAAAACGGGGTGCCGTATGGCTGGCATTGCTGTTTGATTCCCTTACTCCGGACACTTCCGGACCGGGTTTGACAGCCTTTTCGCGGTATTAAGATATCCGGCAGTATCCGGAAGAACCGGACCATGCGGAGAAAGTGGAGTTTAAATACACGGACAGGGACGGTTTCATTCAACACAAGGTTCCTTCCCACACTCAGGTTAACATGGAGAAACTGGAAGATGATAATACCCCGCATATTCCCAGGAAATGAGCCGTTTCCTGTCCGTTGCTTTCACTTCTCCAGTAAGCCGGTAATGTGATTCATTACCTTTATACGGCGCAGAGAAAACAGAACTTTTTTTAAGAAGTGCCTTAAAAAACGGAGACCACGAAGAGTTCTTTCCGAAGGGCCCTTCCGCCGAGAGATACACGACGTTCCGTTCCGGCTCCATCATGCATGGGCAGCCATGGAAGGCTCCATGGCCCCATGAACAAGCTTTCCATTCCTCCGCCACCCTAATACACCTTCGGCACCAGGCCCTGGCGGCTCATCTTGTCTTCCACTTTCCGGCGGTTTTCCTCCAGGCGGCGCGCGTCATAGGCATCGTCCACCGGCTGTGCTTCCGGGATGTTTTCATCACGGCTTGCCTGATATTGCTGCACTTTCGGAAGCACGCCCTCCACCAGTTCCCGGCATATCCAGGAAGGGAGAATGTACGTTTCCGTCCGTCCGGCGCGGCTCAGGGCCAGTCCCACGAATTTACCGTTGACGTCAATGACCGGGCACCCTGCCCGTTCCGGGAACAAGGTCATGTCCGACTGGATGACCAGCGGGAATTCGTCACGTTTCAGACTCATGCGGTTGCCCATGGAATTCATCATGTCCAGCCGTTTCTGGGGGAATTTCATCACTTTTGGCCTAGCCCCGGTGAGAAGCTGCCCCTCAACCTTCCGGTTCTGGCGCACCACTTCCACAGGAACGGTTTCTCCGGGCCGCACGCCCACCATGGCCGCACGTATGGAATACATGCCGTCCACGGGCTTTCCATTGAGCTTCATCAGCACATCCCCGGCCTGGAGGCCGCTGCGGTGGGCGCCGCTCCCCGCTTCCACGCCGCCGATCATCACGCCCTCGCCATCCCAGCGAGGATCGGAAACAATACCCAGATAAGGCTGGTCGTCCGCTCTCAGGCTGCGCTGGGCTACGGACACTACGCCGAAGTCGCTGACATGCCCCGTGGGGGACACGGCGGCAATGATATCCCCTTCCTTGGCCTGCACATAGGAGTCCAAGTCAATGGGCGGAGCGGGCAGCCCCGGCACATCCATCATCAGCAGGTCGTGTTCCGGCAGGGCGAACAGAACCTTGGCATCATAAACTTTTCCGGAGGCGTCCAACAGCATGACCGGACGCCTTTCCTTCTGCAAATCGCTCAGCTTGGTAAGCACCTTTCCCTTGCCTACCACAGTACCCAGCGCCACCTGGCGGTTGCCGGCCACGAGCGCCACCACGGATTTGCCGATGGGAACGGCTACCTTGTCCCATTCCTGGAAGATTTGACGCGCCTGGGTATCCAGCACCGCCTTGTCCTCCGGTGCAATCATCTGGTCCGCAGGCAGAGGGGAAGCTATTTCCTGGGCACACACGGTACCCGCCGCCAACACTGTCAATAGATATCTGATCATCATCCCTGGGGTTGTTCCATTTGTTTCAGTCCGGACATCAGGTCACCGCGCCTGCCGAAGGTAAGATCGGCCTTGTAGGCGGTTCCTTTCCTGAGAACGACCAGGGGCACCGTTTCTCCCGGCCTGTGACGCCCCAGCTCCCGGAGCATGTCGCGCACGGAGCGCAGGCCGCGGCTGTCCATGTACGTGATGACGTCGCCGGGCCTGATGCCCGCCTCATCCGCAGGAGAGTTCACGACCACATCCTCCACCACGACGCCGTCCACGCCCATCACATCCATCATGGCAAAACCGAGAACGGGTGAGTCCGGGTCAGCCATGGGATGCAAGCCCAACTGGCCCCAGTGACGGCCGGAGAGCAGTTTCTCCCAATCCTGGCGGAAGACGGAAACGGGAACATGGTTGTTGATTTTCAGCATGGGACCAATGGAAGAGTGAATGCCCACCAGCTTTCCGGACAGATCAAAGAGAGGGCCGCCGGAATCGCCGCCTATCAGAGTGCATTCGGAGATCAGGAACCGCTGTTTTCCGTCCGTGCAAAGCCTTCCCATGCGGATGGGCGCACGGCGTTCCGGGTCAAATCCCTTGGAATGCCCCAGGGCCACCACGAAGTCCCCTACATGCAATGCATCGGACTCGCCCAGTTCCACATGCGGATAAGTGCCCTCGCCAAGAATCTGCACCATGGCGGCGTCACGGGTGAAGTTGGCTCCCAGGACACGGCCTTTCATCACGCGCCCGTCTGAAAATACCACGCGCATCATCTCGTCGCCGCCCACCACGTGGGCCGCCGTCAGAACGAGGCCCTGAGGACTTACGATGACGCCGCTGCCCGTTTCCCCTCCATCGGAAACCAGGGCCACCGTGGCGGCCGTGGCAGATTGGGCCACCTGTTGAATTTGTTTTTGCAAGTTTGCCATGGTGGGCACACTCTCCGCCATGCCGCTCCCTGCGAATAACAGGGACACAAGCCCCCCAACGACCAAGTAATAAAAACTCGTCATTCTGTACTTTGATATCATGAAATTATCGATAATCGGATGGTTTGACATATCCTACTACAAGAACGTTCAATACGGACAGGATTTGTCTATGGATTTGCGACATGACGCACTATCTTTTGCTTAGACCATCCGAAATATTTATGATAAAATTTCTCTACGGATGGGTGCAGACGACAAATCACGGAAAGGAAACGCCGGCTCCTGGAGGGAACGCATCCCGGACGCCCAGCCGGCTTCCCGCGCCCGGTCCGCCCGCAAAAAGAGGCAGTCGCCCCGCCCTTCCTATCCCGGCCTCCCGGGAGAAGAGCCGCGGCCGGCCGTGATTCCGGGTCCCACCCGCAGAACGGCAGGCCCGCGCGGCTCATCCTCCCCG
>JAJQCV010000070.1 GCA_021202525.1 Akkermansiaceae bacterium | reverse complement strand
GCTATACGAAAAATCCTTCATGTCCAGATCGAAGTGCAGGCCCCCCATCAACACCGCCAGCAACGCAGGGATCACCTCCTCCACTTCTCCACTATTTCTTGACTCATTCACATTATTTTAGAAAAAATACATAAATCCTTATTTTTCATTATTCATCCCACTACCCGGAAGCAATGCTTTTCAAATATTTTATAACATTAAGCACCAATAAATTGATATACCCATCAAACAATTATAACCCCTCTTGCCGCATACTTAAAAACTGATATTCCAGCGGAAAAGGAGCCCATTCCGTGCACAAAATAAATTCCGCCGAAACCTTCTGCGTACCGATTCCATGCAGAACCGCACGTTTTCCTCACTTTTCCCACGCAGCCGGAACAGACCCCCCTCCCCAACTCATTCCGCCCTGAATTCTTCCCTTCCGGGGGAGGGAGGGAACAGCGGACGGCCGCCGCAACAATTCCGGGAAGGGGTATCAATATAATTCGGGGCCTCCGCGCCCGCGGAGGCCCCTAGCGTTACCCAAACAACAGAAACCTGCTGAATGCTTCTCTCAGGAATGCATGGCCAGGGCGTGGCGGTATTCCACCGGGAAGACCTTGATGAACTTGCCGCGTTCCTCCGGCCAGTTGCTCAACAGGCCGCAGGCGCGGCGGCTTCCGGTAGCCATGTAATGCTCATAAATGAGCTGGAGCAGTTCCGCCTCGTCGGCGGAATGCGGCATGACCGTTTCCAGGTCCACGCTGCCCAGGTTGCATTTCTGATCGAAGTTGTTGTCCGCATCGTACACGTAGGCCAGGCCGCCGGTCATCCCTGCGGCGAAGTTGACACCCACCTTGCCGAGCACCGCCACGCGGCCCCCGGTCATGTACTCGCAGCCGTGGTCGCCGATGCCCTCCACCACCATCGTGGCGCCGCTGTTGCGGATGGCGAAGCGTTCCCCGGCCTGCCCGTGCAGAAAAATTTTCCCGGACGTGGCTCCATAGCCGATAACGTTCCCGGCAATGACATTGTCCGACGGAACATAGGAAATATTCTCCGGAGGCCGCACGACAATCTTGCCGCCGGAAAGCCCCTTGCCCACGAAGTCGTTCGCTTCCCCGACGAGTTCAAAGGTGATGCCCGGCGCCAGAAAGGACCCGAAGCTCTGCCCCGCACACCCGGTGAAGTGCACCGTGAGCGTGTCTTCCGCCAGGCCGCGCGGCCCGAACTTCATCACCAGCTCCCCGGAAAGCTCCGTGCCCACCGTCCGGTCCACGTTGCGGATCTCGCGGAAAAGCTCGCTCTTTTCCCCTTTCTCCAGCAGAGGCCGCAGGTCCGGCAGCAGGTGGCGGCGGTCGTAATTATCCAGCGGCTCCCGTTCAAAGGAGGGGTCGAACCTGCGCCCGTCGCCCTCCGCCGCATGCAGGATGGAGGAAAAGTCCAGGTACTGCGCCTTGTAGAAATCAATGGCGCGGTTCACGGAAAGCAGGTCCGTCCTGCCCACGGCCTCATCCAGGGAACGGAGCCCCAGGGAAGCCAGGATTTCCCGCGTTTCCTGCGCCACAAAGCGGAGATAATTGATGACGTATTCCGGCTTGCCGCTGAACTTGGCCCTCAGGGCCGGGTCCTGGGTGGCCACGCCCACCGGGCAGGTATTTTCATGGCACCTGCGGAGCATCGCGCAGCCGATGGAAATCAGGATGGCGGTGCCGAAGCCGAATTCCTCCGCTCCCAGCAGGGCCGCCATCACCACGTCGCGCCCGGTGCGCAGCTGGCCGTCCACCTGGAGCCGTACGCGGGAACGCAGCTTGTTGAGCACAAGCGTCTGCTGCGTTTCCGCCAGCCCCAGTTCCCACGGCAGCCCGGCGTGCTTCACGCTGGTAAGCGGGGAGGCTCCCGTTCCGCCGTCATGCCCGCTGACCACGACCACGTCCGCATGGGCCTTCACCACCCCGGCGGCCACCGCGCCTATGCCCACCTCGGAAACGAGCTTGACGGAGACGCGGGCTTCCGGGTTGGAATTCCGGAGGTCGTAAATCAATTGGGCCAAATCCTCAATGGAATAAATATCATGGTGCGGCGGCGGGGAAATAAGGCTGACGTTCGGCATGGAATGGCGCAGCCGGGCGATGTACGGGTCCACCTTGTGGGCCGGAAGCTGGCCGCCCTCCCCGGGCTTGGCTCCCTGGGCCATCTTGATCTGGAGCTCGGACGCGTGCCGCAGGTAATTGATGGTGACTCCGAAGCGTCCGCTGGCTATCTGCTTGATGGCGCTGTAGCGCACCTCGCCCCTGGCATTGGGCTCGTACCGGGCCTCGTCCTCGCCCCCTTCCCCGGAATTGCTTTTGGCCCCGATTTTGTTCATCGCGATGGCGATGGTCTCATGGGCCTCCGGACTCAGGGAGCCCAGGGACATGGCCCCGGAAACGAAGCGGCGCAGGATGGAATCCACGCTCTCCACTTCTTCCACGGGGACGGCCTCCGCGGGAACGAATTCAAACAGGCCGCGCAGCGTACACAGGTGCTGCGCCTGATGGTTGCTGTAATCCGCGAATTCGCGGTACTTCCGTTCGTCGTTGTCGCGCACGGCGGCGCGGAAGGCCTGGAGCGTCTGCGGGTTCCAGAGGTGGTTCTCGCCGCCCTTCCGGTACTTGTACTGGCCCCCGGCATCCAGCCTGCCTTCCTCCCCGGCGGCCTGCGCGGTCCTCTGGTTGCACTCCGCGGCTATCTCCTCCAGCCCGATGCCGCCCACGCGGCTCACGGTGCCGGGGAAAAACTCGTCAATGAGGTCACGGTTCAGCCCCACGGCCTCGAACAACTGGGAGGAGCGGTAGCTGCGCAGGGTGGAAATGCCCATCTTGGACATGATCTTGAGCAGGCCCTTGTCAATGGCCTTGATGTAATTGCCGGAGGCCTTCACCACGTCCAGCGGACAGTCCTGCGGCGCGGCCAGGGAAGTGACCGTCGCCAGGGCCAGGTATGGATTGACCGCCGTGGCGCCGAAGCCCAGCAGCAGAGCAAAATGCATCGTTTCCCGCGCCTCCCCGGTCTCCACGACCAGGCCCGCGTCGGAACGCAGCCCTGCCGCCGCCAGGGCGCGGTGCACCACGGAGCAGGCCAGCAGGCTGGGAATGGGAAGATAGCCGCGGCCGATGTTGCGGTCCGTCAGCGCCAGGATGCGCACGCCGGACCTGACCAGCCCCACGGCGGACTCCGCCAGATTGTCCAGGGCGGCCCGCAGCTCCTTTCCGTCCCCGCCTTCCGGGAACTGGATGGAAAGCCTGGCGGAAGGGAATCCGGCCTCCCGGATATTGCAGAGGCTGTTGAGCTCCTCATCCGTGATGACGGGGCGCTCCATCTTGATCAGCCGGGCGTGTTCCGGCGTTTCTTCCAGAATATTGGGATGGTTGCCTATGTACGTGGTCAGGCTCATGACCAGTTCCTCCCGGATGGGGTCGATGGGAGGGTTGGTCACCTGCGCGAACAACTGCTTGAAATAATTGAACAGAAGGGGGGCCTTCCCGGAAAGGACGGCCAGCGGGGCGTCGTTCCCCATGGAGCCGAGAGGCTCCGCCCCCTTCATCATCATGGGGCGTATGATCAGTTCCACGTCCTCCTGCGTGAATCCGAACCGGCGCTGGTGCGCCGTCAGGTCCGGCATTTCCGCGGAAGCGGAAATGGAATCGAACAGGGAACGGACGGAAATCTTGTTCTTTTCCACCCAGCGGCGGTAGGGCATGCGCCGGGCCATCTCGTTCTTGGTCTCCGCGTCGGACACCAGCCGGTGGTTCACCAGGTCGCAGTAAATCATCTCGCCGGGGCGCAAACGCCCCCGGCGGGCCACTTTCTCCGCGGGAATGTCCGCCACGCCCGTTTCGGAGGCCAGAATGAAAATATCGTCCGTGGTCAGCGTGTACCGGGCGGGACGCAGCCCGTTGCGGTCCAGCATGGCCCCCGCGTTGACGCCGTCGGAAAAGACGACGGCGGTCGGGCCGTCCCACGGCTCCATCATCGCGGAATGGTATTCAAAAAAGCCGCGCACGTCCGGCCCCAGATGGTAGTTGGCGCCCCAGGCCTGCGGCATGAGCATCAGCATCACGTGGCGCAGGTCGCGCCCGGCGGCCACCAGCAGCTCCACCATGTTGTCCAGGCAGGCGGAATCGCTCTGGCCGGGGGGAATGAGGGGCAGGAGCTTCCGGAGGTCCTCACCCAGCAGGGAGGAGGACAAATGCGGCTCCCGCACCTTCAGGTGGTTCAGGTTCCCCCGCAGGGTATTGATCTCCCCGTTGTGGGCCAGGTAGCGGAAGGGATGGGCCAGGCTCCAGGTGGGGAAAGTGTTCGTGCTGTAGCGCTGGTGGACGAGGGCCAGCGGAGACTTGAAATGCTCATCCGCCAGATCCTCGTAAAAACCGTCAATCTGCGTGCCGAGGAACAGCCCCTTGTACACGATGCTCCTGCTGGAGCAGCTGCACACGTAGCAGCCTTCCACGCGCCGCTCCATCTCCCGGCGCATCACGAACAGCTTGCGTTCAAACTCCGCCTGGTCCGCAAAACCGCCGCCGTCGATGAACAATTGGCGGATCAGGGGGCAGGTGCGCTGGGCGTTCTTCCCGATGCTGTCCCGGTTGACGGGCACCTGCCGCCAGGCAATCACCCTGCCGCCGTTCTCCGTCACGGCGGCTTCCAGTTCCTCTTCATGGCCGCAGCCGCCGAACATCATCGCCACGCCGTACCTGCCGCGCGCGGGAAGCTGGTTGGGAAGGGCGAGACGGAAAAACTCATCCGGCAGGGCCAGCATGATGCCTGCGCCGTCGCCCGTTTCCGGATCGCTGCCCACCGCGCCGCGGTGCATCAGCCTCTTGAGAACGGTGACCCCCATTTCAATAATCCTGTGGCTGGGCTCGTTCTTCAGGTCCGCCACCAGGCCCACGCCGCAGGCGTCCCTCTCCTGTTCAAAGTCATACAATCCCTGCGGCGCAGGAATGCCTGTCTCGAATTGATCACTATTCATCAGTTTGCTGTTTTGTTTGGGTTAAGCTTCCTTCATTACAGCAAAAACCGTGCCAACTTTGTCCTGTCCGCTTCCATCGTCCCCTCCTTCCGGCCATAACCGTCCTGTTTTACAGGCATTTCCGGCTTCCCCGCCCCTGCCGGAAAACGGTAAGGACGGGAAGCCTCATGCAAAGACTCCATTCTTTTTTACAATTTTGTAAATACTGTTCCCCGGCTATTTTACAATTTTGTAAATACCTCCATGCTTACCTCTCATAAGCCGTTTTCACGAATAGCCGGAAAAATTACACCATAATACATTGATTTTTTAAGATTTGCATAGACATCCCGCCCTGCCGGGGACAAGGATAAAAAAAGTTGGCACGCTTCTTGCTGTATAAAAGGTGCAGCAGTTAACCATTATGAGTGACTCGACAAGAACACAAGCCATCAGCGCCATCGCCTCCGTGCCCGCCGGCACCCCCAGCGAGAGTGCGCCTGTCAACATTGATTATTACGGCGCCGACGTCTTCAGCACGGAAGTGATGAAAAAATATCTTCCCAAGGACACGGCAAAAACCCTCCTGTCCACCATCCAGGACGGCCTGCCGCTGGATGCGGACATTGCCGCGGACGTGGCGCACGCCATGAAGCAATGGGCCATCGAACGGGGAGCCACTCACTACACCCACTGGTTCCAGCCCATGACGGGCTCCACGGCGGAAAAGCACGACTCCTTCCTGGACCCCAAAGGCATGGAACCGGTCATGAGCTTCTCCGGCAAAAACCTGATCGTGAGCGAACCGGACGCCTCCAGCTTCCCCTCCGGCGGCCTGCGCTGCACGTTTGAGGCGCGCGGCTACACCGCGTGGGATCCCACCAGCCCGGCCTTCATCAAGAGGCACGGAAACGGCGCCACCCTGTGCATCCCCACCGCCTACTGTTCCTACACGGGAGACGCGCTGGACAAAAAGACTCCCCTGCTCCGGTCCCGGCAAGCGCTGGGCAACGCCACCAAAAGGCTCATGAAGTGCTTCAACCTGCCGGACGCCCATGTCACCATCACGCTGGGCCCGGAGCAGGAATACTTCCTCATTGACAAAAACTTCTACCTGAACCGGCCGGACCTCGTCCAGACGGGCCGCACCCTCTTCGGCGCGCCGCCCGCCAAGCACCAGCAATTGGAGGACCACTACTTCGGTTCCATCAAGCCCCGCATCCTCAACTTCATGAGCGACGTGGAAAAGGAACTCTGGCGGCTGGGCATTCCGGCCAAGACGCGCCACAACGAGGTGGCCCCGGCACAGTTCGAGCTGGCCCCCCTCTTTGAAGACGTGAACCTGGCCGTGGACCACAACATGCTGGTGATGGAAATCCTGCGCCAGCAGGCCAACCGCCACGGGCTGGTGTGCCTGCTTCATGAAAAGCCCTTCGCGGGCGTCAACGGCTCCGGCAAGCACAACAACTGGTCCATCTCCTACGGGGAAAAGAACCTGCTGGACCCCGGCAACGATCCGCAGCAGAACGCCATCTTCCTGACCGTGCTGACCGCCATCATTGAGGCCGTGGACAAACACAGCGACCTGCTCCGCAACTCGGTAGCCAGCGCGGGCAACGACCACCGCCTGGGCGCGAACGAGGCGCCCCCCGCCATCATCTCCATCTTCCTGGGCGACCAGCTCAACGAGGTGATCGAGAACATCATCAGCGGCTCCTCCGGCTGCGGCAGGCGCGACGACACGCTCAAGATCGGCGTGGACACGCTGCCCATCCTTCCCCGCGACGCCACGGACCGCAACCGCACCAGCCCGTTTGCCTTCACCGGCAACAAATTCGAGTTCCGCGCCCCCGGCTCCGCCCAGTCCTGCGCCGGACCGATGATGACGCTGAACACCATCGTGGCGGAAGCCTTCGACTCCCTGGCGGAGGAACTCTCCTCCTTCGCGCCGGAAACCTTCCTGTCCCAGCTCCAGGAAACGCTCAAGCGGAGAATCTCCGAACACAAGAAAATTATCTTCAACGGAGACAACTACTCCGAGGAATGGGTGAAGGAGGCGGAACGCCGCGGCCTGCCCAACCTGAAGAACACGATGACGGCGCTCCACACCCTGGTGAATGAAAAAAACCTGGACCTGTTCGAGAAATACGGCGTGTTCTCCCGGCGGGAGCTGGAATCCCGGTTTGAAATTTTCCTGGAAGAATACCACAGGCGCATCCGCATTGAAGGACGCCTTTCCTGGGAAATGGCGGCCACCATCATCCTCCCCGCCCTGCGCAATGAATACAAGCAAACCGTTTCCACGCTCTCCAGGGCGCTTGACGCCAGGCAGACCATCGGTACCGCCTCCCTTCGGAAACTGGCGGACAAGCTCGGCGGCGCCCTGGACTCCATCGTGACCGACCTGGACACCCTGGAAACGGCGCTCACAAGCTGCCATGAGGACATCCTGGAAGCGATGTCCCGATTGAGAACCAGCGTCGATGCCGCAGAAACCCTGGTGAACGACCGGTCCTGGCCTCTCCCCAAGTACCGGGAAATGCTGTTCATCTATTAGGGTGCAACGACGGAGCTCCGGAGTCATGCCGCCCCTTTGCGGGACAAGCCTCAGCCCGCAGGGGGAACGGCACGGCTCCGGGGCCTTGGCGCGCCCGGATGCGCCCCGCGCCTCTTCCGCCGGCCCCCTCCGGTGCTTTTCCCTCAAAAATCCGCGTCATTTGCCGTAAAAAAACTTTCCTACGGGAGCCTGCGGGCACTTAATTCCCCCGGCGGAAATCCACGGTCCAGGACTGCAAGATTCTTCCATCGCCATTATGCCTAAAGACACCTCCATCAAAAAGATTCTCGTGATCGGGTCCGGCCCGATCGTCATCGGCCAGGGTTGCGAATTCGACTACTCCGGCACCCAGGCCTGCAAGGCCCTCCGGGAAGCGGGTTATGAAGTGGTGCTGGTCAACTCCAACCCCGCCACCATCATGACGGACCCGGAGACCGCCCCGCGCACCTACATCGAACCGATTACCCCGGAATTCGTGGAGAAAATCATCATCCGGGAAAAACCGGATGCCCTGCTCCCCACCCTGGGCGGCCAGACCGCCCTGAACTGCGCCATGGAACTGCACCGCAGCGGCGTGCTGGAACGGGAAAACGTGCGCATGATCGGCGCCAACGCGGACGCCATTGACCGCGGGGAGGACCGCAACCTGTTCAAGGAGGCCATGATCCGCATCGGCCTGGACGTGCCCCGCTCCGGCATCGCCCACACGATGGAGGAGGCGCGCCAGGTGGCGCGGGACATAGGAACCTTCCCCCTCATCATCCGGCCCGCCTTCACGCTGGGCGGCATGGGCGGCGGCGTGGCGTACAACAAGACGGAATTTGAAGAAATCTGCGCCCGCGGGCTGGACCTCTCCCCCGTCTCGGAAATCCTGATTGAAGAATCCCTCATCGGCTGGAAGGAATTTGAAATGGAAGTCATGCGGGACCGCGCGGACAACTGCGTGGTGATCTGCTCCATTGAAAACATAGACCCCATGGGCGTGCACACCGGGGATTCCATCACCGTGGCCCCCATCCAGACCCTGACGGACCGGGAATACCAGGTCATGCGGGACGCCTCCTTCGCCGTCATCCGGGAAATCGGCGTGGAAACGGGCGGCTCCAACATCCAGTTTGCCATCAACCCGGCCAACGGCCGCATGATCGTCATTGAAATGAACCCGCGCGTCTCCCGCTCCTCCGCACTGGCCTCCAAGGCCACCGGGTTCCCCATCGCCAAGCTGGCCGCCAAACTGGCCGTGGGCTACACGCTGGACGAACTGAGCAACGACATCACGCGGGAAACGCCTGCCTGCTTTGAGCCCACCATCGACTACGTGGTGACCAAGGTTCCCCGCTTCACCTTTGAAAAATTCAAGCAGGCGGACGAACACCTGACCACGTCCATGAAATCCGTGGGCGAGGCCATGGCCATCGGCCGCACCTTCAAGGAATCCCTGCAAAAGGCCCTGCGCTCGCTGGAAACGGGCCGCTGGGGCTGGGGATTCGACGCCAAGGCGCCGCAGAACCCCTCCGCGGAGGAAATCACGCGGAAGCTGGCCGTCCCCACGGCGGAACGCATCTTCTGGATCCAGACGGCGTTCAGCAGCGGCTTCTCCCTGGAAGAAGTGCACCAACTCACCCAGATCGACCCCTGGTTCCTGGCCCAGATGCGGGACCTGGCGGAAGCCGGCGGCCATCTGAGCTCCCTGGACCTGCGGGAAGCCAAGAAGCTGGGCTTTTCAGACCGCCAGATCGCCCTGGCGCGCGGCACCACGGAAGAAGCCGTGCGGCAGGAACGCCGCGAACAGGGCATCATTCCCGGCTACCGCCTGGTGGACACCTGCGCCGCGGAATTCGAGGCCTACACCCCCTACTTCTACTCCACCTATGGGGACGAGAACGAAGCCCGCGACACGGGCCGGAAAAAAATCCTCATCCTGGGCGGCGGACCGAACCGCATCGGCCAGGGCATCGAATTCGACTATTGCTGCGTGCACGCCTCCATGGCCCTGCGGGAAATGGGGTATGAAACCATCATCGTCAACTCCAATCCGGAAACCGTCTCCACGGACTACGACTCCTCGGACAAGCTCTTCTTTGAACCCCTGACGCTGGAAGACGTGCTCCACATCTGCGAGCAGGAAAAGCCGGACGGCGTCATCGTCCAGTTCGGCGGCCAGACGCCGCTGAACCTGGCCAACGCCCTGGAAGCCCGCGGCGTGCCCATCATCGGCACCAGCCCGAAGGCCATCGACCTGGCGGAAGACCGCGAACACTTCTCCGCCCTGCTCAGGGAGCTGGGGCTGAAGCAGGCGGAAGCGGGAACGGCCACCAATGTGGAAGACGCCGCCGCCATCGCCGGACGCATCGGCTATCCGGTGCTGCTGCGCCCCTCCTTCGTGCTGGGCGGCCGCGGCATGATCATCGTGTATGAGGAAAAGGAACTGCGCCAGTACATGAGCGAAGCCGTGGAAGCCTCCGAGGAACGCCCCGTGCTGATCGACCGCTTCCTGGAAAACGCCGTGGAAATAGACGTGGACGTCATCGCGGACCGGGAGCGCGCCGTCATCGGCGCCATCATGCAGCACGTGGAGCCCGCGGGCATCCACTCCGGGGACTCCGCCAGCATGATTCCGGCCATGGGCATCTCCATGAAGATGCACAAGGAAATCACGCGCGCCTCCAAGGAACTGGCCCGGCGCCTGAACGTCTGCGGCCTGATGAACATCCAGTTCGCCGTGAAGGACGAACAGCTCTATGTCATTGAAGTGAATCCGCGGGCCTCCCGCACCGTCCCCTTCGTCTCCAAGGCCATCGGCAAGCCCCTCGCCAAGCTGGCCGCCCAGATCATGGCGGGTAAAACGCTGGCGGAACTGGGCTTCACCCAGGAAATCACGCCGGAATACCACTGCGTGAAGGAGGCCGTCTTCCCGTGGGGCCGCTTCCCGGGCATCGACGTGGTGCTGGGGCCGGAAATGAAATCCACCGGGGAAGTCATGGGCATTGATCCGGACCCGGACATTGCCTTCGCCAAATCACAGGTCAGCGCCTTCAACCCCCTGCCCACGGAAGGAAAAGTCTTCATCTCCGTAAACGACCGGGACAAGGAGCGGGTGCTCCACATGGCCCGCCAGCTGGCGGACATGGGCTTCACCCTGTGCGCCACGCGCGGCACGATGATCCACCTGCTCCAGCACGACATCGAATGCGAACGCGCCTACAAGGTGAACGAGGCGCGCCGCCCGAACATCGTGGACCATATCAAGAACGGAGACATCGACTTCATCATCAACACGCCCGGCTCCCATGACGCGCGGGCGGACGACATCATCATCCGCTCTTCCGCCATCGCCGCCAAAACCTCCTACTGCACGAACCTGGCCTCCGCCCAGGCCTGCGTGAACGCCATCGAGGCGCTGAAAAACAGGGAACTCCAGGTGCGCACCATCCAGGAATACCACGCCCAGACCCTTTAATCCCACACCACACACAGCATACCTATCATCATGAGAGCCATTCTCGCACTGGAAGACGGGAGCGTCTTCATCGGTTCGCACTTCGGAGCTACGGGCACGGAAGTAGGGGAAGCCTGCTTCAACACCTCCATGACCGGCTACCAGGAAGTCCTGACCGACCCGTCCTACAGCGGGCAGATCGTCACCATGACCTACCCGCTCATCGGCAACTACGGCATCAACCCGGAAGACAACGAATCCGCCGGGGCCCAGGTCAGCGGCTTTGTGGTGGCGGAACTGGCGAAGGTCCATTCCAACTGGCGCGCCACGGAAGCGCTCGGCCCGTGGCTGGAAAGGCAGGGCGTCATCGGCATTGAAGGGGTGGACACCCGCAAAATAGCCAAGCACCTGCGCTCCGCCGGAGCCATGCGCGCCTGCCTCACCACGGAACTGACCCCGGAGGAAGCCGTGGAAGCCGCCAGAAAGGCCCCTTCCATGGAAGGCTGCAACATCGTGGACAAGATCGGTTCCCGCCCCATGACGCCGGAGGAAGTGGACGCGCTGGTGACGGATGCGGAACTGCCTCCCGTGGAATATGACATCGTGGCCTTCGACTTCGGCATCAAGTACAACATCCTGCGCCAGCTCAGGGAAAACGGCTTCCGCGTGACCGTGGTTCCCGCCCACACGACGGCGGAGGAAGTGCTGGCCATGAAACCGGACGGCGTCTTTCTCTCCAACGGTCCGGGGGATCCCGCCACACTGACGGACATCCACCGGGAAGTGGCCGCCCTGATCGGGAAAGTCCCCATGTTCGGCATCTGCCTGGGGCACCAGATCATCTCCCACGCGCTGGGGGCGAAAACCTTCAAGCTCAAATTCGGCCACCGCGGCGCCAACCACCCGGTCAAGGACCTTAAAACGGGCAAAATCAGCATCACCTCCCAGAACCACGGATTCGCCGTGGACCCGGCCACCGTGCCGGACGACGTGGAAATCACCCTGCTGAACCTCAACGACAACACGGTGGAGGGCATCGCCCACAAGACGCTGCCCGTCTTCAGCGTGCAGTACCATCCGGAAGCCGCCCCCGGTCCCCGCGATCCCCAGTACCTGTTCCGGGACTTCAAGCAAATGATCGCCTCCCGCAAGCGGTAGGCGGGGCACAAAAAACGGACGCTCTTCATGCCTGCGCATTTTTCCTCGTCACTTCCGGAAAAATGCGTTATCTCTTACCCGCGGCTCTGCCTGGACGGAGCCGGTTTTCCGGTCCACAAACGTTCCGGCGGACGAACCCTCAACATACATTCCATCCATGAGTAAAATTGCATTGATCTCCGGCATCACGGGGCAGGACGGCTCCTTTCTGGCTGAATTCCTGATTGAAAAGGGCTACGAGGTGCACGGCATCCTGCGCCGCTCCTCTTCCTTCAACACGGGCCGCATCGAACACCTGTACCTGGACGAATGGGTGAGGGACATGAAAAAAAGCCGCCTGGTCAACCTGCACTACGGGGACATGACGGACTCAAGCTCCCTGATCCGCATCATCCAGACCGTCCAGCCGGACGAAATCTACAACCTGGCCGCGCAAAGCCACGTGAAGGTCAGCTTTGACGTGCCGGAATACACGGCGGAAACGGACGCCGTAGGAACCCTCCGGATGCTGGAGGCCGTGCGCATCCTGGGCATGGAAAAGAAATGCCGGATCTACCAGGCGTCCACCTCCGAACTCTTCGGGCTGGTGCAGGAAGTCCCGCAGAAGGAAACCACCCCGTTCTACCCGCGCTCTCCGTACGGCGTCGCCAAGCAATACGGCTTCTGGATCACGAAAAACTACCGGGAATCCTACGGCATGTTCGCCGTCAACGGCATCCTGTTCAACCATGAAAGCGAACGCCGCGGGGAAAACTTCGTCACGCGGAAAATCACTCTGGCGGCCGCCCGCATCGCCCAGGGGATGCAGGACAAGCTGTACCTGGGCAACCTGAACGCCCTGCGCGACTGGGGCTACGCCAAAGACTACGTGGAATGCATGTGGCTGATTCTCCAGCACGACGTCCCGGAAGACTTCGTCATCGCCACGGGAGAAATGCACACGGTGCGGGAATTCTGCACGCTGGCCTTCCGGGAAGCGGGAATCGAGCTGGAATGGGAGGGGGAAGGCGCGGAAGAACGCGGCCGGGACAAAAAAACGGGCAACATCCTGGTGGAAGTGGACCCCAAATATTTCCGGCCCGCGGAAGTGGAGCAGCTCCTGGGAGATCCCACCAAGGCCAGAACCCTGCTCGGCTGGAACCCCACCTCCACGCCGTTTGAGGAACTGGTGCGCATCATGGTCCGCCACGATATGGAATACGTCAAACACGCCGATTTCCGCTGAGCATGGACAAAGACAGCAGGATATTCGTGGCCGGGCACCGCGGGCTGGTGGGGTCCGCCATCTGGAAAGCCCTGGAAAGTCGGGGCTACATGCGTCTCATCGGCCGCACCCACCGGGAACTGGACCTGGAAGACCCGGCGGCCGTCCGGGAATTCTTTGACCGGGAAAAGCCGGAATACGTCTTTCTGGCGGCGGCGTTCGTGGGCGGCATCGTCGCCAACTCCCGCTACCGGGCGGACTTCATCTTCCGCAACCTGCAAATCCAGCAGAACGTCATCGGGGAAAGCTTCCGCCACGGCGTTTCCAAGCTCCTCTTCCTGGGGAGCACCTGCATTTATCCGCGGGAGGCTCCCCAGCCCATGAAAGAGGACGCCCTGCTCACCTCCCCGCTGGAATATACCAACGAACCGTACGCCATCGCGAAAATCGCCGGGCTGAAAATGTGCGAAAGCTTCAACCTCCAGTACGGCACCAACTACATTGCCGTGATGCCCACCAACCTGTACGGCCCCAACGACAACTTTGACCTGGAAAAAAGCCACGTGCTGCCGGCCATGGTCCGCAAGATCCATCTGGCGAAATGCCTGGAGGAAGGGAATTGGGACGCCGTGCGCCGGGACCTGGACATGCTCCCCGTGGAACAGGTGGACGGAGCCGCCTCTGAAGAAGCCATCCTGGCCGTGCTGGAAAAATACGGCGTCACGCCGGGAGCCGTGGAGCTGTGGGGGACGGGAACGCCCCTGCGCGAATTCCTGTGGAGCGAGGACATGGCGGACGCCTGCGTCTTTGTGATGGAAAACGTGGACTTTCCCCACCTGCGCGATGAAGGCCCGGAAGTCCGCAACTGCCACATCAACATAGGCACAGGGAAGGAAATCTCCATCCGAGGACTGGCGGAACTCATTGCCGGAACAGTGGGCTACCGGGGCAAAATCACTTTCAATACATCCAAACCGGACGGCACCATGCGCAAACTGACGGACGTTTCCAAACTCCATTCCCTGGGCTGGAAACACCGAGTGGAACTGGAACAGGGCATTGCTTCCATGTACCGGTGGTATCTGGACCGCCGGAGTTCCTGAGCCTCCGACCGCGGGAACAGGCATCCCCGCTCCGCCGCATCCCTTTCCGCCCCATGCACCACGCCTTTCACAACGATTCCGGAAACCCGGCCCCCAGCCTGTGGGCGCTGAGCCCCCTGCTGGTGTTCTTCCTGCTCTACCTGGCCATCTCCGTGGCGGTGCAGGACTTTTACGCCGTGCCGGTCACCGTGGCGTTTACGGCGGCGGCCATCTGGTCCGTAGCCATCACGAAGGGGAAAAGCATCACGGAACGCGTGGACCTGTTCTCCGCCGGAGTGGCCAACCGGAACATCCTGATGATGATCTGGATTTTCGTGCTCGCGGGGGCCTTCGCCCAGTCCGCGCTGGACATGGGGGCCATAGACGCCACGGTCCGGCTTACCCTGTACCTCCTGCCGGACAACCTTCTTCTGGCCAGCGTCTTCATCGCCTCCTGCTTCATCTCGCTCTCCGTGGGAACGTCCGTGGGAACCATTGTGGCCCTGGCCCCGGTAGCCGTGGGGCTGGCGGAAGCCACAAACGTCAACACGGGCATGATGACGGCCATCGTGGTGGGGGGCGCCTTCTTCGGCGACAACCTCTCCTTCATTTCAGACACCACCATTGCCGCCACCCGCACGCAGGGCTGCGCCATGCGGGACAAATTCCGGGCCAACGTCAAGGTGGTCCTGCCCGCCGCGCTGATCGCCCTGGCCTGCTACATGCTGGCGGGCTGGAACGTCCAGGCGCCGGCGGCGGGTGCGGACGTGCAGATAGAATGGCTCAAGGTGTTCCCCTACCTGCTGGTGCTGGCCACGGCGCTGGCAGGCGTCCACGTGATGGCCGTGCTGACCCTGGGCCTGCTGGCCACGGGAGCGGTGGGCGTGGGCATGGGCTACTTCTCCTGCATGGACTGGTTCCGTTCCATGGGCGAGGGCATGACCGGAATGGGGGAACTCATCATCGTCACGCTGCTGGCGGGCGGCGTGCTTGCCATGATACGCTTCAACGGCGGCATCGCCTACATCATTGAAAAAATCACGCGCCATATCCGGGGAAGGCGCGGAGCGGAATTCAGTATTGCCGCGCTGGTCTCCCTCGCCAACCTCTGCACGGCGAACAACACCATCGCCATCATCACGGCGGGCCCCATCGCCAAGGACATCAGCGACCGCTTCAACATCCCGCCCAGGCGCAGCGCCAGCATCCTGGACACCTTCTCCTGCCTGGTCCAGGGAGCCATTCCCTACGGTGCCCAGATGCTCATGGCCGCGGGCATCGCGCAGGTCTCCCCCCTGCTGATCATGAAATACTTGTATTACCCCCTGATTCTGGGAGCCTGCTCCGTGGCGGCCATCGTCCTCGGCGGAAGGGCGGACCGGAAACATGCCGCCGGCCCGGAAAATCCGGCCTAGGCATTCGGGGGAAGCCCCTCCCCCCCGAGCGCAGGGGAAAAGGGTTCCTGTTACCGACATGTTACTCTTGTTATCCGCATGTTACTCAACATATGGGGCAAACATGTTATCATACATGCATGAGCCTTCATATAGAACCCACAGAAGAAGCAGTAGAAACCCTGCGCAAGGAAAGGCGAAAAAATTACATTGCCGCACTAGCAACATCCATTCTCTCCGTAGTCCTTGCCGGGGCCATCCTCTACTCCCTGACCATCATCATCGCCGCGCCCGAAGAACCCAAGGTCGTAGGCTACATCACGCCTGACGACGCGCCGCCGTCAGATACGCCGCCCCCGCCGGAAGTGCAGAGGGAAACCTCCTCCGCATCCCATGCGGAAACTCCCGTCAAGGTGGTGGTGGCCGCTGCGGCCGCCCCGGTGAACCTGCCCAAAATCGACATTGACCCTCCCGACGAACCCGTCATGCTGGAAGAAGGGAACATGCTCGGCATGGGGAACGGATTCGGGCCGGATTTGGGGGACTCCACCTCCGCCTTCGGCTCCAGGGAGCCCGCGGGCAGCACGCTGGTAGGCACCTTTTACGATACCAAGCAGACGCAGGGCGGACGCCCCACCGACCTGTCCCAGGAACAATTCTGCTCCATTCTTTCCCGCTTCGTGAACCGGGGCTGGAATGAAGCCGACCTGAACCGATTTTACAAATCCCCCCAGCAGCTTTACGCCGCGCAGTTCTACGTTCCCCGGACCTCCGCCAGTGAGGCCCCCAAGGCCTACGGCTGCGCGGACAAGGTGAAGCCCAGCCGGTGGATCGCCATCTACCGCGGGAAGGTGCGCGCGCCCAAATCCGGAACGTTCCGCTTTGTGGGCGCGGGGGACGACGTGATCGCCGTCCGCTTCAACAACCAGAACGTATTCGACTACGGCTGGTTCCAGGCCTCCCTGGGCAAGATGACGGCGGCGCAGGACATGAAATGGATCAACGCCATGCAGAACAAGCCCGGCAACGACGCCCTGAAAAAGGAACTCAGGGACGCCGGAATCAACGTGCCGCCCTCCACCTTCTACAAATACTCCACCACCAAGCACTGGAATGACACCATGGGCGGCGTGGTCGCCGGGAAGACGTTCACGGTCAAGCAGGGGGATGTCTATCCCATTGAAATCCTGATCAGTGAAATCCCCGGCGGGGAATTCGGCATGACCCTGCTGCTGGAGGAAGTGGGCATGGAACCCATGAGCAAGGACCCCAAGACGGGCGCCCCCATCCTGCCGCTGTTCCGGACCAATTACGGCGTGCCCAAGCCGGACAAGAACAAGGAGCACGTGCCTTTCGACGAAATCGGCATCGTCTGGGAATCCGTGAAATAACGCATGGAAATCTTCCATCCCCCCGCATTCATGCCCGCAGGCCTCCTGCGGGCATTTTGCTTGTCTGGAGGCCGCGGATGCCCTAGCCTCCGGACATGATGCAGCCCTTCCGCTTCCATCCGATCTACCAGCCCCGCATCTGGGGCGGACAGCACCTGAGAACCCTGCTGGGACGGGAACTCCCCGACCGGGAAACGGCCTACGGGGAAGCCTGGGAAATCAGCGACAGGCCGGAAGCCATGAGCATCGTGAAGGAAGGCGAGTGGGAGGGCCTGCCCCTGCACCGGCTGTGGGAGGAACACCGGGAGGAAATCTTCGGCCCCGGCTATGAACGCTTCCCGCGTTTTCCGCTGCTGTGCAAAATACTGGACGCGCGTGAAAATCTTTCCGTCCAGGTGCATCCTCCGGAACATACGGCGGAGGCATGGGGAGGGGAAGTGAAAAATGAAGTCTGGTACGTCCTCCACGCGGAACCGGACGCCCTGATCTACGGGGGCATGGAGGCATCCGCCACGGAGCAGGACATATACCGTGCGGCGGACGCGGGACAAATGGAACAGCTCATCCGCTCCGCCCATCTGAACGCCGGGGAACACCTGTACATTCCCGCCGGACTGGTTCACGCCATCGGAGCGGGCCATCTCATCGCAGAAATCCAGCAAAACAGCGATACCACCTACCGCCTCTACGACTGGAACCGGACGGACGCCTCCGGCCGGGGAAGGGAATTGCACCTGGAACAGGCCCTGGACTCCATCCGTGAATTCAGGGAACTCAGCCGGAATCCCCGCTACCTGTCCGACACACCCCACTTCACTTCCCGGGAATACCGCCTGGACAGGGGGGAACGGTTCATCCCGCAGGATTCCTCCCGCTTTGCCGTGCTGACGGTGCTCCGGGGCGGCGTGGCCTGGGACGGCAGGGAGGCCAGGCAGGGGGAATTCATTCTCTCTCCCGTCCAGTCCGCCGCCGTAACGGCCACCGAACGGGACACGGTTCTCCTTTCAACGACGGTTTGAACAGTCCAATATGACAAAAAGGGTGAAGAATTCCGCACAAAGCCGGGGCTTTCACACTTTTTCGTTGCAAAGAAAGAGGGCGGCTCTTAGTTTGGACTAAACTTTTCCTGCACCAGTCTCCCATCCCTTGCCCTACGACTGTCGTATGAACAACCTTTCCACCATCGCCACGTATCTTTCCCGTGTCTCCGGCCAGCTCCAGCCCATGCTGGAAAAAGTCCAGGGCATGGACCGCAGGACATTCCTGCTGGAAGCCGCCGCCCTGCTGGCCCTGACCAGCTGCGCGGAAACCTCCGGCAAGGCTGGCCCGGCGCCCATGATCTCCTTCACCCCCTCCAGCGTTCCGCTGGTGAAGCGTTCCCCGCGCCAGCTCCTGGCGGAATGCAATGTGCAGCCGATGCTCATGCCCAAAACCTCCCCCCTGCGCCGGCGCTCCTCCCGCATGAAGCCCCGCTTCATCACCATGCACAACACGGAAAACCCGTCCGCGGACGCCATGCAGCACGCCCGCGCCCTGAACAACGGAGCCCTGCGGTGCAACTGGCACTACACGGTGGACCCGTACGTGGCCATGCAGCACCTCCCCCTGAACGAAACCGGCCGCCATGCGGACCGCGGCGGCCCCGGAGACATGTACTCCATCGGCATTGAAATGTGCGAAAAACGCGGACAAAGCATCGTCAAAACCTTCGACCGCGCCGCCAAGCTGGCCGCCTACACGATGTACTCCCAGAACATCCCCCTGCGCAACGTGGTGCCGCACTACTACTGGACGGGCAAGCGCTGCCCCCATCTGTTGCTGGACAACGGCAAACCAGGCTTCAAATGGTCCTGGTTCATCTCCCGTGTGGACTACTACCACCGCTGCATCAGTTGAGTTCCCGTGCTCTGCGGCAACCCGGCAGGATGAGTCCCCAGGGAATCCTGGGAAAAAATCCTGAAGGCGTGCCCATTTCCCCTCTCCGCAGGTGCGGAACATGGCCCCGTCCCTGATCCGGCCATACCGCGTGGTCCATCCCTCTTCCGGCTTCCGGATGGGGTATTCCCCATTCATCCCGGTTTGCGGCCGTGCCTTCTTGATGCCTTTTAATGCCCTCAAAAAACGGCCCGGAAAAGAAATACCCTGCGGGCAAAAACCCACAGGGCAATGATAAAACCGGGAACCGGACAGGAAAATCTCCGGCGCTCCGCACCGTCAATTCGTGACTCCCGGCCTTGGACTCTTGTTGAAGTCCCAGCTTTTAACCCTTTCTGTCTGCGGCGGCCGCCGCAGCCGGCGTGGGCGGGAGCGGCAGGGTCTTCACGCGGGTCACGCTTCCGTTGACGCGCACGGGCACCACCCTGGGCTGCTCGGAATAAAGCTTCACGTTGCCCACCTTGCCGTTTTTCCAGGAGAAATCCACGGTAATGTTGCCGCGGGCCTTCAATCCCTTCACGGAACCGGATGGCCACGCATCCACGGGGGAAGGCATGATTTCAATGCCGCCTGCGTGGGATTGCAGCAGGATTTCACACACGCCGCCCACGATGCCGAAGTTGCCGTCCATCTGCATGGGCGGGTGCGTCGTCAGCATGTTCGGAAGGGTATTGTACTTGAGCAGGCCCTCAAACATTTCATGGGCCTTGTTTCCGTCCCCGAAGCGCGCCCAGAGGGCCGTGCGCCAGGGCCACGTCCAGGAACGGCGGCTGTCGCCGGTCGTGCCGCGCCATTCCAGGGACAGGCGGGCGGCCTCCGCCAGCTTGGGCGTCTTGAGCTTGGTGATCTGGTTGCCGGGGAAAACGGCAAAGAGGTGGGACGTATGGCGGTGGTCCGTCTTGGGAATGCGGTCGATCATCCATTCCTGGAGGTTGCCCTCCTTGCCGATCTTGTTGCCGGCCAGCCTCTTCAGCTTGCCTTCCAGGCTCTTGGCCCAGGCGGCGTCCTTGCCCAGAATGCGGGCGGCCTTGATCGTGTTGGTGAAAAGTTCCGCAATCAATTGCTGGTCGTGCATCACGCCGTCTTCACGGGGCCCGTGTTCGGGGGACCATCCGTCCGGAGCCACCAGGGTGCCGGCCTTGATACTGGCCAGTTCCTTCTGCTGCTCTTCATTCAGGGGCTTGCCGCCGGACAGGAAGCCTTCGCCTTTCGGGCCCAGTTCCTTCAAATGGTCTTCCCAGAAATGGCAGATCTCCTTCATCAGGGGATAAGCCTGTTTTTCCAGATACTTCCTGTCTCCGGTGAAGGCGTAATGTTCCCATATGTGCAAGGCATACCAGGCATTGCCCGGAATGTTCCAGGCCCACCCGTTGCCGCCGAAGATGTTCTGGGAGGTGCGCACCGTCCAGCCGCGCACCGGCTTGCCGTCCTTGGTATTGAACTTTTTATTGGCCTGGGAGGCGTCCCGGCAGCCGGGAGCCATGGCTTCCACGTAATCAATCAGCGCCTGATGGCATTCGGAAAGGTTGGCGGGTTCCGCGCCCCAGTAGGCCATCTGGACATTGATGTTGTTGTGGTAGTCGCAGGCCCACGGCGGGCTCACGTACTCGTTCCAAAGGCCCTGGAGGTTCGCGGGGAGGGTTCCGGGCCGGGAGCTGGAAAGCAGCAGATAGCGGCCGAACTGGAACATGGTTTCCTCCAGGTCGGGATCGGACGGCTTATTCTTGTAGGATTTCAGGCGTTCCGGAATGGGAAGTTTGGCCACCTCCGGCTCAGTCTTGCCGAAGTCCACTTTCACGCGGTCGAACATGGACTTGTACTGGGCAGCGTGCGCCTGTTTCAGCGCGGCGTAATCGGTGGAGGCGGATTTGGCCGCATAACGGTCCAGCTTCCGGGAGGGGGCCTCCCCCTTCCAGTCTTTCTTGTAGTCCATCAGGTAGTCCGTCTCCATGGCGACGACGACCGTGCAGGAATCCGCGTCTTTCACGGAAATCTTGTCGCCGGAGGCGGAAACGGTGCCGCCCTTCGTGCGTACCAGGACGCGGCCTTCAAAATTCATGCCGTTCTTCAGGGTGCCCTTCCACGTGAGTACGGGGCCTTTGGCGGAGATGTCCGCATCCACCTGGCAATTCACGGAAAAATCCGCGTTGAAACTGCCGGGCTTGCTGGCGCGGTAGTTGATCACCAGGACATTGGCGGGAGTGCTGGCAAAAGCTTCACGGTCGTAGGTCACGCCGTCGGATTTGTAGTTCACCTTGTAAATGCCGTCGCGCAGGTCCAGGGCGCGGGTGAAGTCCTCCACGGACACGGAGGCGGGCTGGTCTCCCTTCTTGAAGTCCACGAACAGGTCGCCGAAAGGCATGTAGTTGCCGAACTGGTTGGTCCCCGCATTCGGACCGTAGCCGTAGCCGCCCCCCGGATTGGGGCCGCCGGACCAGAGGCTGATCTCGTTCAGGGCAAAACGTTCACGGTTGGGGGCGCTGAAAATCATCGCGCCCACGCGGCCGTTGCCGATGGGGTAGCCTTCCGCTTCCCATACGGCGGAAGGCTTCTTGTATTTTCCGAAGCTGCCGGCGGGGTTCTTGTCCGCCTGGGGATAGATGACCACGGCAGGCTTGTCGTCCCAGATCAGGTTGGAGGCGGAAGGCTTGTCCAGCGCGCTCCAGCCAAGCGATACCGCACTTACGGACAAAGCGGAGAAGAGAAGGGATTGAAGATGCATTGCTTTATTAATACTCTCATAAAAATACCCTTCCTGCAATCTCTATCTTTCAGTCTTCTTCATTATCCGTCCAAAAAAGGCCGGAACTGCCGCGGGGGGAAATATCCGGCCTCCGGCCCTTTCAGCAGGCGGCTTTCTCCGCAAAAAAGAGGACAGGAAATTTCCTTGCCTTTCTCCGGAGGCTTCATACCGTTGCCATCATGTTAAAAAGGTTTGCCTCCATTCTTCTCTCCCTCCTCTTTATCGGAGCTTCCGCCGGACTGGCCGATGGCAAGGTCACGGTCCCGGATATTTTGAAAGACCGCATTCCCCTGAAAAAGACGGAGCATCAGCTCAACATCGTTTACTTCCTGGGCAGTGATACGGAACCCGTGCCGGATTACGAACGCCGCATCAGCGAACTGATGCTCTACCTCCAGCAGTTTTACGGAAAGGAAATGCAGAGGCACGGCTACGGAGCCAGGGCCTTCGGGATGGACATCAAGTCGCCCGGCCGCGTCAACATCATTGAATACAAGGCCGAAAACCCGGCCAGCCATTACCCCTACGAGAACGGCGGCGGATGGAAGGCGGCCCAGGAAATTGAAAAGTTTTTCAAGGCCAATCCGGACAAAAAGAAAAGCCAGCACACCCTGATCATCATGCCCACATGGAACGACGACAAGAACGGACCGGACAACCCCGGCGGCGTTCCCTTTTACGGCATGGGCCGCTATTGTTTCGCGCTGGACTATCCGGCCTTCGACATCAAGCACCTGGGCCAGCCGACCAAGGAAGGGAGGCTGCTGACCAAATGGTACGGCGGCCTGGCTCATGAACTGGGCCACGGCCTCAACCTGCCCCACAACCACCAGACCGCCTCCGACGGCAAGAAGTACGGCACCGCCCTGATGGGAGCGGGCAACTACACGTTCGGCACCAGCCCCACGTTCCTGACCCCCGCCAGCTGCGCCCTGCTGGACGCCTGCGAAGTGTTTTCCGTCACGCCCGGCCAGCAATACTACCAGGGCAAACCGGAAGTGGAAACCAAGGGCATCTCCATCTCCTTCAAGGGGGACCAGATCCTGATTTTCGGAAACTACAAGAGCCCGCAGATCGTCAAGGCTCTGAACGTTTACGTCCAGGACCCTCCCTACGCCGTCAACCAGGATTACGACGCCGTCTCCTTCTCCGAACGCCTCGGGAAAAAGAGCGGAAAATTCTCCATGAAGATCGACAGGAAGGAGCTGGATGGCCTGAAAGACAACGAATTCCGCATTTCCCTCATGTTCGTGCTTGCCAACGGCCAGCAGATACAGAAGCACTTCAAGTTCCTGCGGGACGCCCTCCAGGACTACAAGGACGCAGACAAATCCTGATTAAATCCTGGTTTCTCCGCCCTCCGTATGGGCGGACGGCAAGCTGAATCAAAGAAAAAGATTCCTTCTCCGGGCATTCCTTCTCCCCGGCAGAGGCCAAACACCCGGCCCATGCCTTCACCCGGCAGGCGCATGCCTCCGGCAGCGCGGAACGGCTTCCGGAACCTTCCATTTCCGGAAGGGCGTGCATCCATCCCCGCACGCATCAGGGGAACCAGTAATTATTCCTTCAGGTGCTTCCGCCAGTCGGAAGCGTTCTGGTAGTAATAAATCGCTTCCTTTTCAAGCTCCTTCATGCGGGCGTCCGGGGCCACTTCATTCCCGTCCCGGTAGAATTCCGCGCCGTGCTGGGGTTTGAGCACCACCATGTCGTCCCCCTGCAGGTAGCCAATGTACTGGTAATTGCTCACGAAGTAACGGGAACGGTACGAGGGTTTCAGGGCGTCCTTGCCGTAGAAGGAGGCGTCATAAGGCCATTTCAACAGGCCCAGAAGCGTGGGAAGCACGTCTATCTGGCTGATCGCCGTTTCCCGCCGTTCCGGCTTCAGCAGGGCCGGAGCGTAAAAAATGGAGAAGATGCGGTGCGTTTCCGGATTAAGCGATTTTTTCCCGGCGCTCCCGGCGCCGTGGTCGGCCACAAACACGAACAGCGTGTTGTCAAACCAGGGCTTGCTCCTGGCTTCCTCCACAAAGGCCCCCACGGAATAATCCGCGTACTTCACGGCTCCCAGGCGCCCGGTGTGGGAGGGAATGTCAATGCGGCCGTCCGGATACGTATAGGGCCGGTGGTTGGACGTCGTGAACACCACCTGCAGGAACGGCACTCCGCGTCCGCAGGACTCATCCGCCTCACGGACGGCGCGGCGGAACAGGTCTTCATCACAAACGCCCCAGATGGTGGAATGGGTCACCTCGGAATCATCCATGGAGTTGCGGTCCATTACCTGGAAACCGTTGTTCCCGAAGAAATAATTCATGTTGTCAAAATAGCCGTACCCCCCGTAAATCCACTTGAGGTCATATCCCTTTTCCTTGAAAATGGAACCGATCGTCCGGAGGTTTTCATTACCCTCCCGCCGCACGATGGACATGCCGGGCAGCGGCGGAATGGAAGTGCTCACCGCTTCCAGCCCCCGCACGGAGCGGGTGCCCGTGGCATACGTATTCGGGAAAAAGATTCCCTCCCGGCCCAGTCGGCTCAGGCATGGGGTGATATCCTCCCCGTCCTTCCGGCATTCATTAAGGAATTCCGCGCCCATGCTCTCCATAATGACCACCACCACATTGGGGCGGATGGCCTCCGCGTCGGGGCGCACCTGCCTCTTCACGCTTCCGGCGGCGGCATCCGGTACGGAAGTATCGTCCGCCGTGAACTCCCCGGCCAGAAACACCGCGGCATCCTGGTCCGGCAGGGTCTTGTAATAGGTCCGGTAATCCAGTTCATTCTTGATAAAAGCGCTGAACAGGCTGTAAAGGCCGTCCTTGGCCATTTCCGAATTATAGCGGTTGCCTACGGCATCAGCGTCCTTGATGTCCACCAGCCAATAACCGCCGGTGACGCACACCAGCAGGGCGGCCACTACGCAGCCGCGCTTCCATCCGCGGGGAGCTTTCGCATTGCCGGGAATCAGAAAGCGGCGCATGCCCCACGCCGCAAGCACGGAGACGGCCAGAATGCCCAGCAGAATCGGAATAATGGGGTAGGACTCGTAAATGTTCCCGATCACTTCCTTGGTGTAAATCAGATAATCAACCGCAATGAAATTGAAGCTGGCCTCGAACTCGTTCCAGAAAAAGGCTTCCGCCACGTCTTCAAACAGGCTGGCCAGCGCAAACAGGAAAAACCACGTCAGGGTAATCCAGCGGTCCGCCCTGCCCCCGGCCTTGCTGCGGGGCAGAAGCCACAGATAAATGGCATAGGGCAGAAGCCAGTAGCACATCGTGACCAGGAACTCCGTCACGAAAACATACCCCGTTTTCAGCAAAGGCAGAAAACCAAAATCCATGTTGCGGTATTCAAAGAACACCGTAAACAGGTTTTCCACCACTTCAATCCCGAACGCAAACAGGAGAAACGGCCAAAACCTGCCCCAATAATAACGAATCATGGCCTCCAGAAATATGGTGGAGGAAACAAGCCGTCAATGCCACATTACAGCATCAGGGAGACAAGGCTGTCATCCGGTCTTGGACACAGCATCCCTCCCCTGCCGGAAGGCTGGAACGCCCGGCAGATTGCCTTGAAAATTCCGGGATTAAACCACGTCCAGCCCTGAATCCCAATCCTTCCAGACGGGTTCCAGGCCGGCTCCCCGGATGGCGCAGACCACCTGTTCCGGAGAACGCTGGTCTGAAATCTCAAACTGCTCCGTCGCCTTGCATTGCCCTTTCTTTTCCTCCGGCAAATCCACCATGTTCCCCCGCACCGTCAGGTGGGCCGTGGCCGTTCCCACCCCCGTATAACCGCCCGGCTCCGTCCGGGCAATGGCGGACATGTGGGTCATGCCCAGATGCATCAGCGCGTTTCTCATGGGCTCCGGCTCACGGGTGCTCACGGACATGCCTATCTTCGGGAAACAGATGCGCAGGGCGGTCATCAACTGGACAAAATGGCGGTCATCCAGCATCAGTTCCGGGTCAGGCTCATATTCATAATTCCCGGCATAGGGCCGCATGCGCGGAAAAGCCACGGAAAGGGCGGCTTTCCAGCAGTGCTTCTGCAAATAATCCAGATGGGCGGCCAGGGCCACCGCCTCCCGCCTCCACGGGGCCAGCCCGAACAGCGCGCCGATCTGGATGCGCCGGAACCCGCCCTGGTACGCCCGTTCCGGGCAGTCCAGCCGCCAGTTGAAATTCTTCTTCATCCCCGCCGTATGCAGGGTTTCGTAAACTTCCCGGTCATAGGTCTCCTGATAGACGGCCAATTGTTCCGCCCCGTGATGCACGATTTCCGCGTAACGGTCATCCGGCAGGGGGCCGATTTCCAGCCCCAGGGAGGGAATGAACGGATGCAGGGCGTCCAGGCATTTCTGAATGTACCCGTCCGAAACGAACTTGGGATGCTCCCCGGCCACCAGCAGAATGCTGCGCAGCCCCAGGCCGTGCAGGTAGCGAGCCTCCTGAACCACTTCATCCACCGTCAGGGTGGTGCGGATGATGGGATTGTCCCGGGAAAAGCCGCAATACTTGCAATTATTGATGCACTCGTTGGACAAGTAGATGGGGGCGAACAGCCGGATCGTCCTGCCGAAATGCAACCGCGTCAGCCGCCGGCTTTCCTGCGCCATCGCCTCCAGCCGGGCGTCGTCTACAGGTTCCAGCAGGGACATGAAACGGCGCACGAGGGGAGAGGGATGGGCCGTCAGACTGCTTAATTCTTCAGAGAAGGACATAAGGATAACTAATCAGGAATGAGAGAAGGCCGGCCCCGGTGCGGAATCTCCGCACAAGGGCCGGAAAAGCCCAATTTGCTCCCTTCTGCGCCGGGGATTCCATCCTTTACCGTGTCATTTCCCGGTACGGCGGGATTCCGGGAGAAAAGGGGAAGCTGCAAATCGTCGTGACAGACGGCCTTCCGTGGACTAATCTGGCCTTATCCTCCCATGACCTCCACGCCGAACAGCCTTTTCCGCCATTACCTCGATTCCCTGATCCAAAGGGGAACCACACGCGCCAGCCTGACGGAGGAGGCCCGGGACGTCCTGAGAACATGGTACCTGACCGCCAAAAAGGGAGGCCGCGCACATTCCCCATCTTCCCCCTCTGCCCCCCCAGCCCCCGAA
>JAJQCV010000028.1 GCA_021202525.1 Akkermansiaceae bacterium | reverse complement strand
ATGCTGGTCTTTTTTTACTTATTAGATACACATTCTAATTGTTACAAATAAATCCTAAATGTCAATACATATACTTTAAATTGGCAAAATAAAATCAAATTGTTGCCGTGAAGCCGTTCAAAAGAAAAACGGCGCCCTTCCGTGATACGGAGGACGCCGGGATTTTCCGGAAATCGGATTGACTGCCAGTTTGAGCAGCGAAGCGCACAAACCCTAGGACTTGTAACGCAAACGCTTCTTGTGACGGTTCTGACGCATGCGCTTGCTGCGCTTATGCTTGTTGATTTTTGCTTTACGGCGTTTTTTGAGCGATCCCATGATTGTGGTTCGTTTGTTGTTTTACTGTGGTGAGAAAGGGTTAATAGACCAGTTTGTTGAGCGGGTATTCAATGATGCCTTCCGCTCCCAGGGACTTGAGCCGGGGAATGATATCCCGTACGGCGGATTCGTCAATGACCGTTTCCACGGCCAGCCATCCTTCTTCCGCCAGATGGGAGATGGTGAGGCGGCGCAGGGACGGCAGGGCCTCCACCAGGCCGTCCAGGGCGGAGGCGGGAAGGTTCATTTTCAAGCCCACCTTCCGGCGTGCTTCCAGAGCCCCCTTGAGCATGAGCACCATGGCTTCCAGCTTCTGCCTCTTCCATTCGTCCTCCATCGTTTCCTTGTTGGCGATGAACTGGGGATAGGAGGTCATCAGGGTGTCCACGATGCGGAGCTTGTTGGCCTTGATGGAGCTGCCCGTTTCCGTGATGTCCACGATGGCGTCCACCAGTTCCGGTACCTTTACTTCCGTGGCGCCCCAGGAGAATTCCACATGGGCCTTGATGCCTTTTTCCTGAAGCCAGCGTTCCGTAATGCCCACGCCTTCCGTGGCGATGCGCTTGCCCTGCAGGTCTTCCGCACAGGTAATGGGAGAGTCTTCCGGAACCACCAGCACCCAGCGGGTGGGCCTGGAGGTGGCCTTGGAGTATTGAAGGTCCGTCAGCACTTCCACGTCCGCGCGGTTTTCATAGATCCAGTCGCGTCCGGTGATGCCGCAGTCGATGAAACCGTCGTTCACGTAACGGCCGATTTCCTGGGCGCGGATCAGGAAGAGTTCCAGATCGTCGTCATCGGAAGTCGGACGGTAGCCGCGGCTGGATACATAGATGTTGTAGCCGGCCTTGCGGAACAATTCCACGGTGGAGTCCTGCAAACTGCCTTTGGGAAGTGCTATTTTGAGTTTCTTCGACATGATGGGACGAAAATGAAAACCCACGCGGGCCTCATTGTCAAGTTCAGAACCTCATCCCGGTTAATTTAACGGGCCATGAGTCGTTCTATGTCATCCGGCAGCAGGGGCACGTCCCCCAGCAGGTCCGTGTTTTCCGTCTCGCCGATCAGGATGTCGTTTTCCAGGCGGATGCCGATGGATTCCTCCGCGATGTAGATGCCCGGCTCCACGGTGAAGACCATGCCCGGCAGCACGACGGGGTTGCTTTCCCCGACGTCGTGCACGTCCAGCCCCAGGAAGTGGGAACATCCGTGCATGTAATATTTGCGGACGATGGGGGGATCAGCCGGGTTTTCCGCCACCTGGGCCGGAGTAATGAGGCCGAGCTTGACGAGTTCCCCCGCGGCGAAGACACGCACCAGGCGTTCGTATTCGGATTTGAGGATTCCGGGCCTCAGGATGCTTTTGGCATAGGTCATCATGTTCAGCACGCTTTCATACACGGCGCGCTGGCGGGGCGTGAACTTCCCGTTCACGGGAACGGTACGGGTCATGTCGGAGTTGTAGTTGCCGTATTCCGTGCCTATGTCCATGAGCACCAGGGCGCCGTCTTCACACCGCTTGCTGTTCTGGATGTAGTGCAGTACGCAGGTGTCCTTTCCGGAGGCGATGATGGGCAGGAAGGAGAATTTGCGGGCGCCCCTGCCGATGAATTCGTTGGAGAGGAAGCCTTCTATCTGCCATTCCCCCAGTCCCGGCCTGATGAAGCCGAGCAGCGCACGGAACCCTTCATTGGTGATTTCACAGGCTTTTTTGAGCGCTTCAATTTCCTCCGGCTTTTTGATCTGGCGCATCAGGGAGAGGATTTCATAGACGTTTTTCAGAACCACGTCCGGGAATTTTTCCTTCAGCTCCTTGGTCATGCGGGCATTGCGCGTTTCCACCGGGCAGGTGCAGCGGGGATGCTGGTTGGCCTCCACAAAAATCATTGTGGCGGACGGCACCAGGCGGTCCAGCAGGGAGTCGTATTCCTTCGTCCAGCGCACGTCCTGAATGCCGCTCAGTTCCCGGGCCTGTTCCTGGGAGAGCCGTTCCCCTTCCCAGATGGCGATCTGTTCGTTCGTCTCCCTCAGCAGCAGGATTTCATCCCACCCGTCTTCCCGGACGGTCATGATCAGCACGGATTCCTCCTGGTCGATGCCGGTGAGGTAAAAAAGGTTGGCATTCTGATGCAGGGCAAAGGTGCCGTCGGCATTGGTAGGGAATACGTCGTTGGCGTGCAGGATCAGCATGCTGCCGGCAGGCAGCCGGGAGGCCAGTTCCTCACGGTTGCCGGAATAGAAGGAGGAGGGAAGCGGCTCGTATCTCATACCAACAGCATGCTCCGGTTTTCCGGCTTGTCAATCATGCATCGGGACAGGTGCATTGCATGGATTCAGCGGCCTTCCGCAAGAAAAGAAGCGCGCACGGAAGGAATCGGGTCATAACCCCTAACAGGGGCCTTTCGAATTCCGTCACACCCTGCATGTCCGGAACGGTTTCACGATTTTTTTGCTGCTGGGCGCCGGACTGGCGCTTTCCTGCTCCAATTCCCAAAAATTGCCTTCCTCACCCCTGATCACCCATCCCCTGCATCCGGATTCCAGGCAAAGCTGCTTTGAAGGGGTATGGTACAATCCCAGGGAACAGTCCGTTTGGAGTACCCCCAAGTTGCACGTGTACGTAGCGCCCGTCAATATCAATTACATCAAGACCAAGTTCCCGAAGGAAGCCCCGGCACTGGCGAAACAGTTCAGAACGGAACTCCAGAAGGATATTGCCAGAGTCCTGGAAGAAAAGAGCAGACAGACCGGCGGCAAGATCAACTGGAAACTGGTTTCCCAACCCACGGAGGGCTGCATCATTCTGGACGTGGCCATGGTGAAGCTGAAAGCCACGGACGTGGGCGGCAACATCATGTCGGACCTGGTTTCCCTGGCCTCCCCCCTGCCAGGAACGTCCCTGCTCCTGGGCAGCTGCATGAGCGGGGACGTGGGTATTGAAGGGCGTCTTGTGGACACGCGCACGGATGCCAGCATCATGGAGTTCAAGGCCTATAATACGGACCCCATCACCCTGTTTTCCGTCAAGGAGTTTGAGCGCTTTGCCTTTGACAAGCGGAACCTCCGGCTTTTCGCCAACGGAGTTTCCTCCATTTTCAAGGGCGGCCCTTCAAGCTACATTCCCAAGACGGGTGAGATTGACCTGGACCCGTTTTAAGCGGATTTCTTCTCCTCGTCCGCGGCAGATTTTTCCGCAGGATCATAGAAAACGCAGTCCTGCACCGTCTTCCGGGTCTTGAAGGCATACGCCAGGAAGGCAATGCCTATGACGATAAGGAATACGGAAAGGAACTGGCCGCGCGTCATCCCCATGGAGAACGGGGAGTCAGGCTCCCGGAATTCCTCGCAGACAATTCTGCCGATGGCATAGACAATGGCGAATACGCCGCAGAACACGCCATTCCAGGCCCGCGGGAATTTCACCCGGATGAACCACAGGATGGCAAAGAGCACCACGCCTTCCGCAAAGGCCTCGTATAACTGGGAGGGGTAGCGCGCATGGCCCTCCATCACCTGGGCCACGATTTCCTTGACGGCAGGGGTATCCCTCACCCTGTCCGCCACCCAGGCGGCATTCATTTGCTCCGGCACGGGGATGCCGGAAAGGTACATCCTGTCCAGCAGCCCGGGCTCCTCATAAATGCGGGAGGCCACCCGCACGAACAAGTCCGGGTCCTGTGCGAGTTCCGCCGGAAAGATCATGCCCTGGGAGGAGCCGGGAGGGACAATGCGCCCGTACAGTTCTCCGTTAATGAAGTTAGCCATGCGCCCGAAGAACAGGCCGACGGGAGCGACAATGGCCAGGCCGTCCAGCAGCGCCACCCATTTGACGCGGTGCTTCCAGGCATAATAAAATGTGTAAAGCCCCACGCCGATCATGCCGCCGTGGCTGGCCATGCCGCCCTCCCACACGCGCAGGATCACGAAGGGATCCGCCAGGAAATGGGCCCAGCCGTGATTGGGTATATGGTAAAAGAATACATAACCCAGCCGGCCCCCGAAGAGCACGCCGAAGATCGCCACATAAGTCACGAAGTCGGCCAGCCTGTTCTGCGGAACAGGGTACAACTTCCTGCGGGAGAGCCAGGAAAGCAGGAAATACCCGGCAATAAATCCCAGCAGGTAGGCAACGCCATACCAGCGCAGGGCGATGGAGTCCGTAAACTGCCAGATGACAGGGTTCAGGTCGTGTACATAGGGAGACGCACTCATGAATGTTCCTTTCCGGGCAGGTATTGGGTAAGGCTTTCCACGGCTTCACGGTCCAGGGCTCGTACCAGGGCAACCGTCAGCTCCGTTGCAGCGCGGTAATCGCGCAGGTCCAGCACCCCGTTATGGGCATGAATGTACCGGGCGGGGATTCCCAGCACGATGCAGGGCACCCCCTTTCCGGAGAGATGAAGCGCTCCGGCATCCGTACCGCCGGAACGGCGCACGGTGAGCTGGAAAGGGATGGACGCCTTCACGGCCACTTCCTCCGCCAGCGCGGCCAGCCGGGGATTGGTGATGGCCGTAGGGTCAAACAATCTGATCTGCACGCCGCCGCCCAGAGCTCCCTGGGAGTCGCCGGGGGAAAATCCCGGGGTATCGTCCGCGGGGGGTGCCTCCAGTACAATCACGCAATCCGGCTTCATGGCGGCGCCCGCCGTTCTGGCGCCACGGGTTCCCACTTCCTCCTGCACCGTCGCGGCGGCAATGAGCGTGTTGGGGTGCCCTTCCCGGCACAGTGTCTTGAAAGCCTCCACCATGGCGGATAAACCGGCACGGTTGTCAAATGCCTTGCCCATGACGCGGAACGGATTTTCCAGATGGGAAAAGGCTGCGTCAGGCACCACGGGGTCTCCCAGCCGGATACCGAATTCGTTCTTCACCTGCTCTGCGCTTTCAGCACCCACATCCACAAACAAGGCATCCATGGCCATGACACTGTTGCGCTGGCCTTCCGGCAAAAAATGGGGAGGTCGGGAACCGATCACCCCCTGAATGCTGCGTCCGGAGCGGGTTTTCACCAGAACACGCTGGCTCAGCAGGGTGTGCGGCCACCAGCCGCCGATGCCCACCAGCTGCAGAAAGCCGCCGGCCGTAATGTTCTGAACGAGAAAGCCTATTTCATCTATATGCGCCGCCAGCATGACGCGGGGCCCGGAATCCCCGCTTGTGCAGAACAGGCAGCCGGAACCGTCCGCGGAAAATTCCCCATATCCGGAAAGTTCCTGCGCCACAAGCGCCCTCACTTCATCCTCATGCCCTGAGATACCGTGGGCTTCTGAAAATTTTTTCAGCAGATCCGAATCAATCGCCATGGGACGAGCATGTGAAAACGCCCTTGCCAGGTCAAGCCCGCAGCCGTGCCGCATGATTTTTTCTTGACCGGATGCTTGCGGCCCTCAAATACCGCAAGCAAATTTTCCCTGCCGTTTTCATGAAAGAAACAAGAGATTTTTGCTAGCCACAATCCGGTTTTTGGTGTAACTAATCAGGGAATCGAATTGTGCTATGAAATCCATCCTTACTTCCATCACGGCTATGCTGGCTGCCGTGCTTCTTATTCCTGCGGCATCCGCACAAAGCACGAGCAACCCAAAAACGCAGGTGCGCGTTACCCTGGACAAGTTGTCCCTGTACATGCGCCAGTCTCCGAACGTGCCCACGCAGGATGATCCGCGGCCCCTGCCCAAGCCGAAAAGATGGGCGGATTTTGAAGTGCCCTTCAAGGTGGAAGCTTCTCCGATGCCCAAATCCGGCTACATCGATTCCCTGACTTTCAAATTCTATATTGCCGTGGTCAATCCGGACCGCGCGCGCCAGTACCTGAAATTGTACAAGGAAATCAAGTACGTCAACGTTCCGGTGGGTGAATCCACCTACGCTTCCGTTTACCTTTCTCCCTCCTCCGTCAAGCGCATCACCGGTTCCGAAGGCGGCCGCGGCAAGTGGGTCAAGTATGAAGGCGTTGTCGTGGAATATAACGGCAAGGTAGTGGCTACCTATTCCTCCGAACGCGGCAAGATGGAAAAATGGTGGGCCATCCAGTCCCCCAGCATCGTGGAAACCACCTATTATCCCCTGCTGAACAAGGATGAAACGCCCTTTTCCGTGTACTGGTATGACCGTTATCCGGAAATCATGAAGCCCAACCTCCACCAGGGAGGCTCGGCCCCGGAACCTTCCGGCTTCGGAACGCCGACTCCTCCGGAAACCGACGATCTTTGATCCATTACCGCTTCGTTCCGTTCCTTCCAAGACCGTACACATTTCACTTTTTTATTTAACAGAAATCACCCATGGCTAATTCACGACAAATCGTCGCATTAAACGTAGGTTCCCAGCGAGTATCGATGGGCGTCTTTTCCAAGACGAATAAGAACGCTCTCATCCTGGACCGCTACGCTACGCGCCTCATCGTACTGGATCCATCCGCAGAAGGCATGCGCCTGGCAAAAGTAGGGGAGGCCGTCGCCGACCTCGTTCAGGAGCTCCACGTCAAAGGCGGCGTGGCCAATTATTCCGTATCCGGGCAGTCCGTTTTCATCCGCTTTGTCAAGCTTCCCGCCCTGGACGACACGGACGTTGAACAGCTCATCCGGTTTGAGGCCCAGCAGCATGTTCCCTTCCCGCTGGATGAAGTCGTCTGGGACTACCACCTCCTGCCGGCCAACGGGCTGGAACGCGAGGCCGTCCTGGTCGCCATCAAGGCGGAAGACCTGGATTCCCTGAATGATGAAATCACCTCCCACGGGCTTTCCACCGGCAAGGTGGACTGCACGCAGACCTCCCTGTACAACGCGTACGTGGACAGCTACCCGGAAGAGAAGGAGCCCGTCATGCTCATCGACATCGGCGCCAAGTCCACCGACCTGATTTACAGCGAACAGGGCCGTTTCTTCACCCGCAGCATTTCCGCGGGCGGCATTTTCGTCACTTCCGCCATCGCCCGTGAATTCAATCTGCCCTTCGTGGAGGCCGAACGTCTGAAGATCACCAGCGGACTCGTTTCCATGAGCAACGGACAGACGGAAGGGCTGGACCCGGCCACGGCCAACCTGGCTACCATCATCCGCACGGCCATGACCAGGCTGGCTTCCGAAATCCAGCGCACGACCAACCACTACCGTGCCCAGATGAAGGGGAGTGCGCCAGTGAAGGCCTACTTGTGCGGCGGAGGCTCCTCCCTTCCGTACACCAAGGAATTCCTGGAAGACAAGCTGGGCATACCGATTTCCTTCTTCAACCCCATGCATAACGTGGGCGTAGGTTCCGGCGTGGACGTGAACACCATTTCCCGTGAAGCCTTCACCCTGGGCGGCATGATCGGAACGGCCATCAACGCCGTTGACCGCGCTTCCCTCAACATTGACCTGGAGCCCACCGCAGTGGCTAAAAGACGGGTCAACCAGAAGAAGATGCCCGCCATCATCACCGGGGCCGTCATCGCCGTGCTCGGCGCGGCTGCCTATGCGGTCACGGGCTACATGGGCGTGGAAAAGGCCAAGCAAACCCTTTCCGGCGTATCCCCCACCGTCAGCTCCATCAAGTCCGAACAATCCGCCCTGCGCCTCAAGGAACAGGAATTGAAGAAGATGGACGCCACCCTCGCCTCCTACCAGCAGCTGACTCTCCAGCGGTACGGCTATGCGGACATTATCAAACATCTTCTGGAACAGTCGGAACACAAAAATTACCCCTACTGGTTCACGGATTTTGAACCTGTGGCGCATTTCAATCCGGAAGACGCCACCCAGATCACGGGCTACTCCGTCATCAAGGATTCCTTCCTTTCCGACAAAAACACCTCCCTGGTGGAAAACATCAGGACGGAGACGGCCGCAAATTCCGCCAGTGACGGAGAGGAAAATGCCGTTTACAGCGTCAATGCCATCCGTCTGACCGGCCTCGCCAAACGCTCCGACGGCGGCCAGAAGCTTATCCAGGACCTCCAGGCCAAGATGGATGCGAACAAGGATTCCCTGTTCACATTCAAGGACGGAGACAGGAAGCTGGAAGTCCGCCAGATCATGGAACTGGGCGCCAAGGACGCCAAGATAGACGCCGCGGCAGGGGCCTTCGTTCCCTTCAAGCTGGTGCTTCCGCTGAAAACCCCCATTCCCGTACATTTTAACAAGTAAGACTACCCAACCCCAACAAGATACATTTTATGAGCAATTGGATTACAGACAACAAGCCTGCGGCTACGGTAGCGGGCGTGGGGCTTCTCTTATTCCTCGGGCTGTCCGTGGCTGGGTATATGGCTAATTCCGAACGCAGCGACCTGGATAAGAAAATCAAGTCCGCTTCCCAGGAAATCAAGTCGGCCAACGCTGCGACAATTACGCCAAGCCATGCGTCCAACAAGGAGCTGGAAAAGGAATTGAACCGCTATGCCAAGGCCATCGGCAACCTGGAAACGGCATACAAACCCTTTATGGCTTCCTCCGTGCTGGCGCCCACCACGCCCACGGCGTTCCAGAATGAACTGAAGGCCTTCCGGGAATCCCTGATCGCCTCCTGCAAGGAAAAAAATATCCAGATTACAGATACTTCTTCCTGGCTTGGCTTCCAGCTTTACAGCACCCAGGCTCCCTCCGTGCAGGCTACGCCCACGCTGACCTTTGAAATGAAGGCCATCAACAGCCTGGTCAACAAGCTCACGGACTGCGGACTGACCAAATTCATCAAGGTTTACCGCTCCCAGCTTCCCATTGAAAACCCGGCGCGGAACACGGAAGATGAGGAAGATTCAGACCAGAAGGCTCCCTGGACGGGCATGCCTCTGGAAATCGCCTTCCAGGGCGACCGGGGAAGCGTGCTGAAAGCCATGAACGCCATTACGGATTCCCAGGAATACCTGTTCACGGTCAATTCCATCAGAATACGCAACGAACGGATGATGCCGCCGCCCATCACCAATCCGGCTGCCGCGCAGCCTGCCGCCGCACAGCCCCAGACGGGAGCGGCGAGCCTGACGCCGGCGGGGGAGGCGGCCGCTCCGGCGGAACCGCCCATCCAGCAAATAATCAAGCCCTATATGGGCAAGGAACAGGTGATGGTCCAGGTCTCCCTGAATCTGGTTCACTTCGCACAGCCCAAGACGCAGGAACCGTCTGAAGACTAATTACGGCAATCAATTCGCAGAAAACAATTTCACCATGTCTGAAAAACAAAACTACGACAAGATCCTGATGGTCTCCGGCATTGTTCTGGGCCTGGGAGTGGCCGCTTACGGCGCCTGGACCTTCATGAAGCTGGACGACCAGTATAAATTTACCACCCGTGTTTCGGAAAAGCCCGTGGAACCGCCCTCCGGCATCAAGAAGGCGGAAACAGTCAACCAGGAAATCTCGGCTTCCCACGAACTCAAACCCATCGTTCAGGAAACTCAGGAATATGTAGGATTCGTTGCCCCCAATCTCTGGATCAAGACGGGAGGGACGGAACCCTTCGACATCGTGTCCGGACCGCCCATTCACGGGAATATCCCCAATAAATGGTTCCTGGACAACGGGCTGGAAGACATTTTCATTTATTCGGACGTTCTGACCCGGGACCCGGACAACGACGGCTTTACTGTCCAGGAGGAATACGAGGCCAAAACACATCCCAACGATCCGAACAGTCACCCGCCCCTCATCAACAAGTTGTATGTGGACGAAATCAAGCAGTTCGGCTTTTACCTGGTCTTCTCACAGGCGGACGGCAACGATTTCACCTTCAAGGGGCAGAATCGCGCCAGACAGGACCTGTGGAGAAGCACCGTCCAGCTCAACGGTCAATTCGGAGCCAGAAAGAACACGAATGAAAAGCCCAGGTTCGAGCTTGTCAGCGTGGACAACAAGGAATTCAAAAATGAAAGCCTCAACATGGTGGAAACGGACCCCGAAGCAATCGTCAAGGATTTGAAGCCGACCAAGAACGGCCAAACCTATACGGTAAGAAGGGGAGCCAAGTATTTCATACCCATCATTGATAAGAAAGTAAACCTTACTATTGCCGCCGGTCCCAAACGGGATACCAGCTTTGAAGTAGAGGAAGGCGCCGACTTCCAGATACCCGGTGACACCAAGCAGACTTACACGCTGAAAACCGTTGATAATGCAACGCAAACCGTAACCATTGCCAACAAAACAACAGGAGAACAAACAACACTGAGCAAGAAAAAATAGACCCGGATTTTCACTTTTCTAAAAAAAAAGCTTCACAAATCCGAAAAACATGTAAAAAGAAGAACCTAACTATGGACCACGCACCACTTTATCAATCGAAGCGTTCTCTGATCGCGCTGATGGCCATTGCCGCGTCCTGCCCTTTTGCGCAGGCCGGTGATTACGGCAGCGTCGGAGCCTCCAGCGCCTTGGGTACCTCCTATGCTGGATACTATTCTGCGGGCCAGTCAGACGCGGCACGCCGCGCCATGGCGCGCCGCGAGGCTCAAACCCAGGAAGCAATGCAGCTCCTTTCCGAAGGCCGTGAACTGTACCGCGAAGGCAAGTACAAGGAAGCCCTGGACAAATTCAATGCCGCCTACAGCACGCTGCCCGCCGCACCGGTCAACGACCAGCGCAGGCAGGCCATCGCCAACAACATTGGCGACGCCAGCATTGCCGTTGCGCAGGAATATATCAAGGTAGGCCGCTATGATGAAGCCGACAAGCTCCTGCAGGACGCCATCCGGCTCAATCCCAAGAAAGCCGCGCTTGCCAAACAGACGCTCGAATACATGAAGGACCCGATTCGTACGAATCCGGCGCTCACTCCCGAACACGTCAAGAACGTGGAAAAGGTGAACACCCTCCTTCACATGGCCTATGGTTACTATGACCTCGGCGAATATGATAAAGCCATTGCCGAATTCAACAAGGTTCTTACGATTGACCGCTACAACGTAGCGGCGCGCCGCGGCATGGAAACGGTAAACCGCCGCAGGTCCGCCTACTACCGCGCTGCGTACGACGAAACCCGCAGCACCATGCTGGCGGAAGTGGACCAGATTTGGGAACGCCCCGTTCCGGTTGAAATTCCGGAGACTGAACCCGGTATTGGTACCGGTCCTGATCCCGGGGTCAGCGGCGCCACCGCCAACCTGATGAAGCTCAAGAGCATCATCATTCCCTCCGTTTCCTTTGAAGACACCACGGTGGAAGATGCCATCGACTATCTGCGCAGAAAGTCCGTGGAACTGGACCGTACCGGCGTGAATGGAGAACGCGGCATCAACTTTGTCATCAATGACGCCCAGCCCGTGGGCACCACTCCCGTGGCCACCGTTCCTGCGGATGACCCCGGCTTTGGTGAAGACGGCATGGAATCCACGGAACCCGCTCCGGTAGCGGCAGCTCCCCAGGAAAGCATCCGCACCCGCAAGATCGGCCAGCTGAAGCTCACCAACGTTCCGATGCTGGAAGTGCTCAACTTCATCTGCCGCAATGCAGGCCTGCGCCAGAAGGTGGAAGACTACGCCGTCACCATCCTTCCCGCCGGCGGCAATGACGTGGACCTGTACCAGCGCACGTTCCCCGTGCCTCCCGGCTTCCTCCGCTCCCTGTCCAGTTCCCTGGGCGGCGGCGACGACGTTGGCGACGCCGATCCCTTCGGCGGCGGCGACAGCTCCTCCTCCGGCATCAAGCCCCTGCCTTCCGCTTACAACCTGCTCAAGAAGGCCGGCGTGCAGTTCCCGGAAGGGGCATCCGCCATCTTCAGCGCCAGCAACGGCACCCTTATCGTCCGCAACACGCAGGGCAACCTGGACCTCATTGAACAGCTGATTGAGCAAACCCGCGGTGAATCCCAGCAGGTGCGCATCATGACCAAGTTCGTGGAAGTGACCCAGGAAAACACGGAAGAACTCGGCTTTGACTGGATTGTCACTCCGTTCTCCGTCAGCAATGACCGCAGCACCTTCCTGGGCGGAGGCACCAGCGAAGGTTCCGGACTCAATTCCAGCGATTTCACCCAGTCTCCCGGCGGCGTCAGCGGCTGGCCCGTGAACAGCAGCAGCACGGACTCACACGGAAACGGCCTGGTGAACGGCCTGGTAGGCGGCAACCGCACGGGCGACTTTGCCATCTCCAAGAACTCCGTGGACAACCTGCTCAACAGCACCAACCGTTCCGAAGCCACGCAGAAGAGCCCGGCTCCCGGCATCATGTCCCTCACGGGCATTTATGATGAAGGCGCCTTCCAGATGCTGATGCGCGGCCTGTCCCAGAAGAAGGGTTCCGACGTTCTCACCGCTCCGAGCGTTACCGCCAAGTCCGGTGAAACGGCCAAAATTGAAATCATCCGTGAATTCTGGTATCCCACCGAATACGAACCCCCGGAACTTCCCAACAACGTCAGCAGCTGGGGCGGCAACAACAACGGGAACAATGTTCTGGACGATGTCCTCAACAACAATCCGGCCCAGGTGACCAGCTTCCCCGTCACTCCCGCCACTCCCGGCGTGTTTGAAATGAAGCCCGTCGGCGTTACCCTGGAAGTGGTGCCCACCATCGCGGAGAACAAGTACATCATTGACTTGAGCTTCAAGCCCAGCATTGTGGAATTTGAAGGCTTCGTGAACTACGGCAGCCCGATTCAATCCACCGGCGTGGGTTCCGACGGCAAGCCGATGTCTCTGACCCTGACGGAAAACCGCATTGAGCAGCCTATCTTCTCCAAGCGTTCCGTTGAAACGTCCCTGTTCATCTACGACGGCCACACCGTGGCAATCGGTGGTTTGATCACGGAAAACGTCCAGACAGTGGAAGACAAGGTTCCTATCTTCGGTGACCTGCCCCTCGTAGGCCGCTTCTTCCGCAGCAACTCCGACAACCACATCAAGAAGAATCTGATGATCTTCGTGACCGGTCAGATCATTGATGCCACCGGCCAGTCTGTCCGCGGGAATTCCCTCCCGACGACCGCCGCCGGTGTGGAAAACGCGTTGCCGTCCGCTGAAGTAGGCCTGCTGCCTCCTATGTAGTCAGTGTGCATAAAGTCCATACCGGAGCGGGTGAAAGGGTGACCTTTCACCCGCTCTTTGCATCCCAACCTAGCGTCTTTCCAACTTTACCTATCATGAAAACACTGGTTGTCACCGGCGGAATCGCCACAGGCAAATCCACAGCCATCCGCCTTCTTATGGAAATGGGCGGCCCGCATCTGCACCTGTTTGACTGTGATGCGGAAACAGGCAGACTGCTGGACAGCGGCCTTCTGAAAGACGCCCTTATCCGGGCGTTCGGCCCCGGCAGTGTGGACGGCGCGGGACGGGCGGACAGACATTTCCTGAGGGAGCTGGTCTTCCGCAATCCGGAAAGCAGAAAGATTCTGGAAGGGCTTATTCATCCCCTGCTGCACCAAGAATGTCTTGCGCAAATGCAGGCGGCGCGGCAGAATGCGGCGGTAAACGGGTTTGTCATTGACGTGCCGCTGTTTTTTGAAACATCGGCGCGCTATCATCAGGATTCCGTATGCGTGGTAGCCGTTTCCCGGGAAACGCAAAAGGGCCGCCTGGCCCTCAGGAACGGATTCCGCGAGGATATGATTGAGGCTATTCTGGCCGCACAGCATCCCATTATGGAAAAGGTGGCCAAAGCCGATTTCGTGATCTGGAACGAAGGCCCGCCCTCCTTGCTCCAACAACAAACCCAAAGATTTCATCAACACTTTTTCCATGACTGAAGAACGCGAAAACAAGCCGCTCCCCGACGAAGAAACTCCCCAGGCCGACTCCGCACAGAATGCTCCCGCTCCGGAACAGTCTCTCCCGGTCCTGCTCCCCGCCCCGGCGGAAGAGAGCGCCCCGGAGGTGCCGCCCACCCAGGAATCCGCACAGGAGGAATCGGAATCCCGGCCCGTTCTGGAACAGATCGACATCAACGAACTGCGCCGGCGCCCCTTGAACGACCTCCAGGAAATGGCGGAAACCCTCCCCATCCGGAATGCCTCTTCCCTCACCAAGTCACAGCTTGTGTTCGAGCTGGGCAGGCAGCTTCTCGCCAAGGGTCATGAAGTAGTCGTCTCCGGCGTCATGGAGCAAGCCAAGGACAATTATGCGATGCTGAGGGACCCGGTCAAAAGTTTCCGCACATCCCCGGACGACATTTACCTGGGCGGCAACCTGATCAAGCCCCTGCATCTGCGCGTGGGCCAGTTGATCAAGGTCAGGCTGCGCAAGCTGAGGCCCCATGACAAATACCTCTCCGCCTCCGCCGTCATCAGCGTGGAAGGCATTCCCGCAGAAGAATACAGGGCGGGGCAGGATTTTGAACGCCTCACCCCCCTCTTCCCCAAGGAACGCCTGCTTCTGGAAAACAAGGAAGTCAATTCCGCGGCCATGCGCGTGCTGGACCTGATGACGCCCTTCGGCAAAGGGCAGCGCGGGCTCATCGTGGCGCCTCCCCGCGGCGGCAAGACCGTTCTTCTGAAAACGATCGCGCGCTCCATCAGGGCCAATTATCCCAAGGTGGAACTGATCGTTCTGCTTCTGGACGAACGCCCGGAGGAAGTGACCGATTTTGAAGAGACTGTGGACGCCCCGGTTTATGCCTCCACCTTTGACGAACCTTCCCGCCGCCATGCCCAGGTTTCCGACCTCGTCATTGAACGCGCCAAGCGCCTGGTGGAAATGGGCCGGGACGTCGTCATTCTGCTGGACTCCCTGACCCGCCTGGCACGCGGCTACAATGCCAATCAGACGGGCGGCCGCATCATGTCCGGCGGCCTCGGCTCCAATGCCCTGGAAAAACCCCGCAAGTTCTTTTCCGCCGCGCGCAATGTGGAGGAAGGAGGCAGCCTGACCATCATCGCTACCTGCCTGGTGGACACGGAATCCAGAATGGACGAAGTGATCTTCGAGGAGTTCAAGGGTACGGGCAATCTGGAAATCCGCCTGGACAGGGAACTTTCCGAACGGCGCATTTATCCGGCCATTTCCCTTTCCCAAAGCGGCACCCGCAATGACGACAGGCTGTATAACGAACAGGAGTTCGTCAAGATCATGCAACTCCGCCGCCAGCTCGCCATGAAACCCGGCTGGGAGGGCCTTCAGGCCCTGCTGCAAAATATTTCCAAAACACAGAACAATGCGGAGCTGCTTCTGACCGGCCTGCGTTAAAACCCAGCATTCACGGGCTTTTCATTCCTCCAGCCTCCGTGCCGCATCCTGGCATGGAGGTTTTTGATGGATCAAGGGCAAAAATGAGGGGAAAAAGCTTTCATCCCTTCCCGCCGGAACGCCACTCTGCCGCCCGTTGCGGATGGACAGCAGGCAGACAGGAAAAAACATGAATTCCCATCACACGGCCTGCAAGTTGCCATGTTTGCTAAAGTAACGCCAGAAGAGACAGGAAAACACTGCCTTTATTCCTTCCCCTGCCGGGTTTTTATGCGGAAAATGCGCATGGAGTTGCCGACGGCAAGCAGGCAAACGCCCACGTCCGCCATCACGGCGGCCCACATGCCGGCCAGCCCCAGAATGCCAAGAACCATGACCAATACCTTGATTCCCAAAATCATGACGATGTTCTGCACAATGATGCGCTCCGTTGCCATGGAAAGGCGGATGGCTTCCGGAACGGCCGCGGGGTCACCCTTCATCAGCACCACGTCCGCCGCCTGAAGGGCGGCATCCGATCCCACGCCCCCCATGGCGATGCCTATGTCCGCCCCGGCCAGGGACGGCGCGTCATTCATGCCGTCCCCCACAAAGGCTACCAGACCGTTTACGCCTTTCAGTTCCTGGATATGCTCCAGCTTGTCCGACGGCATCAGGCCGCTGAATACTTCATCCAGTCCCAGCCTGTCCCCCACTTCTTTGCCGGCGGAGGAAGAGTCCCCCGTCAGCATGACCAGCCTGTTTACGCCCAAATCCCTCAATTCCCTGACGGCCAGGGCCGCTCCGGACTTCACCTGGTCGGACATGCGCAGGCGCCCCAGCAGCATTCCGTCCAGGGCCACGTAAATCGTTGCACCGCGTTCCTCCAGGTCATCGACCGCCACACCGGCATTCTCCAAAAACGTCTTCCTGCCCGCCAGAACGGCTCTGCCTTCCACCCGGGCGGAAACGCCCCCGCCCGTCACTTCCACCATATCCGCCACACGCTCCGGAAACAGGGCGCCTCCATACGCCTTCACAATGGAACGGCCCAGGGGATGGGAAGCGGCGCTTTCCGCATGGGCCGCCCAGTACAGCAGGCTTTCCGGGGATACCCCGGCGCACGGCAGAACTTCATCCACGGCAAACACGCCTTCCGTCAGCGTCCCCGTCTTGTCAAACACCACAGTCTTCACCTTGCGCAGCGCATCCAGATAGTTGCTGCCCTTCACCAGGATTCCGTTGCGCGCCGCCCGGCCTATCCCGGCAAAGAAACCCAGGGGGACGGACAGCACCAGGGCGCACGGGCAGGAAATCACCAGCAGCACCAGGGCGCGGAAGAGGCCGTCTCCCCAGCTTCCGCCAGTCACGAAGGGGTAGCACAGGAACACCAGGACGGCAATGGCAATAACCAGCGGCGTATAAATACGGGAGAACCTGCTCAGCCTTCCCTCAATGCGGGACTTATTGCCGGAAGCGGCTTCCACCAGTTCCTGCACCCGCGCCAGGGCGGAGTGTTTCCAGTCACGGTCCGTGCGCACGGACAGCACGCCCTGGCTGTTGATATAGCCCGCCATAACGGCGGTTCCCTCCCCCGCCTCCATCGGCAGGGATTCCCCGGTCATGGCGGAAGTGTCCAGCACGGAATGGCCGCCCACGATCACGCCGTCCAGAGGGATGCGCTCCCCGGCCCTCACTTCAATCAGGGAACCCGGCTTGACATCCGCCGGAGGGAGGTCCCGAACGGCGCCGGCCTCCTTCACATGCACCGCATCCGGCTTCAGTTTCATCAGTTCCCTTACGGAACGGCGGGAACTCCCCACGGCGCGTTCCTGGAGGTATTCCCCCACCCGGTAGAAAAGCATTACCCCCACGGCCTCGGAATAATCCCCCAGGAACATGGCTCCCAGGGAAGCGATGCGCATCAGGAAGTTTTCATCCATAGCGCGCCCGTGCCTCAGCCCGATAAAAGCCGTTTTCAAGACATCCCACCCGATCAGCAGATAGGCCCCCGCATACGCCGCCAAACCGACCCAGGTATCGCTCCCCGCCACCAGAGCCGCGGCAAACAGGGCTGTCCCCAGAATGGCGGGCACGGGTCTGATTGCCCCTTCCGTTCCGCAGGAACCTCCCGAGCAGCAACACCCGGTCCCGCAGGACATTTCTTCAAAAGCGTGTTCGTGGGAATGTTCCTTGCTCATGATCTGTTCCGCTTGTACGCCCGCTGCGCCGCTATGGCAAGCTTCCTGTTAGTTATACCTAACACAAGGTTTGCCAGCATTATTCCCGCTTGAACCTTTCCAGAACGCCATGCCCCAGGAATTCGTCCATGGCCATGGCTCCGGCCCCCAGCAGCCCGGCTTCCGAACCGAACCGGGCAGGCAGGATCACCAGATCCTCCATCAGCAGCGGGAACATCTGGGCCCTGAGATTGGCCAGCAGGGACTTCATCAGCAGGTCCCCGGCCTTGGCCACGCCGCCGCCAATGATGAAGGCGTCCGGCACCAGCGTGTACATCAGGTTCATGATCAGGCAGGCCAGTATTTCCGCGGTATCTTCCCACAATTGCAGGGCCACGGGACACCCGGCGCGGGCGGCGACGTCCAGGTCCCGCGGAGTGCATTCGTCCACCTTTTTGTCAATGCCCGCCCCCGCATACCGTCTGACGGCCTCCGCCGCCAGTTCATTGTTGCCGATGTATTCCTCAATGGCGCCGCGGTTGCCGAAGGGCCCCGTCTTCCCCTGGTAATGAATGCTCGTCTGCCCGAACTCCGCCGCGGAAAGCCGCCTGCCCCGCAGGATGCGGTCGTGCAGCACGATGCCACCCCCTATGCCCGTTCCCATGGTGAGGCACACCAGGCTGGACATGCCGCGGCCGGCCCCCAGCTTCCATTCCGCATAGGCCATGCAGTTGGCGTCGTTGTCCAGCACGACGGGAAGCCCCACCGCGCGTTCCATCATTTCCCTGACCGGGACTTCATGGTCCCACACCTTCACATTGGTAAGCTGGTAGAGCACTCCCTTGTAATAGTCGCACCATCCCGGCATGCCCATCCCCATCACGCAGGCGGTGGGGAATTGCTCGCGCAGGGCCAGCGCCGTCGCGACCATGGCGTCAATGATCGCCTGGGGGCTTTCAAACATGGTGGTCGGAATGCGGTCGGCAGTTGCCAGAATGCGGTCGCCCGCCGTGACGCCCATCTTGATGCTGGTGCCGCCGAAGTCCACGGCCAGTGCGCAGGGTTCTGAAAAGCTCATGGTTCATACTTATGCCAGCACCCCTCGGGAATCAACGCAAAAACGCATTCGCGCCCATTCCATTCCGTCCTATGGCCTACTTCTTGTATATAGTACAATAAATATCCCTTAAAAAGGGCTTGCCAGACAGCCTCCGCACAGTTCATGATGAAAGCCGCAATGATGGAAATGCCCGGTTCGGACGAGTGGTTCATGCGCCAAGCGATGAAGGAAGCCAGAAAAGCCCTGGCCAGGGGGGAAGTGCCTGTCGGCGCCGTCGTGGTCAGGGACGGCCATGTGATCGCCCGCGGCTGGAACCAGGTGGAAACGCTGAAGGACGCTACGGCCCATGCGGAAATGATCGCCCTGACGGCCGCCCAGGAAGCCCTGGGGGACTGGCGGCTGGAAGGCTGCACCCTGTACGTCACCAAGGAGCCGTGCCCCATGTGCGCGGGAGCCATCGTGCATTGCCGTCCGGACCGTGTGGTATTCGGCTGTCCGGACGCCAAGACGGGAGCCGCCGGAGGATGGATCAACCTTCTGGATTCCAATCCCCCCCTCAATCACAGGTGCGAAGTGCAGTCCGGAGTACTGGGGGAGGAATGCCTGTACCACCTGCAGCAATTTTTCCGGGAGGCCCGCCTGCTGGCCAGGGAGAAAAGGAAACAGGCCGGGGAACTTCCCCCCACCCCGCAGGAGGATGGAGGGAATGCCCCCGAATAAACCACTTTGCATTTGCCAAAAAGGCCGACTCACGGCAAGCTAACGGCTCTATGGAACCCCGGCACGACAACGAAACTACGGGCGACACGGAACGCAAGCCCTCCTGGATCAAGGTACGCCTGCCCAACGGCAGGGAGTTCTGGGACGTCAAGCAGCTCGTGGAAGGCAAAAACCTGTTTACCGTCTGCGAGGAAGCCCACTGCCCCAACCGCTACGAATGCTGGAACCAGGGCACGGCCACGTTCATGATCGCCGGGGAGCGATGCACGCGCGCCTGCGCCTACTGCGCCGTCAAGACGGCCAAACCCTTCCCCCTTGATCCGGAAGAACCACGCCACGTGGCGGACGCCGTCGTGCATATGAAATTGCGCCACGCCGTCATCACCATGGTGACCCGGGACGACCTGCCGGACGGCGCGGCCGCCCACTTTGCCCAGGTCATCCGCGCCGTCAGAAAGGCCAGCCCATCCACCATCATTGAAGTTCTGGCCTCAGACCTGAATGAAAAGGCCGCCTCCATCCAGACGCTGATGGCTGCGCGCCCGCACATTTTCGGCCACAATCTGGAAACGGTGGAACGCCTTACCCCCATCGTGCGCTTCCGCGCCCAGTACCGCCGCTCCCTGCGCGTACTGAAGATGGCGCTGGACTGCGTAAACGGAAAAGTGGCGACCAAGAGCGGCGTCATGCTGGGCCTGGGAGAAACGGAGGACGAGCTGTTCCAGTCCATGGACGACCTGCTGGAGCACGGCGTCACGGTCCTGACCCTGGGCCAGTACCTGCGGCCCACGCGCAACCACCTGCCGGTGGTCAGGTATATCCATCCGGACGAATTTGCACGGTATGAGGAAATAGCCCGCGCCAAAGGGTTCAAGCATGTGGCGTCCGGCCCGCTTGTACGCAGTTCCTACCACGCCGCCAATTTCAAGCCGGAGGCGGACGTCCTGGAAGCCATCAACGAAGATTTGAGAAAGGCGGGAGAACTTTAGAATAAATCTTGATTTCCTTCGTCCACCCTTTACCATACAACCAATTCCTGCAACCGCGAATCTTATGAGCAAAACACGTTCCTTTCTCCAGGCCGGAGCCATTCTGGGCGGCACCGTCATCGTGACGGCCGCCGTCGCCCCGCTGTTCCTGCCCAATCAGAACATAAAAGATTTGACGTCCGCCGAAGCGGCGGAAATTACCGCCCATACCATGGATACCAAGTGCGCGGACTGCCACAGGCCCGGCACCGAGGTTCCCGGCTTGGTGAACACCCTTTCCGGCGGCCTTCTCGCCCGCCACATGAGGGACGGCCAGCGCAGCTACAACATGGAGGAACCGCTCTCCGCCGTCACCCTCTCCAAACTGGAGCATGTGCTCCAGACCGGCTCCATGCCCCCCACCTCCTATACCATGGTTCACTGGGGCAGCACGCTCACCCCCCTGGAAAAAGCGGCCATGCAGAAGTGGATCAGGGACGAGCGCCTGAAGATCTTCGGCGACATGGTGGGTGAGGAATACGCCATTTCCCCCATCGCGCCCATCCCGGACAAGTTGCCCACGGACCCGGCGAAGGTGGAACTGGGCTACAAGCTGTTCCATGATGTACGGCTCTCCACGGACAACACCGTTTCCTGCGCAACCTGCCATTCCCTGGAAAAGGCGGGCACGGACAACCTGGCCACTTCCACGGGCGTACGCGGCCAGAAGGGCGGCATCAACGCTCCCACGGTTTTCAACGCAGCCTTCCACACCAAGCAGTTCTGGGACGGCCGCGCTGCCAACCTCCAGGAACAGGCCGGCGGACCTCCCCTGAATCCCGTGGAAATGGGTTACGAACACCCGGACGACTGGGGCAAGATCGCCGCCAAGCTGAATGCGGACACCGCCTTTGCCGCGGAGTTCAAGAAGGTTTACCCCCAGGGCTTCACCGGAGAAACCATCACCAACGCCATCGCGGAGTATGAAAAAACCCTCATTACGCCGAACAGCCCGTTTGACCGTTATTTGAAGGGTGATGAAAACGCCATCAGCGAGAACGCCAAGAAGGGCTACCGGCTGTTCCTCAAGCTGGGCTGCCAGACATGCCACACCGGCCCCGCCATGGGCGGCCAGTCCTTTGAATACGCCGACCTCAAGGGCGACTTCTTCGGCGGCCGCAACAAGACCAACGACGACAACGGCCTGATGAACTTCACCAAGAAGGAAACGGACAAGCACAGGTTTCGTGTTCCCACCCTCCGCAACGTGGAACTCACCTGGCCCTACATGCACGATGCTTCCGCACAGACGCTGGAAGAAGCCATCACCAAAATGTACCACTACCAGCTTGGCTACGACAAGCTGGACAAAAATGAGGTGCGGCTGTTGGTCGCCTTCCTGAAAACCCTGACGGGCGAATACCAGGGCAAGCCCGTACAGGGCGAGGTCTGCCCCGCCCCGTAAGGTCCTCTTCCCTCCTTTCCAGCCGCGCCATGAACATTCATGGCGCGGCTTTTTTGTTTTCCCGTTCCGCGGAAAACAGGCCCGAGAGCCGGACACCGACGTTTCCCGCCAGAAAATGAGAAGCGTTCTTAATTTTCCCTTTAATTCAAACCTCGCCAAACTTAGGAGAAACTAATTCATAAAATTCTAATAATGAACAAATAAAAAAGTTCTACAGCAAAACAGGCGCATAATATCATTGACTTGTTGTTTGATAAGACTAACTTTCTTTTCGGATTTGATTCAAAACCACATCATGCCACTCTCCATGCTCAATATCGGCGATATCCGCCACGTCAACAAGATTCACGGCAAGGACGACACCAGGCACTTTCTGGAAAGCCTGGGTTTCGTAGCCGGTACCACGGTCTCCGTCGTCTCCGAATGCGACGGGAACCTGATCGTCAACATCAAGGAATCCAGGATAGCACTCAGCAAGTTGCTTGCCAGCAAGATTTTCGTCTCCTGAATTCACGTTCCATTCACCACGCACCATCTATGACAACGCAACGTACACTACGGGATGCAGCCATTGGCGATACGGTCACCGTCAGCAAGCTGTCAGGGGCAGGCCCCATCAAAAGGCGCATCATGGATATGGGAGTAACCAAAGGCACGCAACTCTTCATCCGCAAAGTAGCGCCTTTGGGTGACCCCATTGAAGTCACCGTCCGCGGCTATGAACTTTCCATCCGCAAATCGGAAGCCGAAAACATCCACATCAGCTAATACCTCCTTCCGCCGCACGTTTCCTGACCTGACAGCAAGACGTCGGATATTCCCATCTCAAGATACAAGGAAACATCCATGGACAACATAACTATCGCTCTTGCCGGCAACCCCAACTGCGGCAAAACCACGCTTTTCAACGCGCTGACAGGCGCCAGCCAATACGTGGGCAACTGGCCCGGCGTGACGGTCGAACGCAAAGCCGGCAAGCTGAATGAGTACCCGGAAATTGAGGTTCAGGACCTTCCGGGCATTTATTCCCTTTCCCCCTACACTCTGGAAGAAGTCATCAGCCGCGACTACCTGGTCCGGGACGAACCGTCCGTCATTGTCGACCTGGTGGACGCGACGAACCTGGAACGCAATCTTTACCTGACTACCCAGCTTCAGGAGCTGGGTCGCCCCATCATCGTTGCCCTCAACATGGCGGACCTGATGGCCAGGCGGGGCATCACCATTGACAAGGCCAGGCTGTCCCAAGCGCTCCACTGCCCGGTAGTGGAGATCAGCGCCCTCAAGGGGACCGGACTCAAGGAACTGGTGGAGCTGGCCGTCAAAACGGCCAAAAACCCGGAGACCAGGCCGGCGCAGCCCGTCCATTTGGACGATACGGTGGAAAAAGCCCTTTCCCGGATTGCGGAATACCTTTCCTGCGATCCGGACTTAAAGCGCTGGTACGCCATCAAGCTTTTCGAACGGGACCCGAAAGTCGTGGAACATCTCCATCTGGACGGGCAGGCCTCGCAGGCCATTGAGCAAATCATCCTTTCCGTGGAAGAAGAGATGGATGACGACAGCGAAAGCATCATCACCAGTGAGCGGTATACCGCCATTGCCGCCATCGTCAAGGAAAGCCAGACCAAGAAACACATGGGGCTTTCCATCAGCGACAAGATAGACAGAATCGTCACCCACCGCATTCTGGCCCTTCCCATTTTCTTCCTGGTCATGTGGGCCGTGTATTACCTTTCCATCAATACGGTGGGCGACTGGGGCACGGGCTGGGCCAACGACACCTTCTTCGGGGAAATCGTCGGCCCCTGGGTGGACGGCTTCATCGGCACGGCACCGGCAGGGATCGGCCTGGTGGCCTTCATTGCCGTCATCCTTTCCATGATCATGCTGTTCCCGCTCCTCTTGCGCCGCCTGCACGACCTGAATCTCAAGGGGGCATGGATGTATCTGACCATCATTCCCTTCATTCTGGCGTTCATCGTCATGCCCAACGTTGAGGAGGAAGAGGCTTCCGAAGGAAACACCGTGCCCATGGAAGCTCCCGCCGCCATCCCCGCCGACGCCCGGAGCGCAACGGCGGAAGAAGGGGAAGCGGCCAGTGCCGATACTGCCGATACTGCCGATACTGCCGCTACAGCAGCCAACGCCCCAGCCGGGGAGGCGGCGGAACAGACGGAAGAAGGAAAGAAAAGTGATGAGGGCGCCGTCATCGGCACTCTTTCCTCCCTCATGGAATTTTACGATTCCTGCGTGGAAGGCCTGACCTCCGCCCTGGGCGCCGTTCTCCTGTTCCTCTACAAGCCTCTGATGTGGGTTCTGGGCGCCGCCAACGCCGCCCTCCTGGCTCTTTGCCTGTTCAAGCCCGGCGTCAGGAACAAGAATGAATTCGGACCCGTTCCGGACAAGTCCCCCTTCTCCCGCAGGAATCTGGCCCATATCTTCTCCCTTAAAGGGCGCACGGGCGTCGCATCCTTCTGGGTGCAGTACATCGTTCTTTCCCTCGTCTGCTTCGGCATAGCCATGCTTGGAACGCTCGCGCTGAACTGCGACCACAAGCTGGTGGACTTCGTCCAGAATGCCATTGTCAACGGCGTGGGCGCGGTACTCGGCTTCCTGCCTCAAATGGCGGTGCTTTTCCTCTGCATGGCCGTCCTTGAAGACTGCGGGTACATGGCGCGCGTGGCGTTCGTCATGGACCGGATTTTCCGCAAATTCGGCCTTTCCGGGAAGTCCTTTATTCCCATGCTCGTTTCCATGGGCTGCGGCGTGCCCGGCATCATGGCCACACGCACGATTGAAAACGAGAAGGACCGCCGCATGACGATCATCCTGACGACCAACATGCCCTGCGGGGCCAAAATTCCGATCATTGCCGTGCTGGCCTTCGCCTTCTTCCCGGAAGACACGGGCCTCGTCACCACCAGCGCCTACTTCATCGGCCTGGCTTCCATCATCGTCTCCGGCATCATCCTGAAGAAGAGTTCCTTCTTTGCCGGAGATCCCGCTCCCTTCGTGATGGAGCTCCCCGCCTACCACACGCCGGCAGTTTCCAACGTCAGCCTCCGGGCGATCGAACGATGCAAGGCATTCGTTCAAAAGGCCGGGACGGTTATTTTCCTTGCCTGCGCCCTCATCTGGTTCCTTCAGAGCCATGACTGGAGCATGACCTATCTGGATGAAGACCATGCCGAAGCCGCCGCCTCCACGGAGGAAGGCTCTGCCCCTCTCCCCATTGAAAAGAGCATGCTGGCGGACATCGGCAGCGCGGTCTCTCCCGTCTTCGCCCCCCTCGGGTGGGCGCAGGCAGGGAATGACGTGCGCGACTGGAAGCCCACGGTAGCCACGATTACGGGCCTGATCGCCAAGGAAAACGTGGTAGCCACCATGAGCATGCTTTACGGCACAGGCACTGAAGAAGAGGAGGAGGAAGCCCCCGCGGAACCGGAATTCAGCCTCTTCACACAGGGCAACGCTCTCAGCGCCCTGGCAGTAGCCGCCCTGGACACATGGAATTCCAGCCGTTCCCGGGAGGAAGCCGCCTCCGCTCCGGAGGAAGAAGCTCCGGCATCCGCCGCCGATGAGCCGTCCGGCAGCGAACAAGCTTCCGCCGCTGCTGAAGAAGAAGCGCTTGACGAAGAGGCGCAGGAAGAAAAAGCCACCGCCGGGGTGCTCCGTGCCGCCAATGCACTGGGAGGCGACTCCATCGTGGCATTCTCCTTCCTGCTCTTCAACCTGCTGTGCGCCCCGTGCTTTGCGGCCATGGGCGCCATGCGCCGGGAAATGAACAGCGCCAAATGGACATGGTTCGCCATTCTCTGGCTCTGCGGCTGGGCCTATTACGTGGCCTTCCTGGTGTACCAGCTGGGCATCCTTGTCCGCGACGGCACGTTCGGCGCGGGACAAGTCGTCGCCCTGATCGGCCTTGCAGGAGGCCTCTACCTGATCTTCCGCAAGGCGGCTCCCAAGAAATCAATCCATTAATTCCTATTCATCATGGCTACATATATCATCGGAACCCTGATTTTCCTGGCATTCTGCTATGCCATTTACCGCACCTTTTTCTCCAAGGGGAAATCGTGCTGCGGCGGCTGCTCCGGATGCTGCCAGTCAAAGGTTCCCTCCTCTGACGGGGAAACCGGCAACAAGCATTCGTGCCATTGCGGCGACCATCACGGCCACCATTAACAGCCTACGAAGTCAGGCGCATCTTCAAGGGTCCGCTTCTCCCGAAAGCCTCCGGAAGATATTCCGGGGGCTTTCGAATTCAAGGCAGGCCTTCCGCCCCAAATGCTACCCCGGAGGACAAAAAAGCATTCCCCTGCGGAAAAGTCCGCCGGGCAAGCGCCGCCGTCCCGTTTCCGGCAATCTCACATCCAGCCGTGTTCATAGGCCATCATGGCCACAATCACCATCGCAATGAACAGGAACACGAACCACATGACATTGTGGCGGTGACGGTACTCCACGGCAACCAGGGGCTCCCATTCCTTTTCCACAAAGGAGAAATCGTCCCCGTTCGCAAAGCGGTCATACAGCGTTTCCAGCTCTTTTCCCGTCACCCCTTCCGGAGCGGCGAAGACGGGCGGACAGCAACTGTCCGTCTTGAACACGATTTCACAGTGGTAAATGCCTTCCATTTCCTTGTAAGACTGGAGGCAGGCTCCATCGCGGGCGCACACCACATGGCCGGTCGTCCCTTCCTGGAGGCGGCGCAGAGCGGTATCACGGTCGGTCACTTCGTTATTTGAAATTTCCCATTGCACCTTACTCATTCTGTCAGTTTAGAATGCTTTCCGTGCAAGTCAACATGGTTTTGAACGGTCCGGAACGCCGGAAACGTCATTAATTGTCATAAATCCGCCCGTCCGCAACGTGCTGACCATAACATTCTTCTCCGTGTTTAATTCACCTAACTTGTTGTTAGTCAAACCAAAGAACTTTCAACATCCCGGTTCCGGTGCTACTCTAACCATCAGCGGCCACAACCAGCCGCGAATAACACGATGATGAACAAGTACGCATTAATCATGATGGGAGTCGGATGCCTGCTCGCGGCCGCCTGCCAGGCTGCCTCCGTCCGTACGGAACCTGTCCGGAAGGCCCAGGCCGCGGCTTCCGCGCAGGCCCGGCCCTCCGCGGCCCCGGCCGACCAGCAGGGCAGGAAGGTCCAGGAACACAGGCGTTTCAAACGCCTCTCGCTTCCTTTGAGATAATACAACAAATAAGCAACGCCGCACCCCCTACCTGATCGAGAATGCGACGTTGCCAGGTCACGCAGACCTCTTCAATGCCGGTGCATGCAGGAATCCGCATTCCACATGCAGGGCGGCAGGGAAGATGGAACCGTTATCGTGGTTTCACAGACATACAGGCATGGCGGCCTAGAAGGTAACCACGCACTGAACGGAAAAGATATTGGCGGAATTGACGTCATCCCGCCCGGAAGGATTCTTCACGTACTGGTAGGAAGGCTGGATCAGGCAGTACGGCGTGATGGAAAAGCTGTACGTGCATTCCAGAATCATTTCCCGGTCATGCCCCGGACGCGTTTCCGCAAGCGTATCGGAATCCGGCTTGCTTACGGAAAAACCTACGCCGAAGAAGTTGCCGTCCGCCTCTTTCACGCCGGTCATGACTTCAAGCGGCTTCTTGAATACCACCCCGGCGGAGGCCTGGGCTTCCGCTCCGCAGATGTTGCCTGATTCCGCACTGCTCCACCCGGCGCGGGCGAACAGGGCGAAGGGGCTGCCGCCCAGGTCCTGTTCCAAGTTGAACGCCACGCCGCCGTGGTTCCTGCCGTCCGCATGGAACATGAAGGGCTGCAGGCGGTAGGTACCGGTGCCGATGCCGAAGGCTTTTTCATGCGTCCAGCCGATTTCACCGAGCAGGTTGAAGGATTTCCCCGTCGTGTTGTGGAAGGGGTTGCGCCGCGGTTCATTGTCCATCATGTTGCCGCCTATCTGGACGAACCAGTTGTCATTGAACTGGTACTGGCCCACGAAGCCGAAGTTGGAATCGCCCAGCGGAAGCACCTGGTTGTTGACAAAGGGCGCGCTGCCGAACTGGCCGAAGGTGGTGTTGGCATACGTGTTGGCGTCAAAGTAGTTTGTCTGATTGATCATGCCTCCCATGACGACGAGCCGGCCGTCCAGGAAACCCTGGGAAATGAGCAGTTCCGGCAGGTAGAAATAACCGTCTTCAAAAACGTCGCAGTTGGCGGGGCCGCTCGCTCCCCAGGAATCGTCCAGAGTGGTGCGGTGGGTGTGCCTGTTGAGGGCCACGGAGCCGGAAAGCTCGCTCTTGATCCAAGTGCCCTGGTGGCGGCTGGACTTGAACAATTGCAGCCCCGCCTGGGCGTGCAGCTTGTACCAGCTCTGGCTGGAACCGGAAGTCTCGTCATTGGGCGCGGCGTGATGGCCCTTGGTGTAGAGAAACGCCTGTTCCAGCAGGAACTGGAACCCGGCTTTCTCATAAGCTCCCTTGTGCAGATCCGTGAGGACGCGGGTGAGCGCATCGTTCGGGATGGGCGTGCTTTCGTCGCCGTATTCGTCTCCCAACAGATCGATGTCGTCCAGAATGGACCCTTTGCCTTCAGCCTCCTCCACGGCCGGAGCGGCGGCGGGAGTGGCTACGGATGCCGTACCGGCCATGCACAAGCCGGAGCAGGCGAACAGGGCGGGTATCATGTAGCTTTTCTTCATAGTAATGCTGTATCTTGAATCTTCCTCGTCATTGGCGGATGTTCAGTCCTGCCCGGAACCGGAGGAACATTCCTGTTCCCGGTTTGCGGAGGACCGCGTTTCCACGGCTTTGCCGCATGCTCCCATACAGGATAGGCAGCCCCCGCAGAGCAGGAGGTACCGGGGACGCCGGACCAGCAGACCGGCAAACTTCCAGTACCGGCAGGCCCGGTGAAAGAGGCGGTGATATCCTGTATGAGTCAAGTTCATGCAACGGCCAGAAGTTAGTTATATCTAACTTTCAAGTCAATTCTTTTTCTCAGTCTTGACCCGCTCGTTGAACAAATCCCCTTGCACAGACGGAAACAAATTACATTTATTGTAAATAATTTATACTCCATGCAAAAAATATTTTCCTCTCCTGAAAAAACTTAGTTGAAACTAATTTATCTGAGATACCAGAGAAAAATCTGCTACGCAAATTCCCGCCGATCAGCTGTTTCCACAAACATCCGTAAATCTCCGGCGGCCACCCGGCCCCCATCGCATCCCATCATGGGCCATATTACCAACAAGGGGAGCCGCGGCTTTACCTTTAGCGTCAACTTTTCCCTGACTCTTCCGGGCGTTCCCGGCTTCATGGCGACGGTCCTGCCGACATTCTTTCACAACGCCTCCACGCTTTACGCCAGCGCACCCGGCACCAGGCCATGTCCGGCTACTCTTCAGGCCCGGGAACGCGTGATCCCGCAGAAAAGGAATATTTTCACGCACGCCACATGAAAAAAAGCGGCTCTTTTTGCGGGAAACCTCTTTTTCCATGTGGGCCTCTCCGGCAATGCCGTTCAGTACTTCCCGCATTTCCGGACATGGTCCGTGAGCAACTGGAATCTGGAAATTTCCTCCAGAGACATGATGTGCTCAATGCCGCAGGCCACTTCATCCGCACGCGGTTCTTCCATATGCAGCACCGTCATCAGGAATTCCTTGACCATGGTATGGCAGGAGATCACGCGGTCGGCTTCATGGCGGCCGGATTTGGTCAAGACAATGGGGGAATACTGCGTATATTCCACCAGTCCGCGTTCCTTCAACTGTTTCATGGCCAGAGAGACGGACGGCTTTTTCACGTTCAGGGCCTCCGCAATCTCCCCGACGGTGGCGCATCCTTTTTCCAGTTCAATGTTGCGCACGGCCTCAATATAATCTTCCAGGCTGTCGCTCAATTCGGGAAAGGCATTCTTTTTATTCATCATCTCAAAATTATTAGATTTACCTAACACAACAATACTTTAAGTTTCAATGAAGTCAATTTCTTACCGAAGAAATATTAGGAAAAACAAACTTTTTTCTTGCAAGTATAGTTAGTTGATACTAACTTTTGTCCATGGTCAGCCCAATCCCGGAAAAAAACCAAGGGTGGAAACGTTTCTCCGGTTCTCCCAACAGAACCGGCGGTTTCTTTTCCCGGCTTTTTTCCCCCGCACATCCCTGCTGCTGCCGGGAATGCACGCTGAAGTGCCGCGGAAGGGCCTGCACGACTTCCCGGAAGGAAGCGCAGGAACGGCCAGCCCCTTTGGGGAACGCGTCCAAAAACTGTATGGACTAGTCATCCGGTGCTCTAACACATTATCGCCAAATCCGGACGCGTTCCCCTTCCCTTTTTTCCGCCCCAAGGGGCAAATTCTCAGCGGACAGCCCTTGCCGGGCCTTCATAACCCGCGGGCGTATAACTGCGGACGGTCACCTCACCTTCCGCCGTCAGATCAGCCGCATAACACGCGGCATGGTGGAAACAGGCTCCCAGGTTGACATACCGGCGCCCTCCCCGGCCGCCGCTCACCAGGCGGCGGTGCAAATGGCCGAAGAAGACCGTCTCCGCCTCCGGAAAGAAACGGTCCGCAAACCGGCGCATGCGCGGCATCATCGTCAGCCATGCCAGGAGAATCTGCACGGGCCGTTCCGGAGGCCATGCGGAATGCGCCAGAAAGCGCACCAGCCTGTTCCTGTAACCCCGGGAACGCGTGTAAATGGGGGGAACCAGAACGCTCATGGCGCGGGCCAGCTCCAGACGGCGGCACAGGTCCGCATCCGCGTCCGGAAAGGCGGCAATCAACTCGCGGGAAATACGCTTGTTTTTCAGGTATTCCCATCCCCACGGCGCCACTTCCTTGAACAGGGCATGGCCGTGGAGCGCGTAAAAACGGCCGCCCTGCAATTTCAGCAGGCTGAATTCCTCATCGGGATCATGGTTGCCCGCCAGCAGGACGGGCTGCACTCCGGCCCCGGCGCACATGTGCAGAAAACGGGCGCGTTTTTCCAGCCCTTCCGCCTGATAGGGGCTTTCGCGGGTTTCGCTCAAGTCTCCGCATACGACCAGATAGGTACACCCTTCCAGCAGGAACTTCAATTCTTCCGGTTCCCTGACCAGAGCCTTGGCATGGCCGAAGTGGATGTCGGAAACAAGCCGTACGCGTTCTCCCGGAGAAAGGGAAAGTTCCTTGATCATGAGCGCAGAATGGAGGAGTAAAACGAATCAGGAGAGGGACCGCTGGCGCAGGATTTCATACAGGCACACGCCCGTAGCCACGGATACGTTCAGGCAGGGCACGGAACCCTTCATGGGAATCCGCAGGAGGAAGTCGCAATTCTCTTCCGTCAACCGTCTCATGCCTTCCCCTTCCGCGCCCATCACCAAAGCGGCTGGGCCGGTAAAATCCGTTCCGTACAAATCCCGGTCCCCCTTGTCCGATGTGCCGAATATCCAGATGCCGCGGCTCTGGAGCTGCTTCATGGTCCGCGCCAGGTTGGTGACCTGGATGAAGGGGACCTTTTCCGCCGCCCCCACGGAGATGCGCAGCACGGTTTCCGTGATGCCCACGGACTTGTCCCTGGGGGCGATCACCGCATCCACTCCCGCGCCGTCGGCCGTTCTCAGGATGGCGCCCAGGTTGTGCGGGTCCTGCACGCAGTCAAGGATCAGCAGAAGGGGGTTGGCCGCGCCGTCCAGGATTTCATCCAGCGCATCCTCGCCCAGCGCCCTGACGGCGATTTTTGCCGGAGCGCTGCGGACATGCTTGTTCCGGCGCGCCTCCTGTTCATTCCCTTGGGGTCTCATGCGCATGAATTAACGTGTTTCCAGCCTTTTTTCCAGACAAATATGCCCCCTGCCCCCATCATTGGGCGTGACTTGCCGCCCCCCCGTATGTTACAGTTCCGTACCATTCAAGATGAAGACGAGCGACTTTTTAGTCATTGGGGCAGGTGTTGCCGGATTAAGTTTCGCCTTGAGAGCTGCGGAATACGGCAGGGTTGCGGTCATAACCAAGGGAAAATTTCTGGATTGCAGTTCCGCGAAGGCGCAGGGCGGCATAGCCGCCGTGTGGGACCATGACGACTCTTTCGAGGACCACGTCGCGGACACGCTGGACGCCGGAGCCGGGCTGTGCAACGAACAGGTCGTCCGCACGATCGTGGAGGAAGGCCCCGGAGCTATCCGGGAACTGCTGGAATGGGGAGTCAACTTCGACCAGGCGACGCAGGGAGAGGATTACGAACTGGCCCGCGAGGGAGGCCACACGAAACGGCGCATCCTGCACGCCAAGGACGCCACCGGCCTGGAAATCACTTCCAAGCTGCTGGAAGCGGCCAAGCTGCACCCCAACATCGAACTGATGGAAGACCGGTTCGCTATCGACCTGATCACGACAACCAAGCTGGGCCTGGTCACGGAAGACAGGGTGCTGGGCGCCTACGTGCTGGACCGCAATTCCGGGGAAGTGGAGATTTTCCGTTCAGACCGCGTTCTGCTGGCCACGGGCGGCTGCGGCCGCGTGTACCTGTACACCACCAACAACGATTCCGCCACGGGCGACGGCGTAGCCATGGCCTGGCGCGCGGGGGCCACGATTGCCAACATGGAGTTCGTCCAGTTCCATCCCACCTGCTTTTTCAATACGCGCGCGGAAGGCGCGGAAGCCCGTTCCTTCCTCATTTCCGAGGCCGTCCGCGGCGAAGGCGGCGTGCTGATCGGCGCGGACGGCAGGGAGTTCATGCAGAAGTACGATCCCCGCAAGTCCCTGGCCCCGCGGGACATCACCGCCCGGGCCGTGGACTCCGAGATGAAAAGGACGGGCAGCATGTGCGTTTACCTGGACATTTCCCACAAGCCGGACGGCTTTGTCCAGGAACGCTTCCCCCTGATTTACGAAACCTGCAACCGCTACGGCATCAACCCCGCCAAAGAGCCCATTCCGGTGGTTCCCGCCGCCCATTTCCAATGCGGCGGGGTACTGACGGACGTCAACGGCCAGACCACGCTGGACGGCCTTTACGCCGCCGGGGAAACCGGCTGCACCGGCCTGCACGGGGCCAACAGACTGGCCTCCAATTCCCTGCTGGAATGCGTGGTGGTGGCCAAGCGCGCCCTGAACGCCATGCTGGCCCAGCAGCCCCTGCGGAAAGACGCCCCTACCGGCTACAGCATTCCCGCGTGGCACCACGGAGATACGGCCCTGCCGGATGAACTTTCCGTCATTTACCACAATTGGGATGAAATCCGCCGACTGATGTGGGATTATGTCTCCATCGTACGGACCAACAAGAGGCTGGACCGCGCCGCCACGCGCCTGCGCATGCTGCACCGGGAGGTGAAGGATTTCTACTGGGGGTACCGCATTACGCCGGATATTCTGGAACTGCGCAACTTGGTAGCCGTGGCCTCCCTGATCGTGGATTGCGCCATGCGCCGCAACGAAAGCCGCGGCCTGAATTTCAACACGGATTATCCCGGCAAGCTGGATCACCGTTTCGTCACTCAACTGCACCGATGGTAAATCACAGGCAGCGTCAACAGGCATCATGGAAGGGTTCCTGCTGGAAACCCTCTCTTGCCGCATGCCTGCTGCCGCTGCTGGCCGCCGTACCGGCGGGCAATGCCCGCGCCGACATCCAGGCCGGACGAACCGCCGCCCGCGCCCTGTCCAGCACGGAACGGCCCAGAGGCCCCGTCGTCATCACCCCCACGCGCCGGGACCCGCTGCCCGGCGTAGTCGTCAAATCCCCTACGGCGAACGGAGCAGGCAAGCGACCGGCACCCCAGCCGCGCATCCTTCCCCGGACGGCTCCGCAAAGCCCCGGGACCTATCCGTGGCGGCTCAACATCACCGCCACCGTGTTCTGGGTGGGGGAAGACGCCACGGAGCGCAATCCGGTAGCCAACCACAAAAGCTCCTGGGATTCCGCGTGGAAGGAAAACTTCGGCGGGTTCGATAATCCGGACCCGCTGCACCGCACGATGGATTTCCGGCCCAAGACCTTTATTCCCAGGCAGAATCCCTTTTATGTGGCCCTTCCCTACAACGACGTCTGCAAGGGGGAGCACAAGCCGGAAGCCTCCCGCGTCATCCCCTGGTTCCACCGGGAATTCTCCGGGAAGGGACAATCCGTCTGCAAGGGAAGATGGGTGCAGATCATCTACAACAAGCGGAGCTGCTTTGCCCAATGGGAGGACTGCGGCCCGTTCACCACGGAGGACTGGCCCTACGTTTTTGGCGACAAGCCCCCCGTCAACACGCACAACAAGGGGGCCGGAATCGACATTTCCCCCGCCGTGCGCGATTATCTGGGCATTCCCGGCGGAACGGCCATCGTCCACTGGCGCTTTGTGGAATTCTACCGCATTCCCCGCGGCCCCTGGTCCAAGTGGGGGGACAACAACCCCTTTGTCAATCCCGGCCAGGGGCCGGGCAAGAGAGCCCTCCAGACCCGGGAAGACCGCCTGCGCCAGCAGCAGGAAGCCATCCAGAAGGAATTGATGAAAGACCCCGCAAGACTCAGGAGGCAGCTCCAGGGATAAGCCTTATCCAGTTTCATTCATGAACCGGCCCCGGATTCTACATATTTTCAGCCGTTACGGAGAGGTTGGAGGGGAGGAAGTCTGTTTCAATGCCTTCACGGGAACCCTGAATTCGATTGCCGACATCACTCCCTTTGTTTATTCGACCTCAGAACTTCTTCACAGTCCGCATGGCAAATGGACCAAAATGCGCTATATGCTCCATAACCGGGACGTGGAGAAAAAGCTCCGCCAATGTCTTCACGAACGCGATTATGACGCATGGATCATTCACAACACGTTCCCGGCCATGTCCCCGTGTGTCTATGAACTTGCCCTGCAACAGGCCGTCCCCATTATCCACTACATGCATAATTACAGGGCCGGATGCCTCAATGGGGTATTCCACCGTGGAGACTCTCCCTGTTTTTCCTGCAATCAAGGCAATTACCTTCCCGGCGTCCTGCACCGCTGTTGGAGAGGCAGCGCGACGGCTTCCATGCTGGCGGCGGCGGCCCTTTCCAAAACACGCAGAATGGAAGTATGGAACAGGCTTTCCCGCTACATTGCCGTCAGCCGGAGGCAGAAGGAACTTCTCGTTCAATCCGGAATTCCCGAAGACAGGCTGAAAGTCATTCCGCACTACATTCGGGAAAGCCCTCTCCCCGTTCCCACCCAATCCCGCAGGGACGTCCTTTATACCGGGCGCCTTACCCGTGAAAAAGGGGTACTTCAATTGCTGCAAGCCTGGAAAACCCTTTCCCCCGAAAACCGCACTCTTTATGTGATGGGGGACGGCCCTTTGCGCCGGGAACTGGAAAACTACATCGCCGCCCACCGTCTCCGCTCAGTATGCCTGACCGGGTTTGTTCCCCATGAGAAACAGGGCTCCATCCGCTCAAGCTGCGGCCTTTCCGTCGCTCCGTCCTTGTGGGAGGAAACCTTTGGAATGGTCGTTCTGGAATCGTGGCTTCACGCAAGCCCCATCGTCGTTTCTCCGTGCGGGGGACTGCCGGAACTTGTCACGCACGGGCAAAACGGATGGATTGCGGAAGAGCCGTCGCCCGACGGCCTGGCAAAAGCCTTGAACACGGCCTTCACGGAAGAAGAGCGCTGGCCCGTCATGGGGATGCATGGACAGAGCCTTCTCTCCACGCGCTATTCTTCCTCCGCATGGCTGCAATCCATCAGTGAGGTTTTCAAGGAATTGTCTATCCTTCACTAAAAATATATATTTTCCCATGAAATGGTATACCTGCACTCCTGTTCCTTTTAAAGGAGACCATACTTTTTTCTGCCGTGATTCCGGGGCCTTCTGCAAGGCATTCCAGGAAATCGGAATAGAAAGCAAGGCCATCATGCCCACCCCCGTCCAGGAAGGAGACGACCCCGACCTGATCCGGACCGACTATGCCAATCTGGAAGACCCCGCATGGTGGAAGTCCCTGGGTATCGACGGACTGGTGCTCTACGCCTGGGGCATGGGAAAATACACGCCCATTGTCCGTGCCGTGCATGAAGCGGGCATTTACCTGGTCTCCTACATGGATACCTCCGGCTTGTACTATCCTTGGAGCCACTGGAAAACGCTTACCCGCCATCTATGGACAATGGAAAAGAGCCGGAACGGCCCCCTGAAAGGTTCCATCCGCGCCTGCCTGCGCATGGTCAAATCCCATACTATCGGCGCGCTGGATTCAGGAAGGAAAAGACACTGGAGCATGGCAGACCTTATTTCCTTCCCGCTGCCTGACTCCCTGGCTTCCGTCCGCGACCGCCAATGGCTTTACGGCAAAGAAATTTGTGAAAAGTTCATTCTCATTCCCGCTCCCATTTCACAACGCAATGCGTGGAAGCCCGGATCCCGCAAACAAAACCTCATCCTGGCCATTGGCCGCTGGGACGATCATTTTCAAAAAAATCCGGAACTTCTCATGCGCACACTGGAAATAGTTACGAGCCGGCATCTGACCTGGGATATTGAAATATACGGGAAAATACCGCCATTCATGCACGCATGGCATCAATCATTACCGCCTGAGCAGCAGGCGCGCATCCGGCTGGCCGGGTCCGTCCCCAACCAGGCACTCCTTCAGGTCTATGCCAAAGCAAAAATCAACCTGTGCACATCCCGCTATGAAAGCTCCCACATCGTTTCCGGAGAAGCCCTTTGTGCAGGAGCTTCCATTGCAGGCCCTCATATCATGCCGCAGTTAAACTGCCTGCAATGGTATGTTTCCCATGATTCCGGGACACTGAGTTCCCAGAATACACCGGAAAGCCTGGCTGATGCCCTGCTGGAGGAAATCCGTTGCTGGGAAAGCGGAAACCGCGATCCCGATGAGATTTCCAGATACTGGTGCGACCGGCTGCACGCCACCAATTCCTGCAGACGCATTATTGTCGCTTATGAGAGCGCCCACAGCAAACAGTAGCCCTCATTCCTCCATCAGGGCACGCGCTTCAATCCACACGTCTTCCCACTTCCGTTCCGCCAGGGCTCCATATAGGGGATGTCCCCACAGCCGGGAGCGCATGGCCGCCGGGGACGCCAGCCCCAGCAGAAACCGCGTCATCTGGGAAGGCCGGGACAGGGCGGCCTTTCTTTGACCGGCCAGTTCCATCACCGCTCCGCGGAGTTCCTCCGTCCACGGCTCTTCTTCTTCCGCCTCCATCTTCACGGGCACGGCGCGGCAGCAGGCAGGGCAATGGCCGCAGGACGGCCCGGCCTTTTCAAACCCGAAGTATTCGTCCAGCCTCCTGTTGAGGCAGGCTTCCGCCGTCAGGGCGGAAACGCAGAGTTCCCAGCGTTCCAGCCCATGATGCAGGGCGCCGGTGAAGTACTGCATCAATTCCTCCACAGTCTCATTCACGGGAAATCCTTCCGAATAGAGGAGCAAAGCCGTTTGCCTTTGTTCCACTTTCCATTCACCTGAAAGGCCCAGGTCCTCAAGCCGAGCTGCCGCCTCTTCCCATGGAATCCCGCATTCAACGGCCAAATCCAGCACTTGCCCTTCGCGGTGGCCATCCAGCCATTGCAGAAAGGCGCCTTCCTCTTCTTCGCGCCCGCACAATATTTCCTCCATGCGGAACAAGGGGCGAACCTTGTAGTATTTATATCCGGCCCCCCGTTCCGTCAGGAGCCCCCGGCGTTTCAGATCAAACAGAATCCTGTCCACAACCACATCAGGCAGGTCATGAACGGCAGACGCCTCATACAGGGAGACAATATGCTCCCCCTTTGGCGCCAGAGAGGAAAGCAGCCCCTTCACCCCGGACCAGTCCGGTACGGAAGCTCGCAAACGGTTTTCCACCGCCACGCCGTCCCGTGAAGACAGCATCACCAGGCTTGCCGAGGGCAGTCCATCGCGTCCCGCACGGCCGGATTCCTGAACATAGGCTTCCAGGCTGGACGGCGGATGGTAATGGATGACGGAACGCACGTCCGGCTTGTCGATTCCCATGCCGAATGCGATCGTTGCCACAAGGACGTCCGCCGTCCCCTTCAAAAAGTCATCCTGAACCCCGGCACGCGTTTCCGGAGGCATGCCCGCATGATAGGATTTGGCGACAAATCCGGCACGACCCAGTTCATAGGACAGGCTTTCCGCATCCTTCCGGGTGCGTGCATAGACCACGGCGGGACGGTGGGCGCCGTTCCGTAAAAATTCAATCACCCGCGCTGTTTTGTCCCGTTCCGGCAGAACTTCCACATGCCGGAGGATATTCTCCCGGTAGGGAGCGGCCCGGAAGACGCATTCCTCCTGCACGTCAAACAGGCCGGACAAATCGCGGCAGACCCGTTCCGTAGCCGTAGCCGTAAGAGCCATGACGCTCCGGAAGCCGTATTTTTTGAAGAAATCCGGCAATCCCAGATAATCGGGCCTGAAACTGTGGCCCCATTCGGACAGGCAATGGGCCTCGTCCACAACGAACAGGCCGGGAGAAACATGCTCCAGCGCCTGTTTCATCCACGGAGATTCCAGGGATTCCGGAGCGGCGAACAACAGACGGACGCCGCCGGATTTCAAGGAAGCCATCAAGGCCTCCTTTTCTTCATCACTCAGAGAGGAATCATACCGCGCCGCGGCCACGCCCAGTTTTTCCAGTCCCGATACCTGGTCCCGCATCAGCGCAATGAGGGGGGAAACCACCACAGTCACTCCGTCCATCAGAACTGCGGGAATCTGGTAGCAAAGGCTTTTGCCGGACCCCGTGGGGAGGATGCCGATGCAGGAACGGCCGCGCAGGGCACATTCCATCAGTTCCCGCTGCATGGGGCGGAATTCCCGTTTGCCGAACCGGCGCAGCGCATCTTCCAAAGAGGAGGAATACATGGAGATTATTGTACCATAACGCAGAATCACGGCAAAAGGAATCCTATGACATTGACATGGTGCGTGCGTTCTATATCCTTCACCACTATGACCTCTCTAAAAACCATCATCGCCGGAACGCTGGTCCTGCTGGCGGCCTCTCCCCTGATGGCGCAGACTGCGTCCGGAAAGGATAAAAAGCCGAACATCCTGTTCATCATTACGGATGACCACGCCTACCAGACGCTGGGCACCAGCAAGCATGATTCCCCCGTTGCCCTGCCCAATTTCAACAAACTGGCCAAACAGGGCATGGTTTTTGACCGCAGCTATTGCGCCAATTCCCTGTGCGGCCCGTCGCGCGCCTGCATCCTGACCGGGCGGCATTCCCACATGAACGGTTTCGTTTTCAACGGCCAGCATCCTCTGGACGGCTCCCAGCCGACTTATCCGAAAATGCTGCAAAAGGCCGGCTACCAGACGGCCCTGTTCGGGAAATGGCATTTGGAATCCAACCCCACCGGATTTGATACCTGGGAAATTTTCCCCGGCCAGGGCAGCTATTACAATCCGGACTTCATCATCCCCAAGCCGGACGGCAAGGGACGCCAGACAAAGCGCTTTCCCGGATATGCCACGGACGTCGTGACGGACAAGTCCATCCAGTGGCTGGAGAACCGCGACAAGGACAAGCCCTTCCTGCTCGTGGTGGGCCACAAGGCTCCCCACCGCGCCTGGTGCCCCGCCCTGCGCCACCTGGGCAAGGTAAACACGTCCCGGCTGACACCACCCGCCAATTTCCACGACGATTACGCCAACCGTCCGGAGTTCCTGAAGAAAAACCAGCAGACCGTCGCCAGACACATGGCGATCTATTCCGATCTCAAGGTTCTCAAGGACCAGGTGCCGGAAGAGATGCGCAAAAACATCGTCTCCCCCGGCTACGGCTGGGATCTGGGGGAACTGGGCCGCATGACGCCGGAAGAACGGAAGAAGTGGACGGATTATTACGCCAAGCGCACCAAGTCCCTGGTGGACGGCATGAAATCCGGCAAGCTGAAAGATCCGAAAGCCTTTGCCGAATGGAAATGGCACGCGTACATGGAAGACTATCTGGGCTGCCTGCTTTCCGTGGACGACAGCATCGGCCGCCTCATGCAGTATCTGGACAAGGAAGGCCTTTCCAAGGACACGCTGGTCATCTATTGCGGGGACCAGGGCTTTTACATGGGCGAGCACGGCATGTACGACAAGCGCTGGATTTTTGAAGAATCACTCCGCATGCCGCTCATCATGAAATGGCCCGGAAAGATTCCCGCGGGCACGCGCAACAAGACGATGGTGCAGAACATCGACTATGCCCCCACCATCGTCTCCGCGGCCGGGGCCGACACGCCGGAGAACATGAACACGTTCCAGGGCGTTTCCCTGCTCCCGACGGCCTTTACGAACAAGAAGCCGGACCAATGGAGGGATGCCATTTACTACTGCTTCTACGAGAATCCCGGCGAACACAACGCTCCGCGCCACGACGGCATCCGGACGGACCGCTACACGCTTTCCTACATCTGGACAAGCGACGAATGGATGCTCTTCGACATGCAGAAGGACCCCATGCAGATGAAGAATGTCATTGACGATCCGGCCTACAAAACCACCGTGGAACAGCTCAAGAAGCGCTACCAGGAACTCCGGAAAGCCTACAAAGTCCCGGAAAACTGTCCCGGAGGAAAAGGTACGCCCATTCCCAAATTTGACGCCACCTGGTAACGGGGCGGTCCGTCAATCCTTCCTTTCCAAGCGCCGGAATTTTCCGGCGCTTTTTTATTTCAAATACGTTATATTCCCGATTCATCACCGCCGTTTTTCCTGACATGGAAGAATGCCGTTCACTCTTCTGAATTCGGTTTGACGGACGCGCGATATTTTTATTCCCAGGAAATACGGGACAGCAAAAGCAGAGGCAAAAAGGAGTTTCCCCTCTTGCGGCATTATTGAACATAAAACTGCCGCAGCCACCAACAAGGGGCTGCGGCCATGCAAGGAGAAATACGGACGGCCGTTTTCTCCGTCCTGTTCTAATACCGGTAGAAGTCCGGCTTGTAGGGGCCTTCCACGGGAACGCCGATGTAGTCCGCCTGTTCCGGGCTGAGGACGGTGAGCTTGCAGCCGATCTTGTCCAGGTGCAGGCGGGCGACTTCCTCGTCCAGCACCTTGGGCAGCACTTCCACGCCCACGGAACGGGTTTCACGGGTGTTCCACAGTTCAAGCTGGGCCAGAACCTGGTTGGCGAAGCTGTTGGACATCACAAAGCTGGGATGGCCCGTGGCGCAGCCCAGGTTCACCAGGCGGCCTTCCGCCAGCAGGTACAGGCTGTTGCCGGAGGGGAAGGTGTAGCGGTCCACTTGCGGCTTGATGTTCAGATGCCTGATGCCGGGGTAGGTCTGGAGCTTGTGCACCTGGATTTCATTGTCGAAGTGGCCTATGTTGCACACAATGGCCTGGTCCTTCATTTTCTCCATGTGTTCAATGCGGATGATGTTGCAGTTGCCCGTGGTGGTCACGTAAATGTCCGCCCAGCCCAGCGTGTCCTCCACCGTCAGGACGCGGTAGCCTTCCATGGCGGCCTGGAGGGCGCAGATGGGATCGACTTCCGTCACTACCACCTGGGCACCCATGCCGCGCAGGGATTGCGCACAGCCCTTTCCCACGTCTCCGTAGCCGCAGACCACGGCCACCTTGCCCGCGATCATCACGTCCGTAGCGCGCTTGATGCCGTCCACCAGGGATTCGCGGCAGCCGTACAGGTTGTCGAATTTGGATTTGGTTACGGAGTCGTTCACGTTGATAGCGGGAATCAGAAGCCTTCCGGCGGCCTGCATCTGGTACAGGCGGTGCACGCCCGTGGTCGTTTCCTCGGAAACGCCCTTGAGTTCAGGCAGCCAGCGGTGGAAGATGCCCGGCGTTTCCGCGGAGATTTTTTTCAGCAGGTCCTTGATGACCTGTTCTTCCTCGGATTCGGACGGGGTGTTCACCCAGTCGCATCCGTTTTCCATTTCATAGCCGCGGTGGATGAGCAGTGTGGCATCCCCGCCGTCGTCAACAATCAATTGCGGCCCCAGGCCGCCGGGGAAGTTCATGGCCTTCCAGGTACAGTCCCAGTATTCCTTGAGGGTCTCCCCTTTCCAGGCAAAAACGGGCGTGCCGGATTCGGCGATGGCGGCGGCGGCATGGTCCTGGGTGGAAAAGATGTTGCAGCTTGCCCACCGGACGGAGGCGCCCAGCGCCGTGAGCGTTTCAATGAGTACGGCGGTCTGCACGGTCATGTGCAGGGAGCCCATGATGCGCACTCCGTCCAGAGGCCGGGAAGCGGCGTATTTTTCACGCACGGCCATCAGGCCGGGCATTTCATGTTCGGCGATGTCCAGCTCCTTGCGGCCGAAGCCGGCAAGGCTGATGTCGCGCACCTTGTAGTGTTCCGTTTCTGAAAACATGCTGTCAGTCTGGTGATGGATTAATGGAGGAGGTTGTTCAGGGATGCGAGGCGCGCTTCGTCCAATGTCTCCCAGGGGAGGTCCGGCTTGGTGAAATGCCCGTAATGGGTGGTCTGGCGGTAGATGGGCCGCAGCAGGTCCAGCTGGGTGACCATGTCCGCGGGTTTGAAGGAGAAGATGCCCTCCAGCGCGTCTTCAATGACGTTTTCCGCCACTTTTCCGGTGCCGAAGGTGTCCACGCGGATGGATACCGGCGTGGGGTAGCCGATGGCGTAGGCTACCTGAAGCTCGCATTTGTCCGCCAGTCCGGCGGCCACGATGTGCTTGGCCACCCAGCGGCACATGTACGCGGCGGAGCGGTCCACCTTGGACGGGTCCTTGCCGGAGAAGGCACCCCCACCGTGGCGTCCCATGCCCCCGTACGTGTCCACAATGATCTTGCGCCCCGTCAGGCCGGAATCCCCATGGGGGCCGCCTACCACGAATTTGCCGGTGGGGTTGATGAAGTATTCCGTTTTTTCATCCAGCAGTTCTTCAGGCAGGACGCTTTTGACCAGCTTTTTGCAGTAGTCGGAAATCGTTTCATGGCTTACGTCCTCCGTATGCTGGGTGGAAATGACCACGTTTTCAATATGGGCCGGGCGGCCGGCCTCGCCATAGGCCACGGCCACCTGGGACTTGCAGTCCGGGCGCAGCCAGTCCACATGGCCCCGCTTGCGGCGCTTGGCCAGTTCAATGAGAATCCTGTGGGCGAACACGATCGGGGCGGGGAGAAGTTCCGGAGTTTCGTTCGTGGCAAAGCCGAACATGATGCCCTGGTCCCCCGCGCCCTGCTCCGCATGGCCCTTGCCCTTCACCTCGCGGGCATCCACGCCCTGCGCAATGTCCGGAGACTGTTCCGTGAGAAGGTTCGTGAAAAAGACGGTGTCCGCATGGAACACGTCGTCATCCTTCCCGTTGCAGTAGCCGATCTCCCGAATGGCCTGGCGGGCGATTTTTTCCGGATTGATGACCGCCTTGGTCGTCAGTTCCCCGGCAATGATGACCATGTTGCTTTTCACCAGGGTTTCACACGCGACGCGGCTAGTTTTGTCTTGAGCTAGGCAGGCGTCTAAAATAGAGTCGGAAATGTAGTCGGCCACTTTGTCCGGGTGGCCTTCTCCCACGGATTCCGAGGTGAAGATGTGAGGGTTGTTTTTGCTCATATCGATAAATCGTGATTCGTTGATATATTATTCCACCATGAAGTCAATCCTAAAAACGCTAAAACTCCTGACAGACCCCACCCGTCTGCGCATCATCAACGTTCTGGATGAAGAATCCCTGAGCGTTGCGGAACTTCAGGAAATTCTCGGCATGGGGCAGAGCCGCATCTCCACCCAGCTGGCCCAGTTGCGGCAGGAAGGGCTGGTGGAAGACACGCGCTCCGGCAAGAACGTCTTTTACACGCTTTCCCTGGCCGACGACCTGCACAACGTAGCGCTGAAGGCCTGCGAGGAACTGCCGGAGGCGGAGACGGACAAAAAGGCCCTCCAGGTCATTCTGGACAAGCGCAGAAACCGCACGCAGGCCTATTTTGACGAAGTGGTGTGCCGTCTGGGGAAGAATTACGCCCCCGGCCGCTCATGGAAGGCGCTGGCCGGGGCGCTGCTCCGCATCCTGAATTACGACGTTGTCGCCGACCTGGGGGCGGGAGAGGGATTCGTCTCCCAGCTTATTTCCCCCAGCGCCAAAAGGGTCATTGCGGTGGACAATTCCCCCAGCATGGTGGAACTGGGGCAGGAACTGGCCCGCAAGCACGGTCTGGACAATCTGGAATACCGTCTGGGAGACATTGAATCCCCCCCCATTGAGCCCGGCACGGTGGATCTGGCCCTGCTCAGCCAGGCCCTGCACCATGCGCACAAGCCCGCCAAGGCGCTGGAAGCCGCCTGGAACATCCTCAAACCGGGCGGATGCCTGGTCGTTCTTGACCTGCTCCAGCACGGCCAGGAGGAGGCGCGGGAACTGTATGCGGACCGCTGGCTGGGCTTTACCCCCGCCGCCCTGGAGAGCATGCTGAAGGAAGCGGGATTCGGGAACATTCACACGGACATCGTGGACAGGGAGCCGGAGCCGCCCCATTTCCAGACCCTGATGGCCGCCGCGTGGAAGAGGGAGAACGGCAACCGTCCGTAACCCGCCTTTTTCAGATAAAAAGATTCCGAACCAACGCTTATATTTTGATGAACATAAAAGCTGCCTTGATTATTTCCGGCTGCCTCCTTGCCGCGGCACTGGGCATTTATGGAATGGTTTCCTCCCGCGAACCTTCGCCGGAGGAATTGTACCGGCAATACATGGAGTTATCTCCATCCCAGCGGTTTGTCCAGAGAGACAAGCTTCTGCAAAAAGCGGCGCAGGGAGGGCATGTGCCGGCCATGCTCCAGATGACGAAGGATATCTTTATGGACAAAGAGAGCCTCTTCTCTGAAGATTATGAGTTCTGGCTGAAAAAAGCGGCCGACACGGGAGGAAACCCGGCAGTTCAAATGGACGTGTATTATAATGTTGATCTTCCGGAGGAGGAGCTTTTCAGCTATTTGACTAAAGCCGCCGGGCAGTCTTACGGCCCCGCTCTTTGGGAATTGGGCTGCATTTACTCATCATTCAACAAGTACAATATTGTACCAGACGAGCAAAGAGCCCTTGCCCTCTTCCGGCAGGCGGCGGAGGCCAATGATTCCAATGCCCTTTATCTCCTCTACGCTCTGGACCGGTTGAACATCTTTCCTTTAACGGAAGCGGAGAAGAAAACGGACTTTTACCAACGCTACCGGAGGGCGCTCGGCAGGGATGACAAGCCGTTTCCCTCCTTTACAGACATTCATGAGCTGGATTCATTTGAATATGAATTTGTGTTCAGGTTCCTTCTGAAATCCATGATTGCCAATGAAAAAGTAAAATCGGCCTTAAAAAATATTGATGAGAAGGCGTTTCAGAATATTTCCGAAGATCTTTCCTGAAGCTCCGCAGGTTGACTGATGCCGGAAACGCTCAATTCTCCGGCACGAGCTCGTCCGCGGAGCGTTCTTCCGGAAACGGACGCTTTCCGGCCTGCAGGGACTCCCTCAATTCCTGGACGATGGCCGTCATCCGCTCTACGGACAGGTCCTCCTTGCCTTCAATTTCCTCATCCACCAGGGCCTTCATTTCCTCCAGAAGGAGGTTCGGTTCCAGACGGTAGTTGAGCAATACACGGAACAGTTCTCTGCCGGCCTCCTGGACGGGAACGGCCGGGAAGTCCTTGACGCTCTTCAGGCTTTTTTCCTCAAAAGAGTTCAGAAGCCCTGCATAACGGCGGAAAGCGCGCTGGAATTCCTCCGGGCATGCAGATACGTCCACGGAGGAAAGATAACGCCGGAAGGCTATTTCCGCGGCCAGGTGGACGGAGGAATCTTCCGCGGATTCCGCCAGCCAGGCCTCCTTCTGCTTCAGGTACACAAGCAGGAGCACCCTTCTCATGGCTTCCCTCTGCCGGCCCGCGGGGCCGCTCTTCAACCTGACCAGATCCAGGTCCAGTTCCGAGGCGCCCGGGCTGGCTACATCCTGGGCCGGGCACGCCTCCAGCGCCGCCGCCATCACAACGAAGGGCAGCCATTTCCCCATACATTCCCGGAGGTACGCCATTGCGGTCAGCAATTACACGAAAAACTCCGCAAAAGCAATCCAAATCCAGCCTGTACCGGGCATGCCCCATGCCGTGAGCGGAGATTGACGGGAAAAGCGGGATATGCGAAAGATCACCCTATGCTTTTCGCAGTAGTGATTTTCCTTTCCCTGGTGGTGCTTGGCGTCATTGCAGCGCTGCGCTTCACCAAGGGCGTCATTCCGCTGCGAACTTATGAATCCCGCGAATTGCCGGGATTTCCCGGTCCCGTGGGGCTGATCCGCCGTTTGGACGGCGCGGAAAAACGCCGGAGGAAACTGGCGGAAGCCCGCACACCCGGCGTGGATGAAAACGGCCTGATCAGCCTGCCGCCCGCCTGGGAAGGCAAGGTGACCGCAGGCCGGATGGCCTGTGTGGCCCACACCTGGGCGCTAAGCATCCTGGTCAAGGAAAACGCGGAGGCGGCAAAAGCCCGCAAAACGGCTATCGCACGCGCCACGATGATTCCCTTTTTCACCGGCCTGGTTCTGCTGGGCATGATAGCGGCGGGCCTGCTGAAATTCCAGATTGCCCTGGCCATAGGCCTGGCGTGCTGGGCTTTCTTCACCTTCTCCGCCATTCCTACCCAGTTCCGTGAATGGAAAGCCGCGGAAATAGCCAAATCCGGACTTAAGGAAGCCGGGCTCTGGCCCCAGCTTCCCTCGGACGCCATGGCCATTGAACAGTGCCTGAAGGCGCTGACCTGGTGCCATGTAGCCGGATTCCGGCGCATCCTGCCCAGGTAGGCGGCAGGGGACGGCAGCATGCTGCATTTTGCCGGATAATCCGGCTTTTGGGAGAAAAAAATCTTGAATCGGCAGGGCGTGTAACCCACTCTTTCACCGTCGTCAAATTTTATTTCTTCTCCCTTTTTCCGCATGAATGAATCCGTCAACCCCATCGTTAAATATTTTTCCGAGTTCAAGATCCTAAAAACCGTCTCCAAAGATTTCTGGCTCACGAACGTCGTCCAGTTTTTTGACGGCATGGCCTATTTCTCCATGATCACGGTGTTCGTCCTCTACCTGACGGATTATTGCAGCTTCAACGATGCCGACGCGGCCCTGTGGGTGGGGCTGTACACCCTGTTCATTTCCGCCTTCGTGTTTGCAGTGGGTTCCATCTGCGACATCATCGGCATCCGGCGCGCCTACCTGATCGGCTTCATCATCCTCATCACCGGGCGCCTCATCATGGGGCTGGGCCCGGATATCTGCCCCACGGTGGAGAGCGGACGCCTGGCCGTCATGACGGGCATCCTGATCATGTCGTTCGGCACGGCGTTCATGTCTCCCGTCATTCAGACTTCCATCCGGCGTTTTTCCCCGCTGAATGCGCGCTCCACGGGTTTCAATATCTATTACCTGCTGATGAATATTTCCGCCGTCGTCGCGAACGTGTTCCTGATCGAATTTTTCCGGGAACATTTCGGGGCCGTGGACAGCGGTTTCTGGATCATCAATTTCGGTACGCTGATGGTGCTGCTGGGCTGCATCACCACCCGGTTCATTGATGAAAACAATTTCGCGGAGCCGAGCGAAAAGGAAGCGAACCTCAAAGCCCCGCAACGCCGCCCCCTCCAGCTTTTCAGGGAGGTCTGGAAGGAATCCGCCTTCCGCAAGCTGATCCTGTTCCTCGTCCTCACCATGGGCGTGCGCATCGTCTTCACGCTGCAATTCCTGGTCATGCCCAAGTATTATGTGCGCACGCTTTACGATGACTTCGCCATCGGCACCATCAATGCCATCAACCCGGCCATCATCGTTTCCGGGCTCATCCTTCTCATTCCCCTGCTGGGACGCTTCTCCACCGTCAGCCTGATGATCGTGGGCATGTCCATCTCCGCGTTTTCCCTTGTTTTCATGGCCATCCCCATCGAATGGTACTATGTGGTTCCCGGAATTGAAACACGCTCCCAGGCGTATCTGGTGGCCATCGTGGCCCAGATCCTGGTCTTTGCATTCGGCGAATTGCTGTTCTCCCCCCGTTTTTCCGAATATGTGGCACGCGTAGCGCCCAAGGACAAGGTGGCCTCCTATATGTCCCTGGCCGCCCTGCCCATGTTCATCGCCAAGCCCATCAACGGAATCATCGGCGGCCTGCTTGTAGCCTACCTCTGCTACGACGGGATCTGCGCCAAGATGGACACCGGGCACATCGGTTTCTGGTCCTCTCCGGAATTCATGTGGACCATTTACCTCGCGTTGGCCGTCATCAGTCCCATTGCCATCATCATGACCCGCAAGACCATCACTTCCGACCACCCGGAAGAGGAGGCGGACTCACCGCCCATTGAAGCCATTGAAACGGAAACGGACCCAGCCGTGACGGCGGAAGAACTTACGGAAGCCAACTCCTGACAGAACGAGACGATGAACCAACACACGCGCAACATCATTCTGGACTCCCTCGTCCTGGTAGCCTTCAGTTCCGTCCTCGGAGGCCTCAGCCTGCTGATCTCCAAGTCCTTCTCAGGGGAAGACAATCCGGCCCTGGACCTCATCACCGTCATGAAAAAGGCGGAGTCCAAGGAAGTGAATGCCTCCACGGAAAAGGAGGAACGGGAAGCCCGGGAAAAGGGCATGCAGGAATTTGAACAGAATCTGGAAAAAGGGGAAGAACTGGCTAAAAAACAAGGGAAAGCCTTCGTCAACATGACGGACCAGCACGGCAGAACACCCGTCATGTGGGTGTGCTACGCCAATTACAATAATATTGAAACCACGCTCAAGCTGGAAGCCAAGCGGGCCCCCTATCTGGGAAGGCTTTTGCAGGATCCCCGCCTGCAGATCGACCAGAAGGACAAGGACGGCTGGACCGCCCTGCACTGGGCCTCCTGGAGCGGACTGGACCGCCTGTCCGAGATGCTGATTGAGAAAAAGGCGGACATCAACGACCAGGAGGATAACGGTTTCACGCCCCTGATGCTGGCGGCCATGCGCGGCAATCTTCAGGTAGTGGCCCTCCTGCTGGACAAAGGAGCGGACATGAACGCCGTCAACAAATTCGGAAAAACCGCTCTTCAACTTGCGGAAGAGGGGGCGGCAGCCTACCAGGCCAGCTTTGACCTGACCAAAACGAAAGTTGACAAGACTCCGCTTGATATCTTTACGGAGGCCTATGAAAAGGTCGTCTCCGCGACATACCCCGAACACGTTTCCGAATTCATGGAAGCCATGAAAACCGCAGTCGGCCGCCAGGCTTTTACGGAAACCGACTACGTGCTCCAAGTCATCACGCGCAGCCTGATTTCCAGGGAATTGCTCACGGAGAAGAGCGCTGGCAAGTTCAAGAAGGAAATCATGGAAGCGGTGGCCGAGCACTCCCAGAAAATCGACGTCCGCGGCGTGGCTTTTGAGTACACCGTGGACCTGCTCCGCAATGCGGCGGCGAAATAACCGGTGTAGAAAAGAATTTCCTGCCCGCGCACCCGGCCGCCTTCACGGGAAAGCTTTTTCCCGGCTTTCAAAAAACACCCGGCCATCCCCATAGATCATCCCCCGCTCCCCGGACGGCGGCAGCCATGCCTTCCCGACAGTGCGGTTTCTACGCCATTTCGGCCCAAGCAATGAAGACAGGATTGGACTGAATGTGTGGAAAGTTGTGCCAGAGCTTGTTTCAGTGAAAAAGTTCGCTTCCTGTTTTTCCATAAAGAAGCGGCATACCCGCTATTAACAGGGCTGGGAAAAATGAATAGTCCGCTGCCGGAGAATTCCGGTCAAATGATGGGCTCCGTCTTAAAACAGATATTTATGGCTCTTTTGAATGCACCATGAGGGATTTAATCATCGCATATACTTTTCCTGCCTGCGGAATGTTTAACAATCCGTTCATTTTGCCCGTTTCGTCCGTCTCATAGGCATTGACCTTTCCTTGGCCAAAACTTATCCAAGCAGGCACTAACACGGGTTCTGCGTGAAATATAGACGCTTCCCGGTAATTCATGGTGCATCTGCAAGGAGATATACGGCTCATCTTTCCAGAGAAACTGGCGTAAATCGTTTTCCTCCGCCAGAAAGACACGTTTGGAAGTGATAAAATAATCAGTCCGGGAAAGCCTTTTTTTTCCACCGGGCCGGCGAGAAGACCAACAGACACCCCACCGGGAAAAAGACAAGAAGCATCAGAAGGAACGCCCAGAAAATAAGCGAGAATCCGGACTGGATGGAGCTGTCTCAATTATGCGCCATCCATCCTATCCTTGAATATTTCCATCCATTTCAGAAAATCATCCATCCCGTCGGAGAATACTTTCAACGCCACCACCTCTTTTGGTCCCGTATAAGAATAATTGCGTCCTGTAAACGGAACTGACTCCCCCTGGTCTTCACTGAGAAATATTTCCGTCAAATCATTCAGCCTGACTCTCATATCCCATAAGAAACCTGTATTCATAGAAAATCCAGGAGGTATATCGAGAAGGACGGCCAGTTCCTCCCTGGACAACTTGTGGTAATAAAGGCAGAAACTCTTCACCCGTTTTTCATAGAAATTCCTGAGCTGCTTCAATGATATTTTCTTTTCTTCGTAAGCGGAAACGAATCTTTTGAGCTCCTGCTGCAGTTGTGCAACCTCATTCCTTACCTTTATAGCCTTTTTAAAAGGGCGCTCTTGCATATCCGTTATTTCGGCCTGTTTTTCCGTATTTTTTACCTCATCCGCCGCGCAGATGCTCCATGGCAGCAAAGGACACAAGCTGATAATTATTACTTTTGTTTTCATACCGTTCGTTTATTTTCTCAATTGGTAAAATTTTACTTGATTTTCCATATACTTTCCCTGTCCCCGCTTTTTCCTTTTTGCTACTATTTCAATACATTGTATAAATTTTTATTACAAGATCAATCAGAGAAGGATTGCTCCTTTTGCGCAGAGTCCCTACTCTTTCTTCCCGTCCACGGTTCCGGTATACGCCACTTTGCTCTTGACGCTTCCACAGCTCCTTTCTACGATCCGCCCCATACCATGGTTGGAGCATTGCGCAACGGCATCATGCTGCTCACCCTTCTGCTGGTCATCATAGGCGGAATGGGCATGGTTTCCGTATGCTCGTGCCATGAGGAGATTTTCCTGTTCTCCTGCTCCTGCCATGAAAAGGCGGTCGACTGCGGCTGTGGCGGCCATGATTCCCATTCCACGGATTCCATTCCCGCCGCAGACCATCGGTGCGAACACGGTCAACTGGAGATTGACGATCCAGTCGTTCCGGCCGTTTCTTCTCCGGTTTCCCTTCCCTGCATCGTCTGGCAAGTATTGCCGGATTTCCATCAGCTGGTCCACGTTCTTCTTTTGACAAGCCAGACGGCGGAGCCCCCGGCGCCGGTTCCTCCCGACCCGCTGGCGGACGACGGCACGGGACATGAGGGCTTTCAACGCCCCCTTCTGATTTAGAGAGGATTTTTCAAGGAACGCCTTTTGGCGGCGTTTCCGTTTTTCGCCTGTTTTTTGAATCCGGGCATTTCCTTTTTTCCGCGGAATCGTCTTCCGCATTGTCCAACCCAAATTGGACTCCCTTGTTTACCCATCTCTTTCACTACATGAAATCCATACCACTTTATTCCGGGCTGGGCCTGCTGGCTCTCCTGGCATCATGCAGCGTCTACAAGAACGCCCCCATTGACCTGAACGCGGAGGAAGCCGCGTGGAGACAGGAGTCCGGGGCCATCGGCCGCAATACTGCCGTCACCCAGATCCAGGCACGCCAGATAGGCCTGATCCTGAATCCGGACCTGAACAAGGCGCGCTTGAAGCTGGCTTCCAGCAAAGAGGCAGCCAGACAAGCGGGCTGGTGGAACGATCCCTCCTTTTCCTGGGACATTGAACAAGTCCTGCAGGAGAATACGCTCAATATGTCCGGCAGCCTGGGCTTCACGATTCCCGTCACCGGCCTGCCCGCCCTGGAGAAGAAGGTAGCGGAACAGTACAAGGAAGCGGATTTCTGGCTGCTGCGCCAGGCGGAACTGGATTTCCTCCGTTCCCTGGACCAGGCCTGGAGCAAGCTGGCCGTTACGCAACGCCGCAAGTCCGTGATTCAGGAACGCCTGGACGTGCTGAAGAAGGAGAACGGCATGATCGAAAAGCTGATCGGTGCGGGAGAAGTTGAGTTTTCCTCACGCCAGGTGGCCTCCCAGCGCATGAACGACGCCATCCGGGAATTCCAGAATGTCACGGAGACGGAACTGGAGCAGCAGATGGAACTGGTCAAGCTGATGGGCATGCACCCTTCCAGCGTTGCAAGGCTCCGTTTCCTCACCGGACAGGGCTTCAACCTTCCCGCCGCCGTAGCCGCCCCGTCTCCCGCCGCGCTGACGGAGTCCCCCAAGGTAAAAACCCAAATGGCCACTTACGCCACCACGGAAACCCTGCTCAAGACGGAAATCCGCAGGCAGTACCCGGAACTGGAACTGGGGCCGTCCTTCACCCGCGACGACGGGGAGAAGGAAGTAGGAGGGGAAATAGGTTTCAATATTCCCCTTTGGAACCGCAACCGCAAGGCCATTGCAGAGGCACGCGGCGCACGGAATACGGCCCGGCTGGAAACCGTCCAGCTTTGGAAAACGGAGTTGTTCAACGCCCGCCAGCTTGAGGCCGCCCAGCAGATGGTAATCCGCCACTGCCGGACGGAGCTTCAGCGCATGGAGTCCTTTTCCTCTTCCGTCCAGACCATGGAGAAGTTGCACGGCATCGGGGAAGCCTCCCTGCTGGAGCTGGCGGAAAACCGCCACCAGCTTTACGAAAGCCGCCTGGCATTCCTGGATAATCTGGACAAGCTGCTGGGTATTCAGGCACAGCTGCGCTACATCACCCACGCCAATCTTCAATCAAAATAGTTCATTCACCTCCATCAACCATTTTCACAAACATGAAACGTCTTTATTTTTCCATCATTCTGGGGATTGCCCCCGTTTTCGGCCTCAGCCCCGTTCCCGGCGCCCAGGAGGCTTCCGCAGAACACAACCATGCCGACGGCACTCCCTGCACGGCAGACCACGGCCATGACGAACACCAGCACAAGGAGGGGGAAACCTGCACGGACGACCACGACCACAAGGAGCACACTCATCCGGACGGCGCCGTCTGCACCGGCGACCACGGCCATGAAGGCCACCAGCACGCGGAAGGGGAGGCCTGCACCGACGACCATGACCACGATCACGACAAGCCCTCAGCAGGAGGAGCCGGCGCCCTGGCGGACATGATTCCCCTGCACGTGGATGAAAAAGCCCGCCATTCCCTGGATATGCGCTTTGAGAAGGTGACCGCCGTGCCCCACGGGGCGGAAAAGACCCTGCACGGCCAGATGGTCATTCCTCCGCACGCCGTGAATACTTACGCCCTTCCCGCGGCGGGCCGGGTCACGTTCCACGTGAAATCCGCCCAGCAGGTGCGCAAGGGCCAGCTTCTGTACACGCTGGCCTCTCCGGATATTGTGGAGATGGAGGGAGCCGCCGCCCAAGCCAAAGCGGAACTGAACCGCTGCATTGCAGACCTGGCCGCCCTCAAGGAACGCCGGGACACACTGGAAAAGATAGGGACCAAGAACAGCGAGCTGAACACCACCATCCGGTTCAAGGAGACGGAGGAAGAGAGCCTGAAAGCCGCCCTGAAGGCCAGTGAAAACAAATTGAAACTGGCAACCGCTTCCGGAGAGCTGAAAGACAATCTGCTTTATGTGCACGCTGCCGCGGACGGCTCCGTGCAGTCCGTGGACATGACCCAGGGGGCTTGGGGGGAACAGGGCGCGCCCGCGCTCGTGATGACCAACAAGGGGGAGCTGGAATTCGCCACCACCATTTACGGGGCGGATCCCGTCCATTACGCCAAGGCTCAGCTTGCGCTGACCCGGGGGAAGAATACGGAGCTTCTGGACGGTTCTCTGAGGGTAGCGGACCAGGTGGACCCCGCCACGCAGTCACGCGCCCTGTATTTTACGCCGGACCGGCTGCCGGAAGGCACGCACGCCGGACAGCTTGCACGGCTGGACCTGTATTCCCGCGATTTCGCTACGGACGGTTTTATTCCCGTACCGAACAGCGCCGTGGTGAAAGTGGGCGTGAATGACGTGGTGTTTATCAAGATGGGAGAGGACGCCTTTGTCATGAAGAAGGTGCAGACACTGCCCGCCCACCAGGGAAAAACGCCCGTGAAGGGCCTGATTCCCGGCCAGACCATCGTCACGAAGGGAGGGTATGAGCTGAAGTATATTCTGCCCGCGGAAGGCTCAGGCAGCAAGAAAGCGGCCGGGCATTTCCATGCGGACGGGCAGTTCCACGAAGGAGAACACTGAATATGGCCAAAGACGAAAGATTAAAGAGAGAATGAATCAGTGCATGGTTTTTGAAATACTTTTTCCGATCTTTAATCATCAGCATTCAATCACTAAGAGTTTATGAATTTTCTCATCTCATTCTGCCTGAACAACAGAATCACCGTGATTCTGCTGACGCTCGCCCTGGCGGCGATCAGCATTTTCGTAGTGAAGAATATTCCGGTGGACGTGTTCCCGGAGTTGAAGGTGCCGCGCGTCACCATCCAGACGGAAGCCCCCGGCCTGACGGCGGAGGAAGTGGAGCAGTATATCACCATTCCCATTGAGTCCGCCATGAACGGCACGGCCGGGGTGAAGGGGGTGCGCGCTTCATCCGGCAGCGGCCTTTCCTTCGTGTGGGTGGATTTCGACTGGGACAAGGATATTTACCAGGCGCGCCAGATCGTGGCGGAACGCCTGGCCGCGGTCCGGGATACCCTGCCGGAGAATACATCCCCGGAACTGGCCCCCATCGTTTCCGTGACGGGGGAGATCATGCTGATTGCCCTGACGGGGGACAAGGATACTTCCACGCTGGATATGCGGCAGCTTGCGGAGTACAAGCTGCGCACGCGCCTGCTGGCTATTCCCGGAGTGGGCCAGGTGACGGTGCTGGGCGGCCGCCTGCCGGAATACCAGGTGGTTTACGACCCCAACAGGCTGAAGCTGGCCGGGGTTGATCTTTCCAACCTGAAAACGGCCATTGAAGAGTCCCAGTCTTCCGTGCCCGCCGGGTATCTGGAAGACGTGGCCGGGCAGGAGCTTCCCATTCAGCAGGATACCCGCACGGCCAATATCGAACAGCTCAACCGCGCCCTGGTTCCTGGGCATCCTTCCGGCATTCTACGACTTCAGGACGTGGCAGAGGTGAAGATCGACGGAGCTCCGCGGCGCGGCGATGCCGGATTCATGGGAGAGGACGCCGTGGTGCTTTCCGTGCAGAAGGTGCCCGGAGCCAATACGCTGGCACTGACGCAAGCCGTGGACGCGGCCATGAAGGAGTTCAGCCAGAGCCAGCTTCCCAAGGGAATGAAGCTGCATACCAGCGCGTACCGCCAGGCGGATTTCATCGAGATGTCCCTGAAGAACGGCACGGAAACGCTGCTCATAGCGGGCGCCGTCGTCATGATCGTGATTTTCCTGACCCTGCTGAACCTGCGGACGGCGATTATTACGCTGATTTCCATGCCCCTGTCCGTCCTGTTCGGGATGATGATGTTTCCGGTTTTCGGGCTGGCGATCAATATCATGACGTTGGGCGGCCTGGCCGTGGCCGTGGGGGATGTGGTGGACAACGCCATCATTTTCGTGGAAATAGCGTGGCGGCATTTGAACCGGAACGCCGCCCTGCCGGAAGAACAGCGAAAGAGCAAGTATGAAGTGCTGATGGAGGCCAAGGGAGAGATCGTGGGGTCCATTTCCTTCTCCTCCGTGATTATCCTGCTGGTGTTCACCCCGGTTCTTTTCCTGTCCGGGCTGGAAGGCCAGTTTTTCCGCCCCCTGGGCATTTCCTACATGCTGGCCCTGCTTTCCTCCCTCATCGTAGCCGTCACCATCACGCCGGTGCTGTGCTACATGTGGTTCAAGAAGAGCAAGAACGCCGCTACGCTGGAGAGCGGGGATTCCTTCAGCTCCCGCCTCATCAAGCGCATTTATGCGCCCGTACTGGAGTTCTGCCTGCGTTTTTCCAAGACGGTCTGCGCCATCATGGCGGCCGTCACCCTGCTGGCCCTATGGCTGGGCTCCACTTTCGGCACGAGCTTCCTGCCTCCATTTAACGAAGATTGCTATACGGTGTTCGTCAGCACGGTGCCGGGAACGTCCCTGGACGAAACGGAGCGCATTTCCCGCAAGGTGATGAAGGATATAGAACACATTCCCGGCGTGCTGAGCGTTACCCAGCGCACGGGGCGTGCGGAGAACGACGAGCACGCAGAACCCGTCAGCGCCTCCGAGCTGCTTGTCCGGGTGGACCTGAACAAGGACCAAAAGGAATTGCGCGCCGCTATCAAGGAATGCATTGACGATATTCCCGGCACCAGTTCCATGATCGGCTACCCGCTGGCCCACCGCATCAGTTCCGCCTTGTCCGGTTCCAATTCCGAAATCGCGATCAATATTTACGGAACGGAGCTGCCCCAGCTCCGGCTGGCGGCACAGAAGGCCAAGGAGATTCTGGCCTCCCTGCCGGAAGTGGCCGACGCACGCGCCAACCGGGAGATTATGGTGGATACCATTCGCGTGCAGTACGACCAGGAGGCCCTGGCCTCCCACGGCCTGACCATGGCCAATGCCGCGGAGCAGGTTTCCACAGCCATGAACGGCCAGAAGCTGGGAGAGGTGATCAAGAATCAGGATCACTGGAATATCGTTCTCCGCATCGACCCCAAGCTGAAGACGTCCATGGAGGACGTCAAGAGTCTGGAACTTATTTCCCCGGACAAAAAGACCGTGCGCCTGGACGACGTGGCCCAGGTGTACCGGGAGGAGGTTTCCAACCTGATTCTGAGAGACAATACGATGCGGAAAGCCATGATTTCCTGCAATCCCTCCCCCAATTCCAACTTGGGGGACCTGGCGAAGGCCTGCCGGGAGAAGCTGGACCCGGTCATGAACGCCATGGGCTGCACCGTTGATTATGACGGCACCATCAAGGCGAGGGAGTCGGCCTCCGAACGGCTTTACGTGCTGGGAGCCATCGTGATGGTGCTGATCGTTCTTCTCCTGTCCTCCGCCCTGGGAAGCGTGCGCCGCGCCATGCTGACGCTGGTGAATATTCCGCTGTGCCTGGTGGGCGGCATTGTGGCCGTTTTCCTGGCGTCTCCGGGCACCCTGTCCTCCCTGTTCGGCACCACGTATATTCCGCCCATCCTGTCCGTAGCCTCTATCGTCGGGTTCGTGACCGTCATCGGCTTTGCCATCCGCAGCGGCCTGATCCTGCTCAACAGGTACCGGGCCTTGGAACACAGGGGAATGGCCCCGGTGGAAGCTATCCGGGAAGGATCGCGTGAACGCGTGGTTCCCATCATCATGACGTCCCTGACAACGGTTCTGGGCCTGCTGCCGCTGATCTGGGCCATCGACAAGCCCGGCGGCGAATTGCTCGGCCCCCTGGCCATCGTGCAGTTCGGCGGACTGGTTTCAGCCACCATCCTGAACCTGCTCATTATTCCGGCTACGGCCAAATTGTTTTCCCGCTGGATTTCGGCCCGAAGGAAAGAGCTGGACGCCAAGTCCTGACCGGCCGGGATTCCAGACGGCGGAATCGGGGACCAGACGAGGCCCCGGTTCCGCCCTTTACAATAACAGACGTAACAAGTCCTTGCATTTCCAAATCATAAGGAGCACACATGGTTTTATCATTCCCTCCATATGACCAAACGGAGATCCACCAGAGAGCATTTGCTCAATACGGGAGCCATGATCGCCAGCGAATCCGGACTCCGCGGCCTTACCGTGCGCGGCCTGTCCCTGCGTGCGGGAACCAATCCGGGGAGTTTCGTCTACCACTTTGGAAATCGCGACGCCTTTTTGAATGAATTGCTGGAACGCTGGTACGAGCCCCTGTTCACCGGCGTCAGGACGCATGCCAATGTCCATTTGCCCTCCTTAAAAAAGCTGGAGATTATTCTGGAGGACATTATGGATTTCCTCCTCCTCCACGGAGAGTTTATCGCCCAGCTGGTACTGGACGCCCTGGCAGGGGGAAAGGAGGCGATCCGCTTTATTTCCGGGCTGCACACTCGGCATCCTTTCGTGCTGCTGGAGACCATTCAGGCGGCCCAGGAGGAAGGCTCCATCGTGAGCGGGAATCCCATGAACGTTCTTATTTATCTGGTTTGCTGCGGCGGCGCGCCTTTCATTCTTTCCGGCCAGCTCCAGGTGCACGATCCCCAGGCGGCCCGCCCCGTTCTGGAGCTACTGGGGTCCATTCTCAGTGATCCGGACAGCGCCAGACAGCGCATGCACTGGGCCCTGAACGGCATCCGCCAGGGAGAACGCACTTGAGCATCCACGCCAAACCGCTCCTTTCACACCAATAAGGCGGCATAAAAGGCAAGACGCCTGCCGGAATGCCACCATGATGGGTCGGCTCTGCTTTCCGGTTTCCGTTTTTCAATTCCCCTGAAAAATATGCGGCCCGTAAACAAGTACGTTTACGGGCCGCTTTCAATCATTCCACAAAAAAGAGAGAGTTACCTCGGCCGGTGAGGCCGGTGGTAGGGACGAGGGGGCGGGGGCGGCGGATGGTGATGATTCCAGTCATTGCGGTACCTGTCCTTGTCACGGTCGTGCTGGACGGCCGCACCTATGGCAGCCCCGGCAGCCAGGGCGCCCACGCCAATGGCGGCAGCGCCTCCGGGCGTTACTGACGTGTTCCCGTAGCTGTCCGTCGTGCAAGACGGGAACAGGGAAAGGGACAGTCCCGCCAGCGGAAGAAGCCAGAAAGATTTCATGTACTTGTTCATGGTTCGGAAAATGGTTTGATGAATCATGGGCCATCAGGTCCATACCCGTAAAGCGCGGACAAAGTTCCCTTTTTGTCTAAATATGTCACGCACCCGTCAACAATGGGCAGTCAGCCGTACATCCGGACACAAAAAACCGCATGCACGGCATTACTGCGGCATGCGGTCCGGTGAAGCTGTATTCTTAAAGGAAAGGTTTTATTTTTTATCCGCGGCGGCCTCAATCCTTACAGGGCTTTGGACGTCAAAGAGAGCCTTGCGGCGCACATAGCCATTCCGCTGCAAATCGAGAACAAACGCACTGAACGGGAATTTCTCGGCCAGTTCACGGTAGAAGGTTCCGGCCGCAACGCTGTCCTTTCCAGCCCTGGCGATATCGCCCAGGCACATGGTGGCAAAAGCGGAAAACGTGGGATCACCGGAATCAACCACGGAACGGAACAGGCTTGCCGCCTGGTCCGCCTTGCCGCCGTTCATCAGGCGGCAGGCCAGCGTAACGGATGCCTGGGCCTTCCATTCCTCCGTGGGAGCGGAATCAATGAACGCCTTCATTTTGGAGATGCCTTCCTCTTCCTTCCCGGCATTCCACAGAGCGACGGCCTGCAGATAGGAAGCCGTGACGGCGGCACGCGAGTCGTCAAAGTCAGACATGACCTGCTGAAGGCCCTGTTCATTCAGAGAAATCTCTCCGGTGGCAGGAGATTCAGGCATGGCGGCCACCAGGGCGGCACCGGCCTTTTTCTCCATGGATTCCTGCATGCCGTTGTAAATGATCCAGCCGGCGGCGCCAAGGATGCACAGCAACACGATCAAGGCAACCTTGCCGTAATGCTCATCCAGAAATTGCTCATGTTTGGCCGGTCCGACGGAAATTTCCGCAAAAGCGCTTCCATCCCCCATGGGCATATTGTCCATGGCCCGCTTAATATCCTTGATATCCATAGTACGTTGAAGAGGGTTCTACAGTGTTGCGCCGGCCAAATCAATCAGCTTTTTACTTATCTTCGCCATGTTCCAGGAGCTGGAGGGAATCTCTCAGCCCCAGATTGCGGTAAATCTGGCGGGTGGCGCGGCTCTGGTTGAGCGTATAAAAATGGATGCCGTCCACGCCGGCGTCCAGCAGTTCCGCGCATTGGCTGGAAGCATACTGAATGCCCACTTCCTGAATGGCGTCCGGATTGCCCCCGGCACGCTTCAGAGCCTTGAGCAGCCGGGCGGGGAAGCAGGTGCCTCCGGATAGTTCCGCCATGCGGTTCATGCCGGACAGGCTGGTGACGGGCATGATGCCTGCCAGAACAGGCACCTTGATTCCGGCCAGCAGGCAGCGTTCCCGGTAATCCAGGAAACAGTGGTTGTCAAAAAACAGCTGGGTGCAGATATAGTCCGCCCCGGCATCCACCTTGGCTTTAAGAAAGTCCATTTCCCGCAGACGGTTGGGGGTGGAGGGGTGGCCTTCGGGGAAACCCGCCACGCCAATGGCAAAACCGTCCGGGTCCGGATGGCGGCCGGATTCGTTGTATTCACGAATGCATGCCACCAAATCCGCTGCATATCTGAAGGCATCCGCCGAACGGTCGTAATGCTCCACGCCGCGGGGAGGATCACCGCGAAGGGCCAGCACCGCGCGCACTCCCGCCTGGGCGTACCGGTCCAGAATGTTCCATATTTCCTCCCGGCTGTGCCCTACGCAGGTGAGGTGGGGCACCGTGGGAATGCGGGATTCATTCTGGATGCGCAAGACGACTTCACGCGTCAGTTCCCTGGTGGAGCCGCCCGCGCCATATGTCACACTGACAAAACTGGGCCGGTAGGGTTCCAGTTCACGAATGGTCTGATACAAGGCGGCTGCCGCCTGTTCGTTTTTGGGCGGAAAGAATTCAAAGGACAGGGTGGGACCGGCGTCCGACTGCAATCTTTCTTTCAAATGCACGTCTTTTCTTTTTTGCTTGGATGCATCCGGCAGGGCGGATCAGGGTTCCATGGGAACCACAAAAGGCTCGGGCGCCGAAGAGGCGGGCGCGGCAGCAGGAGCGGGAGCGCTGCCGGCAGGGTTCGCATTGTTTTCGTCCAGCTCAGGCAGGCCGGCATGCCAGCTTGCAGGGGGAATAATCACCTCATCCCCTGGTTTGAGAGGTTCCTTGTCGTTACTGTCAAAGAGTTTGTTGCGTTTCACATAGGACTGGTAGGTCTTGCCGTCCGGATCAACGCCATCCACAATCAGCGCGGCGAAAATACCCCCGCGGCGGCGGATGCCCAGTTCCTGGCCGACCGTCAATTCCGGCTTGCCGATCGCCTGGAACAAAACAAGGTTGGCTTCACGGATGTATTCCGTCACCCGGCCCACCTGCTCGGCGTCCCTGATGTCGTTAAGCCATTGAAGCTGGGGATCCCCCTTTTCCAAATTCCGCCGTACCAGAAGGGCACGTTCTTGTTCCGCTACGTCCTGGCGGCGGCGCAGGTCTTCATTTTCCTTTTTCGCCCGTTCCAGTTCCGCCGTTGCATGGGCCAGTTCCTCAACCATCACGGGGTCCGCCACTACTGCCGGCTGCATGGACGCCGGGGCGGCCTGCGTGGGCATGGGCAGATAAGGAGACGGAGCATTCACGGCAGGCGCCGAAGAAGAGACGGCAAGCTGCTGCTGTTGCTGGAGGACGTCCATTCTTCCGGAAAGATTCACGTATATCAGTCCCAGCACAGCCAGGGCCACTACCAGAAGCACCAGAATAACGATACGGAAATTGCTCATAGGTCAGGAGGGAGGAATTAAATTAATAGGAATAGTTAAGATAGAACTGGAATTGGCCGCCGCGGTCAATAGCATTGTTTTTCTGGACCGGAATCGCGTAGTCCACGGCCAGCGGGCCGATGGGCAGGTTCAGGCGAAGACCGATGCCATAGTCGGAAACGATTTTGGACGTGCCGAAGTCAAAGGCGTCTCCATTTACGAAGCCGATATCATAGAAGACAGCGATGCGGACTTCTTCAATGACCGGAATGGAGTATTCAAACTGGCAGAAGAAGGAGGAGCGGCCGCCCATGGTTTCATCACCGCTCAGGGCGGGATCGTAAGGAGCCACGTCGCGGAAGCGGAAGCCGCGCATGTTGTACGGGCCGCCCAGATAGAGGCGTTCAAAGATGGGTACGTCATGGTCGCCGTAGGAGTCCACGGTGGCGACACCGGCATTGATGCTGAAAATGGTGTCTCCCCGCAGGTTCCAGTAATAGGCGCCGTTGATGCCGAAGTTGTAGGTATGCACGTCGCCGCCCAGACCGGAATAACCGGCGAGCACCTCAAATTTGCCGCCCTTGCGCGGGAATATCTGGGCGTCGCGGGTGTCGATGGTGTAGGAGAGTTCCACATGGCTGCGCAGGTAGTCCCCGTCCTGGAGCCAGAAGAAGATGGGGGCGTTCCCCTTGGCGTCAATCCGGTACTGTTCCAGACGGTATTCCAGCTTCACGTAGTCCAGCTCGCCGATCGGCTTGCGCAGGGAAACGGCGAAGCCGTAGTTTTGCTGGTCGTAGTAGTCGGAGTAGTAGGAGGAGTTGCTGTAGAAGATTTCCGTGCCGAAGGCGAGCTTGCGGTGCAGGAACCAGGGGTCCACCCAGGAGATGCTGGCATCCTGCGTTTCAAAACCGACGCGCGTGTTGATGGCGAAGCGCTGGCCGCCGCCCACGAATGAGGACCAGTCGTACATGTCGAAGTTGGACTGGGTAATCCCCGCAAACAGGTACACGCTTTCAATGGAGGAGAACGCCACGCCGATGTTCAGGGAACCGGTGCGTTTTTCCGCCACTTCAATATTGACGTCCCGGTAGCCGGGGCGGGTGGACCCCACCTGGGCTACGTCCACCAGGTCAAAGTAGTTCAAATTCTGGAGGCGCTTCTGGGCGGTATCCAAGTCCACGGAGTTCATCGGGTCATTGGACTGAAGGGGAAGTTCCTGGCGGATGACGTAGTCCTTCGTACGGTTGTTGCCAATGACGCGGATGTTGCCCACGCGGTAGGGGTTGCCTTCCGACACATGGTAAACGATGTTGATCTGTCCGTAACCGGTCTTGGGATCAATGCCCACTTCCTGGATATCCGGACGGACCGTGGCATCCGCATAACCGCGGGAACCGTAATAGCGGCGGATCATCGTCACGTCGTCGGCCACCTTCTGGGCGGAGTAGGTGTCTCCGTTGTACATGCTCAGGCCGGGCACGAGTTCCTGGGAAGTGAATACCCTGGTGGGCCCGAACGCCACCTGGTTGACCTTGTAGCGGCGGCCTTCGGAGATCGTGATCTTCATGGTGAGCTTCTGCTCGTTGCCCTTGCCGGAATCAAAGTATTCAATCTTGTCCAGCTTGACGCGCAGATAACCCTTGTTACGGTAATAAGTCACCAATTCCGCCAAGTCGTCCTCCAGTTGTTCGCGGTCAATACGGCCGGATTTGGTGATCCAGGTCAGCCAGCCCTTTTCCTTGGTCTTCATCACCTGGCGCAGGTCCTTGGAGCTGACATGCTCGTTGCCCACGAAGTCAATGTTGATGATGTTGGCTTTTTTGCCTTCATTGATGTTGAAGATCACGTCCACAAAGCCGGGCCGTTCCGTTTTCTGGTAAAAATAGGAGACCTGCACGTCCGGATACCGGGATTCCTGATAGTAGGTGCGCAGTTTGGTGATGGCGCTGCTGAGCGCCTTGTCGCTGAGGGCTTCCCCGCCCTTTAACCCGCATTCTTCGGAAAGATCCCGGCTGTCGAAGGCGGTATTGCCCTGAAAACCGACGCCGCCCAGCAGATTCTGGGCCGCCATTTCAAATACCACGCTGACGCCGTCGCCGGAGGGTTCCACGGCAACCGTCGTATTGCCCCCTACCAAACCGCTTTCCAGCAGGCGTTCCAAGTCCTTGTTCACCACATCCGGGGAATATTTGGTACCCGGCTGCGTAGCCAGCAGATTTTTCAGGCGGTCTTCCGAAACGGTTTTGCCGCTGCTTCTGTAACGCACGGAAACGCTTTTGACGGGCTTGCCTTCATACGCCTGGTCGCCGGGCAGAATACCTGTCTCCGGCCCCAGTTCGCGAGCTACCTGCTCCGGGGTCATCACGGAGCCGTAACCGCCCCTGTTAAGAGTAGTTTTGTCCTGGGACAAGGCGGACGAACATGCCAGAAGAAGAGGAGAAACAATCAGGAAAACGGGGCGAATCATGAGAGCGGAACTTAATACTTGGGATATAAAGGACTTTTCCCCGTACATAGTCAAGACGACATTCCACGTAGAACGCAGTTGCCGCACATTTTACTTGTTGCGCACTCATGCGCCGAAATGGCAATTGTGTCATTCCTGTGCAATAGCTTGCACTTAAGATAGCCTCTCATTACATTTACCGCCGCCCGTGTCCTGACGCCGCCCTGATGCCGGAAGCCGGGATAAACCACTTTCATTCTAACACTGACCGTATTATTTATGGAAATCAACGTTGATATTCAACCGGACTGCACAGCCACGCTGAAAGCTTCCATTCCCGCAGAAACCACGGCCGCGCGCCGCGCCTCCATTGTGGATTCCTACGCCGGCAAAGCCAAGCTGCCCGGCTTCCGCCCCGGCAAGACTCCCAAGTCCATTATTGAAAAGCGCTTCAAGAAGGAGATTGAGGAAGAGCTGCTCGACACCCTTTTTGAAACGGCCTGCTCCACGGCTCTGGAACAGAATCCCAAGCTGAAAGTTCTCAATTTCGGCAAGCCGGAACAGTCTATCGACGAGCAGGGCAATTACACCGCTACCAGCACGATGACCGTAGTGCCCGAATTTGAATTGCCGGAGTACAAGGGAATCGAAGTGAAGGTTCCCTCCTCCGAAGTAACGGAAGCGGACGTGGAGGAATCCCTCAACTCCCTGGCCGAACAGATCGCGGAATTTGTTCCCGTGGACCGTGCCGCCAAGATGGACGACGTAGCGATCATCGATTTCAAGACCACGCTGGAAGGCAAGCCCGTAGCGGAAGCCGTCGGCAAGCCGGTGGGCTTCCTGGAAGGCCGCGAAAACCAGTGGATGAAGGTGGAAGACGACCAGTTCCTGCCCGGTTTCGCCTCCGCCCTGGAAGGGCTGAAGGCCGGTGACAGCAAGGATATCACCGTGACCATTCCGGATACTTTCCCGATCGCGGAGTTGCGCGGCAAGGATCTTGTTTTCCACACCACCGTGAAGGAAGTGCGCGAGAAGGAGCTCCCGGCCATTGACGACGAATTCGCCGCCAAGGTGCTGCCCGGCAAGACCCTGGAAGAACTCAAGGGCGCCGTGAAGGAAAACATCGCCCAGCGCAAGACCCTCCAGATCGATGAAGCCAAGGCCGACCAGATCACGGAAAAGCTGGCCGACATGCTTGATTTCAACCTGCCGGAAGCCGTCGTGGAACGGGAAGTGTACGGCATCCTCCAGCAGAAGCTCCAGCAGGCCATGTACAGCGGCAATCCCCCGGCCGACATGGACAAGTTCGTGGAAGACGCCCGCGAGGAAGCCAGAAACGAAGCCCGGCGCAACCTGAAGGTCTTCTTCATGCTCCAAGAAGTGGCGCAGGTGGAAAAGATCTCCGTCACGGAAATGGAACTCTACAATGAAGTGGCACGTCAGGCCCGCCAGCAGAAAAAGGCACTCAAGGCTTACATCCGGGAAATCCAGCGGGAAGGCCGTGTGCACGGCATCAGAATGAGCCTGCTGACAGCCAAGGTTCTGGACTTCCTGACGAAAGAAGCCAAAGTAACCGTAGACGAGCAATAACCCTCCTCTGCACAAGAAACCTTACCAGGGGGAGTTGGAGCGAATGCCCGACTCCCCCGTTTTGTATCCGCCAGAAGGGGAACTACATCGAATATAAAACATCGAACCTGCAACAATCATATGTTTCAACCCCACTCTTCCAACCCGGAAACCGTGAAGTCCTATTACGTTCCCATGGTGGTGGAACAGGACGGCCGCGGAGAACGCGCCTTTGACATTTATTCCCGCCTTCTCAAGGACCGCGTCATTTTCATCGGCTCCGCCATTGACGACGACGTAGCGAATTCCGTGATCGCCCAGCTTCTGTTCCTCCAAATGGCCGACCCCAAGAAAGATATCCATGTGTATATCAATTCCCCGGGCGGTTCCGTCACTGCGGGCCTGGCCATTTACGACACGATGCAGTTCGTTTCCTGCGACGTGAACACGTATTGCCTGGGCATCGCCGCCTCCATGGGTTCCGTCCTGCTGGCGGCCGGCACGCCCGGCAAGCGTTTCTGCCTGCCGAATTCCCATGTGATGATCCACCAGGTTTCCGGCGGCGCCCAAGGTACCGCCTCTGACGTGGAACGCACCATCGGATTCATGTTCAACCTGAAAAAACGCCTCAACGGCATTCTGGCCAAGCACACCGGCAAGACGGAAAAGCAAATTGAGAAAGACGCCGACCGCGATAATTACATGACCGCGGAAGAAGCCGCAGCCTACGGACTGGTGGACAAGGTGCTGACCCATCACGAGGACGGACAGGAAAACAAGAAGAAGGGCAAGGCCTGAATCCTGCCGGCTACCCCTACTCTCTCAATATCAGATTATGTCCGGTACCAACCCCAACATTCCAGCCTGTTCCTGCTGCGGCAAACCGGGGAACAAGGTGGACAAGCTCATTCAAATTGCGGAAGATTTCTACATCTGCAACAATTGCGTTGAGATTTGCGTCAACATGATTGTGAAGGATAACGGCCTTCCGCTCGCCACCCGTTTCATCCGCGGCATCCTGAACATGGAGCCTTCCGCCTATGCCATGTGCCAGGCGGAGGCCCGGAAGGCCGCAGCAACGGAAATGCTGCGGGAAGCAGGCGCCCCGGCGGCCTCCTATGAAGGCCCCCTGCCCACCCCGGAGGAAATGTGCGCCACGCTCAACCAGTACGTCATCGGCCAGGATCATGCCAAAAAGGTACTTTCCGTAGCCGTGTACAACCACTACATGCGCCTGCGCCAGAATTCCATAACGCTGGAGGACAAGTCCCTGGACGACGTGGAAATCGAGAAGTCCAACATCCTGCTTGCCGGACCCACCGGCTCCGGCAAGACGCTGCTGGCAAAGACTCTGGCGAAGATGCTGAACGTTCCTTTCTGCATTGTGGACGCCACCACGCTGACGGAAGCCGGCTATGTGGGCGAAGACGTGGAAAATATCATCCTGCGCCTGCTCCAGGCAGCCAATTTTGACGTAGCCAAGGCGGAACAGGGCATCATTTATGTGGACGAGATCGACAAGATCGGCCGCAAGACCCAGAACGTTTCCGTCACGCGGGACGTTTCCGGGGAAGGCGTGCAGCAGGCCCTGCTGAAGATCATTGAAGGGACCATCTGCAACGTGCCCCCCACCGGAGGGCGCAAGCACCCCCAGCAGGAGTATATCCGCGTCAACACGGAAAAAATCCTCTTCATCGTGGGGGGAGCTTTTGTCGGTCTGGAGGATATCATCCGCAAGCGTCTCGGCGCCAGCCAGATGGGATTCGGGGCCATTACGGAACAGCGCGGCAGCAAGGAATACTCGGAAGAGGAGATTCTCGCCCAGGCCATGCCGGAAGACCTTTTCTCCTTCGGCATGATTCCGGAACTGGTGGGCCGTCTGCCCATTTTCTGCCCGCTTTCCAAGCTGGACGAAGGCCAGCTGGTCCGTCTGCTGACGGAACCGAAAAACGCTCTGGTCAAGCAGTATTCCAAGCTGCTCGCCATGTACGGAGCCAAACTGGACGTGCATACGGACGCCTTGAAAGCCATGGCTGCGGAGGCGATGGAGCGCGGCACGGGAGCACGAGCCCTGCGCGCCATCTTCGAGAACCTCATGCTGGACATCATGTACAAGGTACCCAGCATGAAAAACGCAGATTCCGTAACCATTACCAGGAAAACAGTCACCGACAAGGAACCGGCCCAGATACGGCAGGCGTCCTGATCCCGCTTTCCACACTCCAGCCATGCCGGATACTCTCACCGTCCTGGGAATAGAATCCTCCTGTGATGAAACGGCGGTCGCCGTGCTGCGTTCCTCCGGGGAGGAAGAAGCGCCGGAGATACTCTCCTCCGTCATTTCCTCCCAGATCGCCATTCACCGCCAGCATGGCGGAGTGGTTCCGGAACTGGCTTCCCGCAACCATTCCGCGGACCTTCCCGGCGTTATCCGGTCCGCATGCCGGGAAGCCGGCGTCACCCCGGCGGACATTGACGTATTCGGAGCCACTGCAGGTCCGGGCCTAGTTGCCGCCCTTCTGGTAGGCAACAGTACGGCCAAGGCCCTGGCCCTGGCAACAGGCAAGCCTTTCGTCTCCGTCAATCATCTGGAAGGGCATCTTCTCTCCCCCTTTGTCAAACGACCGGAAGGCCCCGTGCCGCATCTGGGTATGGTCGTTTCCGGCGGCCACACCCTTTTTGTGGATGTCCGGGGCGTGGGGGACTACCGCCTGCTGGGCCGTTCCCTGGATGATGCCGCCGGAGAAGCGTTCGACAAGGTAGGCAAAATGCTCGGACTGCCCTACCCCGGCGGCCCGGAAATAGACCGCATGGCCGCCCGGGGAAATCCGGAGGCATTTTCCTTTCCCCGCGCCCTGATGAAGGAGGCCACGGCCAACGTTTCCTTTTCCGGCCTGAAAACGGCCGTTCTCTACACGCTGCCCAAATTGACGGAGAGCGGCAATCCCCACGACCTGGCGGAACAAACTCTCTGCGACCTTTGCGCCTCCTTCCAGCGGGCGGTTACGGATGTGCTGATCCGCAAGGCCCTGTACGCCCTGCGCCTTTCCGACCACCGCACCCTTTCCGTTTCCGGAGGCGTCTCCTGCAACAGGGAGCTGCGCACGCGCCTGCAGGAAGCCTGCGCACGCGAAGGCGTGGAACTTATCCTGCCGGATTTTGACCTGACGACGGACAATGCTGCCATGATTGCCTACGTAGCCTGCCTCAAGGCGCGCCGGGGGCTTTTCCATTCTCTGGATGAAGACGTTGACCCCAACCTGAAACTGACGGAAGATCTGAACAGATCCAAGCATTCAACGCATTCCTGATCAGCAGCTTGGAAACTCATGCCACATTATTGTGGCATACAGGCGAAAAAATGTTCACGTTTTCATTGACATCCGGTATTTAAAAGCGTAATCTAGCGACCGCTTTTCGTCAGGCAACACGGGAGGATGCTATCTATCCGCTAGAACCGCAGGTTTGGGCGGAGTTACAACTCTCTTAGAGCGGCGAAAGGCGGAAGAAGTCTATGCTTCTGTAGCTCAGGGGTAGAGCGCATCCTTGGTAAGGATGAGGTCGCGGGTTCAATTCCCGCCAGAAGCTCCATCTTCAAGCTAGACCCATAGCAGCCCAAACCTAAACATATCATTATGGCTAAAGAGCAATTCCAGCGCAACAAGCCCCACGTGAACGTGGGCACCATCGGTCACGTTGACCACGGCAAAACCTCCCTTACCGCCGCCATTACTTCAGTGCTCGCTAAGAAGGGTTTCGCCGAAGCACGCGGCTATGACCAGATCGACGCCGCTCCCGAAGAACGCGAACGCGGCATCACCATCTCCACGGCACACGTTGAATACGAAACGGACAAGCGTCACTACGCTCACGTTGACTGCCCCGGACACGCCGACTATGTGAAGAACATGATCACCGGCGCTGCCCAGATGGACGGCGCCATCCTCGTGGTTGCCGCTTCCGACGGCCCGATGCCGCAGACCCGTGAACACATCCTTCTTGCCCGTCAGGTAGGCGTTCCCGCCATCGTCGTTTACATGAACAAGTGCGACCTGGTGGACGACCCCGAACTGATCGAACTCGTGGAAATGGAAGTCCGCGAACTTCTGAACGAATACGAATTCCCGGGCGACGACACCCCCATCATCAAGGGTTCCGCCGTTAAGGCTCTGGAAGGCGACGCCGCTGCCGAACAGTCCATCATGGACCTCATGGAAGCCGTTGACGCCTACATTCCCCAGCCGGAACGCCCCGTTGACCAGCCCTTCCTGATGCCTGTGGAAGACGTGTTCTCCATCTCCGGCCGCGGCACCGTGGCCACCGGCCGTATCGAACGCGGCATCGTGAAGAAGATGGAAGAAGTGGAAATCATCGGCATCCGCGACACCCAGAAGACTTCCGTTACGGACATCGAAATGTTCCGCAAGCTGCTCGACGAAGGCCAGGCCGGCGACAACGTGGGTCTGCTGCTCCGCGGCGTGAAGAAGGAAGACATCGAACGCGGCCAGGTGATCATCAAGCCCGGCACCGTGAAGCCCCACAAGAACTTCAAGGCTGAAGTTTACGTTCTGACCAAGGAAGAAGGCGGCCGTCACACCCCGTTCTTCAACAACTATCGCCCGCAGTTCTATTTCCGCACGACGGACGTGACCGGTTGCTGCACCCTTCCCGAAGGCGTGGAAATGGTGATGCCTGGTGACAACGTCAACTTGGAAGTTCAACTCATCACCCCGATCGCCATGGAAAAAGCCATGCGCTTTGCTATCCGCGAAGGCGGCCGCACCGTAGGTGCCGGTCGTATCAGCGAAATCCTTGACTAAGTCCCTCCGGGACCAGTAGAGGAATCTATACATCCGGTTTGAATGAGGGGGCCTCCCCGCGGGGTCCCCTCATTCTCCCCCCGAAAGAAGAAAACCAACAGGTCAGTAGTTCAATCGGTAGAGCGTCGGTCTCCAAAACCGAAAGTTGGGGGTTCGAGTCCCTCCTGACCTGCCACTTCTTTCCAAATACATCACCCCACCTTGAAGCATGTTTCGCAAGATTTCTCAATTCATCGCCGAAGTTAAGGGCGAGCTTAAGAAGACCACCTGGCCTTGGGAAAGCGATCCCAAGGTGAAAGGGTTCAAAAAATTCCGCGAACTCTGGGGTTCCACTCTTGTCGTCCTGATTGCCATGGTCTTCCTTGGCGCGTTTGTCGCATCATTCGACATCTTTCTCCACAGCGTGGTCAACTACCTCATCAAGTTGGCAGTCTAGTTTTATCCCCCACTTTCTTTTTCCGATCATGCCCAGTACCCCAGAGCCTCACGAACAATGGTACGTGCTTCATGTCCTCTCCGGACAGGAAAACAGCGTTCGTGACCGCATCATCCGCAAGGCCAAGGACGCCGAACTTTCCGACTTCATCTACCGGGTGGAAGTCCCCACCGAACTTATCTCCGAAGTCCGCAACGGCAAAAAAACGGAACGCCACAGCAAGCTGTTCCCCGGGTACGTTTACGCCAACATGTACCTGCTGGAAGCCGACGGCTCCCTGAACAAGGACCTCTGGTACTTCATTCAGCAGATTGACGGCGTCATCAGCATTGCCGGTTCCCGCAACGCCCCCCTTCCCATGCGCAAGCGCGAAGTGGAAGACCTGCTGCCCCTGCTGGACGCAGAAGCCGTCGCAGCCCGTCCCAAGGTGGAATTCGCCGTCGGTGACCCCGTGCGCGTCTGCGAAGGACCGTTCCAGAGCCAGGAAGGCACCATCGAGGAAATCGATCCGGAAAAAGGCAAGCTGCGCGTCAGCGTTTCCATCTTCGGCCGCGCCACTCCGGTGGACCTGGAGTACTGGCAGGTTGAGAAGGCCTGAAACTTTTCCCGCGACATTTCCGCCGTTCATTTTCTCCGCTAACAAAGCAAAACCATGGCAAAAGAAATAACCAAAATCATCAAGCTCCAGATCAACGCCGGAGCCGCTAACCCCTCCCCGCCCGTGGGTCCGGCACTTGGTCAGGCCGGTGTAAACATCATGGCATTCTGCAAGGAGTTCAACGCCGCCACGCAAAAGCAGGCCGGCGACCTCCTGCCGACCGTCATCACAGTTTACAAGGACAAGTCATTCTCTTTCATCACCAAGCAGCCCCCGGGCAGCGTGCTTCTCAAGAAAGCCGCCGGCATTGCCTCCGGATCCGGCGAACCGAACAAGAAAAAGGTTGCCACTCTTTCCAAGGCCAAGCTGATGGAAGTTGTCAACACCAAACTCCCTGACCTCAACACGAAAGATCCCGAAAGCGCCGCCCGCATCCTTGCCGGACAGGCCCGCCAGATGGGCATCGAAGTTGAAGGTATGTAACACTCACCGCAGGAGGATTAACCAATCCGAACGCACTGCCAAATACACACATGTCTACCAAACGCAGCAAGCGATATCAAGAAGCAGCCAAGCTTGTTACTCCTAACAAGAACTACAGCATCTCCGAAGCCGTGGAAACCATGAAGTCCTTCCCGGCGCCGAAGTTTGACCCGACTGTCACCGTTTCCTTCCACCTGACCGTGGACCCCCGCAAATCCGACCAGATGGTCCGCGGAAGCGTCTCCCTGCCCAACGGCACGGGCAAGAACGTCCGCGTCCTCGTCTTCGCCCAGGGCGACGCCGCCAAGGCTGCCCAGGAAGCCGGAGCCGAATACGTGGGCTTTGAAGACCTTATCAAGAAGGTCCAGGACGGTTTCGTTGACTTTGACACGGCCATTGCCACCCCCGACGCCATGACGGAGGTCCGCAAGGTTGCCCGTGTACTGGGTCCGCGCGGCTTGATGCCCAACCCGAAAACCGGTACGGTTACGGACGACACGGCCAAGGCCGTGAAGGAAGTGAAGGCAGGCCGCGTCGACTACAAGGTTGACAAGAACGCCAACATCTCCGCCGCTGTAGGCAAGCTGTCCTTCTCCAACGAAAGCATCTGCGAAAACATCACCGCTCTGGTTGATTCCGTCATCAAGGCCCGCCCGGCTTCCGCCAAGGGCGCCTATGTGGAATCCGTCACCGTTTCATGCGCCATGTGCCCCGGTCTTCCGGTTGACACCGCTTCCATCGCCAAACTGTAACCCGAACCGATTTAGCACATCATGAATCCTGACAAGCGTATCATCATTGACGACCTGACCGCCCGCGTCAACGCCTCTCCGTTCCTGATCGTTGTGGACTACACCGCGATCACCGTGCCCGAGTTCACCAATCTGCGTTCCGCCCTGGCCGCCTCCGGCGCCCAGTGCCACGTGGCCAAGAACAACTTCATGCGCACGGCCCTGACGGATGCCGGCCTGCCGGACATCGGCGAACACCTCGTCGGCCAGACCGCCTTCATCACCGGAGCATCCGATGTGGCTGGCGCCGCCAAAGCCATCAATACCTTCAACAAGGCTTCCAAGAAGGCCGAATACAAGGTAGCCATTCTGGACGGAGCAGTTCTCACTGCCGACCAGATCCGCGCCATCGGCGATCTGCCTCCCCGCGACCAGCTGCTGGCCAAGCTCCTTGGCACCATCAATGCCGCCGGCTCCGCTCTTGCCCGAGTCATTCAGGCATATGTGGACAAGGAAAACGGCGGCAGCGAAGAACCCGCTGCTTAATACTAACCCCTTGACCGGACGGCCCGGTTGCACTTTAGCCAAAATGCGTGAAAACCGGGCCTGACCTCTCCTAGAGGTTCCTTGTCGGAACTCCGGCCGGAGAACTGAAATGCCAAGTGGCTCTTGGCGCGACTAGAACCAAAAAAGAAAACAATACAATGGCTGATATTAACAAAATCGCTGAAGAACTCGGCACCCTGACCATTCTGGAAGCCGCCGACCTCGTCAAGCTCCTGGAAGAAAAGTGGGGCGTTTCCGCCGCTGCTCCCGTAGCCGCCGCCGGCGCTGCCGCCGCTCCTGCCGAAGCTGAAGAAGAAAAGACCGAATTCGACGTTGTGCTGACGGAAGCCGGCGCCAACAAGATCGCCGTGATCAAGGCCGTCCGCGAAGTGAAGGCCGGCCTCGGCCTGGTGGACGCCAAGAAACTGGTTGAAGGCACTCCCGCCACCATCCTGGAAGGCGTTTCCAAGGACGAAGCCAACGCCGCCAAGGCCAAGCTGGAAGAAGCCGGCGCCAAGATCGACGTCAAGTAAGCTTTTTACTTCCCGCGCAACAGGAGAAATCCCGTTTTTTCTCCTGTTGCGCTTCCTCGTCTTCACATCCCGCGTGACCGACTAGAGGCTTTTTGCACATCAAATCGCTTCCAGTCGGTTCCGTCTCCCCAAGGAAGGAACCGTTCTGCCCCGCATCCGGGCAGCAAGGATGCACATTCATAACATCTCCGCCACAGCAGCCCATGTCAAAGCGACTCTACTTCGGGAATATCAAGGAAGTCATCGAACCTCCCAACCTTATTGAGATTCAACTGCAATCATACTTCGATTTTCTACAACAGGACACGCCGGCCGCGGCCAGGAAAAATATCGGCTTGCAGGGTGTTCTGAAGGAAATCTTTCCTATCAAGAGCTATGACGAAAACATTGAGCTCGATTTCCTTTCTTATGAAATCGAACAGCCCAAGATGAGCGACTACGAGGCTATCCGCGCCGGGGAAACCTACAGCGCCGCCCTCCAGGTCACCTTCAAGCTCAAGTCCGACAACGAATCCAAGGAAGAAACCGTTTACATGGGTGAAATGCCCATGATGACCAACCGCGGCACTTTTGTGATCAATGGCGCCGAGCGCGTCATTGTGTCCCAGCTTCACCGTTCTCCGGGCATCTGCTTTGAAAGCGCCCAACACCTGAACGGCAAGCTCCTGCATTCCTTCCGCATCATTCCGGACCGCGGTTCCTGGCTGGAAGTCCAGTTTGACACCAACGACCTGCTCTACGTCTATCTTGACCGCCGTCGTCGTCGCCGCAAGTTCCTTGCGACCACGTTCATGCGCTATCTGGGCTTCAAGACCGACCGCGACATCGTCAGCCAGTTCTACGATATCCGCACTCTTCCCCTGAACGAAGACATGACGGAAGAAGACCTGCACAACCTCGTCGCCGTCGATACGATCAAGGACAAGGACCTGGTTCTTGCCAAAGCCTTCGAACAGCTCAACATGGGCGTCGTGCGCCAGTTGCTCCAGTTCGGCATCAAGGAAATCGACGTCATCAACCAGAACGAGGACGACGTGCTGATCAAGACCCTGAAGAAGGATCCCGCCCACGATGAGGAATCCGCCCTCAAGGAAATTTACAAGCGCCTGCGTCCCGGCGATCCCGCTACGGCCGCACAGGCCCGCACGCTTCTGAAGAGACTCTTCGACGATCCCAAGAAGTACGACCTCACCCGCGTGGGCCGTTACAAGATCAATCAGAAACTGGGTCTGGACACCAGCCTGGACCAGCGCCTGATGACTGCGGAAGATTTCCTGGCCGCCCTCAAGTACCTCCTGCGCCTCAAGAAGGGCGAAGGGATGGTGGACGACATCGACCACCTGGGCAGCCGCCGCGTGCGCGCCGTGGGCGAACTCATGGCCAACCAGTGCCGCGTGGGCCTCGCCCGCACGGAACGTCTGGTGAAGGAACGCATGACCCTCATCGACCAGAATATTGAAGGCGTCACGCCCAGCAAGCTGATCAACCCGAAGGCTCTCAGCGCCGTCGTGCGCGACTTCTTCGGCCGTTCCCAGCTGTCCCAGTTCATGGACCAGATCAACCCCCTCGCGGAACTGACGCACAAGCGCCGCCTCTCCGCCCTGGGGCCCGGAGGCCTGAACCGCGACCGCGCCGGCTTCGAAGTGCGAGACGTGCATCCTTCCCACTATGGCCGCATCTGCCCGATCGAAACGCCGGAAGGCCCCAACATCGGTCTGATCAATTCCATGTGCACCTACGCCCGCATCAATGAATTCGGGTTCATTGAAACGCCCTACCGCAAGGTGGAAAACGGACGGGTCACCAATACCATTGAGTATGTCACCGCCGACCAGGAGGAAGGCTACCTCATCGCCCAGGCCAACAACCCGCTGGACGAACAGGGCAATTTCACCACTTCCCGCGTGACCGCCCGTGAAAAGGGCGAGTTCATTGAAGTGGACCCGGCCGACGTGCATTACATGGACGTGTCTCCCAAGCAGCTCGTCTCCATCGCCGCAGGCCTTATTCCCTTCCTGGAACACGACGACGCCAACCGCGCCCTGATGGGTTCCAACATGCAGCGCCAGGGCGTGCCTCTGATGGTGGCGGAGTCCCCGTACGTGGGCACCGGTATCGAAGGCAAGTGCGCCAGGGACTCCCGTTCCGTCGTGCTGGCGGAAGCGGACGGTATTGTTGCCTCCGCCTCTGCGGAAGTCATCATCACCACGAAGGACGGCGAATTGCCTGTGCGTCCGGAAGTGTACCTGTCCGATCCGGACAGCGTGCGCACCGATCGCGACAACGGCATTTACGTCTATCCCCTGCGCAAGTTCATGCGTTCCAACGCCGGCACCTGCATCAACCAGAGGCCGATCGTGCGCCGCGGGGACAAGATCAAGGCCGGCGACGTGCTGGCGGACGGCCCGAACACGGACCAGGGCGAACTGGCCCTAGGCCGCAACGTGCTGGTGGCATATATGCCGTGGAACGGGTACAACTTCGAAGACGCCATCGTCATCTCCGAAAAGACGGTCAAGGAAGACACGTTCACTTCCATCCACATTTCCGAGTTTGAAGTGCAGGCCCGCGACACCAAGCTGGGTCCGGAAGAAATCACCCGCGACATTCCGAACGCCGGTGACGAAGCCCTGAAGAACCTGGACCATGACGGCGTCATCCGCATCGGTGCGGAAGTGAAGCCGGGCGACATCCTCGTCGGCAAGATCACTCCCAAGTCTGAAACGGAACTGGCCCCGGAAGAACGCCTGCTGCGCGCCATCTTCGGTGAAAAGGCGGCGGAAGTGAAGGATACTTCCCTCCGCGTTCCGTCCGGCTGCACCGGCATCGTGATGGACGTGCGCATTTCTTCCACGGGTTCCGGCCACCACCGCGGCGACCTCGTGGTGGACAGCGCGGAGAAGAAGAAGCAGTTCAAGAAGATCAACGACGAGCACAAGAAGAAGAAGGAACAGCTTATTGACCAGCTGACCAAGAAGCTTTCCGACATTCTCCTGGGTGAAAAGATCCCGCTTGACGTCGTCAACGAACAAACCGGCGAAATCATCATTCCGGCCAACCGCAAGATCACCAAGACTCTGCTGCGCAAGCTGGCGCTGGTTCACGACCACATCGAAATCGAGCCCAGCCCGATCCGCAACAAGATTCTGGAAATCATCACCTCCTTCGAAGGCCGCTTCACCGAGCTGGACGACGAACGCGAACACAGACTGGACCAGATGGAATCCGGGGACGAATCCGAACCCGGCGGCCTGAAGGAAGTCAAGGTGTACATCGCCGCCAAGCGCAAGCTCGGCGTGGGTGACAAGATGGCCGGCCGCCACGGCAACAAGGGCGTGGTAGCCAAAATCGTTCCCGAACAGGACATGCCCTTCCTCGCGGACGGCACTCCGGTGGACATTGTGCTGAACCCCCTAGGCGTACCTTCCCGAATGAATGTGGGACAGGTGCTTGAAGCCCACCTCGGCATCGCGGCCAGGGCCCTCGGCTTCAAGGTGGCCACTCCGGTGTTCGACGGCATCAGTGAAGATACCATCTGGAACTACATGTCCGAAGCCAAGAAGGTGGACGGCTTTACCTGGATCGGCGACGGCAAGGACGGCACCGTGGGCGGCAAGAGCATCCTGTACGACGGCCTTACCGGCGAACCCTTCCACAACCCCGTTGTGGTGGGCCAGACCTACATGCTCAAGCTGAACCACCTGGTGGCGGACAAGATCCACGCCCGCGCCGTGGGTCCGTACAGCCTGGTCACGCAGCAGCCCCTGGGCGGCAAGGCCCAGTACGGCGGCCAGCGTTTCGGGGAAATGGAAGTGTGGGCGCTGGAAGCCTATGGCGCCGCCTACACCCTTCAGGAACTCCTCACCGTGAAGTCCGACGACGTGCAGGGCCGCACCCGCATTTACGAATCCATCGTGAAGGGGGACAATACCCTGGAAGCCGGCACTCCGGAATCCTTCAACGTTCTGATGAAGGAAATGCAGTCCCTGGGCCTGAACGTACGCCCCGGCAGCAAGGACGAACAACCTTCCCTGCAGCTCGGCGGTACGGACCTCGCTCCGGTGGACGGCATGACGGAAGGCTTTGACAGCGACGACATGGCCGGACTGGCGGATGTCGATTTCTCCGACCTTAAATTCTAACATCCATCGCATTCCCCTTCCGCCCCGCACGGTGCGGAAGGGGGCATCAACTCTTCTAAAGATTTTTTAACATATGTCTGATACCCCTACCATTCGGGAAATGCACGGTCTGAGCGACAAGCCCAAGACCTTTGACCAGGTAGCCATCACCGTGGCTGATCCGGATACCATCCGCAGCTGGTCCCATGGCGAAGTAGTCAACCCGGAAACCATCAATTACCGCACGTTCAAGCCGGAAAAAGGCGGCTTGTTCTGCGAACGCATTTTCGGCCCCACCCGCGACATGGAATGCGCCTGCGGCAAGTACAAGCGCATCAAGCACAAGGGCATCACCTGCGACCGCTGCGGCGTGGAAGTGACCAACGCCCGCGTGCGCCGCGAACGCATGGGCCACATTGAACTGGCCGTTCCGGTGTCCCACATCTGGTTTTACAAGTGCATGCCCAGCCGCATCGGCCTCATGCTCGACCTGACGGCGCGCCATCTGGAACGCGTGATCTACTACGAAGATTATATTGTGGTGGACCCCGGCAACACTCCTCTGGAAAAGGGCGCCATTCTGACGGAAGAGGAATTCCGCAATGCGGAAGACGAATACGGCTATGACAGCTTTGAAGCCGGCATGGGCGCGGAAGCCATCCAGAAGATGCTTGCCTCCATTGACCTGCCCTCTCTCGTGGCTGATCTCCAGGAACAGCTGGACAACACCAATTCCAAGCAGAACAAGCGCAAGATCGCCAAGCGCCTGAAGCTGGCCCAGGGCTTCCTTCAGTCCAACACACGCCCGGAATGGATGATCCTGAACGTGCTGCCCGTCATCCCGCCGGACCTGCGCCCGCTGGTTCCGCTGGAAGGCGGCCGCTTCGCCACATCCGACCTGAACGACCTGTACCGCCGCGTCATCAACCGCAACAACCGCTTGAAGACCCTGCTGAGCCTGAAGACTCCGGAAGTCATCATCCGCAATGAAAAGCGCATGCTCCAGGAAGCCGTGGACGCCCTGTTCGACAACGGCCGCCACGGCCGCGCCGTCACGGGAGCCGGCAACCGCCCCCTCAAGTCCCTTTCCGACATGCTGAAGGGCAAGGGCGGCCGCTTCCGCCAGAACCTGCTCGGCAAGCGCGTGGACTACTCCGGCCGTTCCGTGATCGTGATAGGACCGGAATTGAAGCTCAACCAGTGCGGCCTTCCCAAGAAGATGGCCCTCATCCTGTTTGAACCCTTCATCATCCACCGCCTCAAGGAGCTGGGCTACGTGCACACCGTGCGCTCCGCCAAAAAGCTGATTGACCGCAAGACGCCGGAAGTGTGGGACATCCTGGAAGAAGTCACCAAGGGCCACCCCGTCATGCTCAACCGTGCGCCCACGCTGCACCGCCTTTCCATCCAGGCCTTTGAACCGGTCCTGATTGAAGGTTCCGCCATCCGCCTGCACCCGCTCGTCTGTAACGCGTACAACGCGGACTTCGACGGCGACCAGATGGCCGTGCACGTGCCGCTTTCCGTGGAAGCCCAGATGGAAGCCCGCCAACTCATGCTGGCGCCCAACAACATCTTCTCCCCGGCATCCGGCAAGCCCATCGCCACGCCTACGCAGGATATCATTCTTGGCGCGTACTTCCTGACGCACACCCGTGCCGCGGAAGTGCAGAATTACCAGGACAACCACCAGCACCTGCCCCTCTTCGAATCCATTGACGAAGTGGAATACGCCATTGCCGCCCGCAAGATCGGCTACCATGACTGGATTCGCCTCCACAACCCGGATTACGGCAAGAAGCCGTCCGAAGTGGTGTACGGAGACGTAACCAAGAAGGTGATCGTGACGACGGCCGGACGCGTGCGCTTTAATGAAATCTGGCCCCGCGAACTCGGCTACATCAACCGCAACGTGGGCAAGAAGCAGATGGGCGACATCATCTGGCGCTGCTACCAGACCGTGGGCAAGGAACGCACCGTGCAAACCCTGGACGCCCTGAAGAACCTGGGCTTCAAGGAAGCCACCCGTTCCGGCTGCTCCATCGGCATCGTGGACATGGTCGTTCCGTCCCAGAAGAAGACGGAGATCGAAAAGGCCTACGCAGAGCTGGACAAGGTCACCAAGCAGTACAAGAACGGTATCATCACGGACGGCGAACGCTATCAGAAGGTGGTGGATATCTGGACCCAGACCACGGACGTGATCCAGGCGGCCCTGTACCGCAAGCTGGAACACAACGAAGGTTCCAAGATGGCCAGCCCGCGCTTCATGATGGTGGATTCCGGCGCCCGAGGCAACAAGGCGCAGATCAAGCAGCTCTCCGGCATGCGCGGTTTGATGGCCAAGCCCAGCGGTGAAATTATCGAACGCCCCATCACGGCCAACTTCCGTGAAGGCCTCTCCGTGCTGGAATATTTCATTTCCACTCACGGCGCCCGCAAAGGCCTGGCGGATACCGCCTTGAAGACGGCGGACTCCGGTTACATGACCCGCAAGCTTGTGGACGTGGCCCAGGACGTCATCGTTTATGCGGACGACTGCGGTACGAACAACGGCATCACCGTTCACGCCATCTATGACGGCGATGAAGAGGTGGCCTCCCTTTCCTCCCGCATTTACGGCCGCGTTTCCTGCGAGCGCATCGTCGACCCCGTCAGCGGTGAGATCATCGTGGACATCAACGACCTCATCAACGAGAAGCAGGCGGAACAACTGGAAAAAATCGGCATTGAACAGCTGAAGATCCGTTCCGTGCTCACCTGCGAACTCAAGAAGGGCTGCTGCGCCAAGTGCTACGGCCTGAACCTGGCTACCGGCCAGGAAGTGAAGATCGGTGAAGCGGTCGGCATCATCGCCGCCCAGTCCATCGGCGAGCCCGGCACCCAGCTGACCATGCGTACGTTCCACGTGGGCGGCACAGCCACCACGGCGTTCAAGCAGCCCATCGTGAAGGCGAAGAACGACGGCCGCGTGATTTACACGGAAGACCTCCGCACGGTGGAAAACGTGGACGGCAACTTCGTGGTCCTGAACAAGAACTGCTCCGTCCGCATTGAAAACGAACAGGGCCGCGAGCTGGAATCCTACCAGCCCGTCATCGGCACCATCCTGTACGTTCCCAACGGCGGCTCCATCAAGAAGGATGAAACCCTCGCCACATGGGACCCGTACAACGTGCCCGTGATCGCTGAAAAGGGCGGCATGGTCGAGTTCAAGGACATGATCGTGGGGATCACCGTTTCCAAGGAAACGGACCGTGAAACCGGTACTTCCACCCTCGTCGTGATGGAACACAAGCAGGAACTCCACCCGCAGGTGGTCATCCGCGACGCCAAGACCCGCGAGGTTCTGGCCCACCACGCCATTCCCGCCGGGGCCAACCTGACCGTGAAGGACGGAGAGACCATTTCCGCCGGCACCATGGTGGCCAAGACGCCCCGCAAGGTGGCCAAGACGAAGGACATCACCGGCGGTCTTCCCCGCGTGGCGGAACTGTTTGAAGCCCGCAAGCCCAAGGATGCCTGCACCATCGCACGCGTGGAAGGCATTGTACGCCTCAGCAGCAAGAACACCTCCCGCGGCAAGAAAGTCATCACCATTGAAACGCCCATGGGCGAACTGGTGGACCATCTGGTGCCGATGAACAAGCATGTGATCGTTCACGAAGACGACCACGTCCACATGGGCGACCAGCTTACGGAAGGCCCCGTTTCTCCGGAAGAAATTCTGGATGTCTGCGGCAAGGAACGCCTCCAGGAGCACCTCGTCAACGAAGTGCAGGAAGTGTACCGCCTCCAGGGTGTGGAGATCAACGACAAGCACGTGGAAATCATCGTGCGGCAGATGCTGCGCAAGGTAGTCATTACGGAACCCGGCAATACCGAGTTCCTGTGGGGCGACCAAGTGGACAAGACCACCTTTGACCGCATCAACGAACAGACGATCTCCCAGGGTGGCCAGCCGGCCGCCGCCAAGCCCGTTCTGCTCGGCATCACGAAGGCCTCCCTGGAAACGGAATCCTTCATCTCGGCCGCGTCCTTCCAGGACACCACGCGCGTTCTCACGGAAGCTTCCACCCTCGGCAAGACCGACACGCTGGAAGGCTTCAAGGAAAACGTCATCATGGGCCACCTCATTCCCGCCGGTACCGGGTTCTCCCGCTACAGCAAGATTGAAGTGGATCCCGCGGAAGGAGCTGAAGAAATCGTGCTCGACGGCGAAGAGGATGAAATGGACTCCATCGAAGAAGTCCTGAACGATACCATCAACTTCGACAACGAACGCTAATCCGTTCCCAAACCATATTACAGGGCCGCTTTCCGCAAGGAGAGCGGCCCTTTTGCTGTGTTGAAATATCTTACACTCAAGGCATTTCTTCCCAGAACGGATTGCAAATCCGGTGTCAAGAGAATATTTTGAAACTTTGCTCTTTGCTGTAAAAAGGCATGTTTGAAAAATCCGAAGGCATTGTTCCAGTTTACGGAATTTTCACAGCAACCATAAAATGTTGAATTGATTAAACCCGCTCCCAGTTTCATGTGAAGCCGAGCGGATTTGCAATCCGGCATGTTGACGGCAATGAAGAAAATATTATGCACCATCTGCCTGGGCATGGCCTCTCTGACAGCTGCCGTTTCCGCGGCTACCGTTGAGCTGATGCCGGAGATCACCACCATCGCCCGGCAGGGCTACAATTCCGCAGGACGTCTTGCCAACAACA
>JAJQCV010000110.1 GCA_021202525.1 Akkermansiaceae bacterium | reverse complement strand
GCTCATAACTCCTCCATATTATTTCATATGATCATAAGATAACAAGATATTTCAGAACAACTATTTCCCCATTTCTTCCCCATGCTTCTATAAATAAAAATCACAATGGAATCATTATGATCACATTGTGCTGAAAAATTAATAGCAACCAGAAAGTGATTCGAATCCTCTTGTCGATGATTGAGCACTAATACACTGTAAACTCCAACGGAATAGGAAAAGCTATTACTTGTCTCCACGCGGGGTCATAGCGGGCATTTCGGAGGATTTTCCTTCCCACTCCCGCTTGGCTGATATTAAATAGTGGCATGAAACGGTTTTTCTTTTCTGCGCTAGCGCTGTGCGTTTGTGCCGCTACTCCTCTTTCAGCCCAGTCCAGGACGGGGGCTCCCGTTCAGTCCACGGACGATTACAACCAGAGCCAGTTCTGGATCGGCAATTTTCCGGAGGGGCAGTATGTGGTGCATCTCAGCCGTATTGTGGCCGTAGCCCAGCACAGATATATTCTGGACAATGCCTGCATGGTGCATGAAGTGACCCTCATCACCATGGGGAATACGCCCACCAAGTTTTATTACCTGGAAACGCTGGGACAGGGTTCCGGCATCAACGCCATCAAGAATGTGACCGAGCGGGCGAAGGAACTCGGTTCCGGCGCCGTCAACCGGGCGACCGGAGGGGGCATCGACCCGGATACGACCGTCGTCAAGGCGTACCCGAATACGAATACCGTCGAGTTCCGCGTGGCTACGCTGGAACAGCTCAACAAGATGTACGCCTCCCTCCTGAAAGCGTGGCAGGACGGAAAGGGGAGGACTTTCAAACCGTAAAGGCGGGAGAAAGACTACAAACTAAAGACTGAATATTAAAGACCAAAGACTAAAGTTGTTGATGTCCAGGGACGGAATGTCCGGGCATTCGTTTTTGGTCTTTGATCTTTTGTCTTCCGTATTTGAGACCTCGACCTCAAATATATTTCCGCTCCATCATGTGGGCCTTCAAGGGATCCGCGGCGAAGAGGTGGGTGAGGCCGATGGCCAGCGCGTCCGCGGCATCAGATTCCGGCGTTTCCCGGAGTTCCAGCAGGGCGCGCACCATGAAAGCGACTTGCGCCTTTTGCGCCCCGCCCCGCCCCACGACGGAGAGTTTGACGCTTTTGGGGGAGTATTCCATGATGCGCAGTCCGGCTTCCGCCGCGGCAATGACCACGGCCGCCTTGGCCGCCCCCATCGTGATGGCGGTCTGGTGGGACTGGACGTAGATGATGCGTTCCACCGCCATTTCATCCGGCTCCCATTTGTCAATGAGGTTGCCCAGATGCTGCTTGATGGCGAGCAGGCAGCCGGACTGGGACACGGTCCGGGGAATGGACAGCGTGCCGTAGTCCAGGGCATGCGCCCGGCGGTGGTCGCCTTCCACCACGGCGTATCCCGTATTGCGGATGGCTGGGTCTATGGCAAGAATACGCATGGGACAGGGTTTCTTCCCCGCCGTTCCTTGTGATTCCTAGCGCCTGCGGCGCTTGGGAGCCGCGTGCTTGGGCTTGCGGACGGAGCGCACGGGCTCGTCTTCCAGAAGGGCGGAGTAAGTGTAGTTGAAGCCTTCCAGCTTTTTGCGGGCAATGGGCTTGCCGATGAAGTTTTCCACGGCGGTGGCGAAGTCCACTTCATCCGCCGTCATGATCGTGAAAGCGTCCCCCGTGGCTTCGGCACGGCCCGTACGGCCGATGCGGTGCACGTAGTCTTCCGCGTTTTCCGGAACGCGGTAGTTGATGACGTGGGTAACGCCGCTGATGTCGATGCCGCGCGCGGCCACGTCCGTAGCCACCAGAATGTCGTATTTGCCGGCCTTGAATCCCTTGAGCGCCTCCATGCGTTCCTTCTGAGGAATGTCGGAGTGCATGACGGCCACTTCGCCGCGGTAGCCGTGCTGCTTGAGCATGCCGCATACGGCGTCCGCCTCCTTGCGGGTGCGGGTGAAGATCATGACGGAGTGGAAGTCCGTTCCCTTGAGCAGGGCCAGCAGCAGTTCGTCGCGCTGGTCCAGAGCCACTGGATAGATGGCGTGGTTGATGGTGGCGGCCACTTCCCGGCGGGCGATGGTCACTTCCGCAGGGTCCGTCAGGCACCATTTGGCAAATCCAGCGATGACCGGAGGCATGGTGGCGGAGAAGAAGAGGGTCTGCCTGCCTTCCCACGGGCACAGGTTGACGATTTTGCGGACGATGGGCAGGAAGCCCATGTCCAGCATGCGGTCCACTTCATCCAGTACCAGCGCCTTGATTTCCCCGAAGCGCATGGTGCCGCGGTAGAAGTGGTCCACGAGACGTCCGGGCGTGGCGACGACGATGTCCGCGCCCTTGTTCAGGTCTTCCGTCTGCTTGCCGTAGCCCAGGCCGCCGTACAGCAGGGCCACTTTCAGCCCGGTGAATTCGCCGTATTCGGCAAAGGCTTCCGCCACCTGGTCCGCCAGTTCGCGGGTGGGTTCCAATACCAGTATCTGGGGCTTGCCCATCGGCTGTATTTTGGTCAGCAGCGGCAGGGCGAAGGCCGCGGTCTTGCCCGTTCCCGTCTGGGACGCTCCGATCAGGTCCCTGCCCTCCAGGATGATGGGGATGGCCTGCTCCTGAATGGGGGTGGGATGTTCATAACCGCATTTTTCCACCGCCTTCAAGACGGATTCCGATAGGCCTAATTCTGAAAATAACATTGATTTTGTATGTTTGATAAACGCAAGACCCCAGAGCGGCGCCGGGCGGCGCGGCAGGCGGGGTCAGGAAATAAACGGATTGGTCAGCAATTCGTTTTTCACGGTGGTGTACGGTCCGTGGCCCGGGAAGATCATGGTGGTGGCCGGCTGGTTGAGCACTTTTGTTTCTATGCCCTGTTTCAGCAGGCGCAGATTGCCCCCGGGAAGGTCCGTCCTGCCGATGGAACCGGCAAAGATGACGTCCCCGGTGAACATGATCCCCTCGTCCGGAAGATCGTACACGATGCTGTCCGGAGAATGGCCGGGCACCTGGTGCAGGTGCCAGAGCAAACCGCCCCAGTTGGCCGTATGGATGTCGGACGTGAGCACCTCATCCACCACAAAGGGCTGGACGTTGAGGGGGAGCCCCCCACGCGTCGCGGGCCATTTTTTCAAGTGTCAGGTTCTCATTGTACGGCTGGCCGGCATGAATGCGGCAGTCAAAGATCTGGCGCATCCGGCAGGCATCCTCCACATGGTCAAAGTGCTGGTGGGTGATCAGCAGGTCCGTGATGATGATGTCGGGTTTTTTGGAGTAAATCCAGTCCGCGAATCCGGAGGGAGCGTCCACCGCCACATAAGTGTTATCCTTTGTCTTGAAAAGATAACCATTACAGGAAGCTACTCCGCCCGTATAAACACGAATCCGATCCATGGGGAGGGATTGTAATGGAATCGGCGGGGATATCCAGTACAAAGACAGGGCATGCAACCCGCTTTATGTCATTTTTGTAAAGCCGCCCTGCATCAGGCTCCACGGAATGACGCATCCGGCTTCCATGGGCACCACCTTCTGCCCGTGTCCTTCATAAGCGTCCGGCACCAGCATTTCCCGCCTTTCCAGGCGCACCGTTTTGGCGGGCGGCGTGAGTCCGTACAGCGCGCACGCATGGCCGGAAACAAATCCCTGCAGGCGGTCCAGCGCATCGTGTTCTTCAAACAGGGCGGCCAGGCGCGGCAGGGCGATGGGCGCGGTAAACACGCCGGCGGCGCAGCCGCAGGCTTCCTTGGCATGGACGGGATGGGGCGCGGAGTCACTGCCGAACATGAGGCGGGGATGCCCGGACAGGGCGGCGTTCAGCAGCGCTTCCCGGTCTTCCGGCCTTTTCGCGATGGGCTTGCAGAACAGGTGGGGGCGCAGCATGCCGCCCGCCACGTCGTCCAGCGTGATGAGAAGATGCTGAAGGGTGACGGTGGCCGCCAGGTTTTCAAATTCGTCCAGCAGCCGGACGGCGGCGGCCGTGGTGATATGCTCCATGCAGATGGTGAGCCGGGGGAATTGTTCCGCAAGGTTCCGGTAGATATCCAGGAATTCCGCTTCCCGGTCCATCACGAATCCGTGGGTTTCACCGTGCACCAGCAGGGGAATGCCCATGTCCTGCATCATGGACATGGTGGCTTCCGCGTCCTTCATGGCCTTCACGCCGCCTTCGCTGTTCGTGGTGGCCCCCGCCGGATAAAGCTTGATCCCGAAGACCAGGTCCTTGAGCTGCTCCAGCTCCTTTTCCGTGTAGGAGCGGAAAAACGCCGTCATGCAGGGCTTGAATACATCGCCGCTGCAGGCGTCCATGATGCGGCCGCGGTAGGCCTGCACCGCCTCCACATCCGCCACGGGAGGAATCAGGTTGGGCATGACGACCGCCCCGGCGAAGGAGGCGGAACTCAGGGGGGCGACCAGTTTCAGCATGTCGCCGTCTCTCAAGTGAAGATGCATGTCCAGCGGAGAGTGCAGTTCCAGAATCATGCGGGCATCATGCCGGAAGGAACTCCCGAAATCAAGCATGGTCCCCCGCCCGCGGGAAGGTAGCGACAGGAAGCGGCATTTCCGAAGGGAAGTGCAGGAACGGTCCGGGACTTCCCCTTTCCAGAAAAGTCAGGGGCCACTTCCGCAGGGGCACTCCATACCAAACATACCGAAATGCGGCAACCGGGCACAAAAAAACCGCCCGGAGGCGGTTGTTTCTGCAATACAAGGTGGCGAAGCGGACGGGGCTCGAACCCGCGACCTCCAGCGTGACAGGCTGG
>JAJQCV010000132.1 GCA_021202525.1 Akkermansiaceae bacterium | reverse complement strand
GCGGCCGCGCAGATCGTTCAGCGTGGCACGGCGGCCCTTGCCGCGGTTCACCACTTCACTCTTGGCACTCCGGGGGTGGTGCAGGGGGAACACGCGTTCCACGCCTTCGCCATAGGAAATTTTACGGACGGTAAACGCCTCATTGATGCCGGAACCGCGCTTGGCGATCACGATGCCCTGGAAAATCTGGATACGTTCCTTGCCGCCTTCAATAACACGAGTGTGAACCTTGATGGTATCACCTACGTTAAATGGGGTCACATCCGCCTTGAGTTGCTCTTGCTCGATTTTGTTGATAATGTTCATCTTGTGTTATCTGTTGCTGGTGAATATCAGTAAAAGGAAAACTTACGGGACGCAGAATATGGTCCATAATCCCCTAAAAGGCAATCCAAATTTGACATGCGGGCGCAATTTTATTTTTTAGAGGGGGAGGGCGGCAGGGGAGTGACTCTCTTGCGCCATTCCTCAAGCGCGGGCAGAAAATCCGCGGAGGGCATCCGGGCCCGGACGCTGTCCATCCGGAGCAGGCACGCCTTGTTCCCTCCCCGGGCACGGTCCACCAGCAGGGATTCCAGCAGAAGGCGGGAATGGTCCCGGGCATCGGGCGCGGAATTCAGCGCAGCGGAAACCATGTTCCCGGCCTGAACATATTCCTTCCTGTACAAGTATTCCAGGGCCAGCGCTTCATAAAGGAAAGAAGACGGGGCCTTCCGCGCGGATTCCAGCAGGCGTTCCGCCCGCTCCCGCCAGCGGTCTCCAAACTGAAGCCGGGAGGCCCACCATCCCTGGAAATAGCGGTCCTCTTCCGAGGGCTGCACGTCCATGCTTTTCATGCGGGCATACGGACGGTACAGAGGATCCCCGAATACCACCCCCTGCCAGGAAACTACGGACATGCTCATCCAGGAGGCTTCCGCTACCGTATAACCGTCCAGCAGGCGGTCCGCGAACACGTCAAAGCGGTGGCTGGCGCCCAGGAAAGGCTCATATACATTCCCCACCGTCACGTCGGCCCCCTTCTCCAGCAGGGCGGCGCTCCATCCCCTGCCCGGCGTCCTGAACTCGGACGCGCTGAACGAATGAAGGTGCATGGCTACCGCCCCTGGCCGGAAACGGAAGGAAGGATCGGCAAACGGACCGTTCGCATCCCGCGCGTACCATCCGCAATACAGGGCCACGTCCCGGCTCAGCGGAAATTTGGCGGGCAGTGTCTGGGGCCAGTCGTCCAGATACACGGGAATCCCGGCTTCCCGGACGCGCCTGAACACGGCGTCCATCCATTTGTCCCCCTCCGCATGGGGACCGCCCCGGTCCACCACGGCCCAGCCCCATAGTCCCTTCTTCTCCACGGCCGCAGGTTCCGTCACCAGGCGCAAGCAGGTAGCCGCCGTCAGGCCGTCCATGCGGCACACCAGAAACGTAGGCAGCCCGGAGCCCACAAAATCCTCCCTTTTGTTGAAATAGGGATTCGCCAGCCAGGATTGCTTTTCATAGCCGTCAAACGCCAGCAGGGACAGTTCGGAATCTACGGAGGCACGGTCCGTCTTCATCTGGTTGATATCCTTCCCGGGCGGCGGCACGGGCTGTTCGTGCCGTATCTTCATCGGCAGGTCGGCCATCAGGAGAAGCACGAAAATCTTTCGGTCCATCATGGGGGAAGAGGAAATGCCGGAAGGCGCCCACCATTTCTGCTCCCGCGCGGCCTTCAGCAACGGAAGCCGGATCAGGTCGTCAAACTCCTTTCTGGATATCTCATTTGCCCGCGGACAATCCAGGGCAATGAGGTTCCGTTCCGGCACGCCGCGCACCCGCGCATACTCCGCGGCCATGCGGCGACTCAGGGTTGACTTCCCATTATAAACCACAGCCACATGAGACGGCTGGAGTTCGTAGGCTGCGGCGGCGGAAAACCAAGCCGCCAGGAACAGCAATACGGCTAATCCCCTCTTGAACATGCCCCTATCCTACCTGATCGGCGGAAGCATTCAAGCAGGCGAAACGGCCCGGATGCGATTTCGCCATTTTTCCGCTTTTCGCTTCACTTCTAAAAAAAATCCGCTTTAATGGCTCGTGATGCATTGCAGGCTGATGCCTGCATTCATAACCACCATACGCATATGATTCAGCAAATTGACCATATCGGCATCGCCGTCAAGAGTCTTGACGCTACCGTTCCCTACTATCGTGACGCACTTGGCCTCGGAGAACCCCACATCGAGGAAGTTCCCACACAAAAGGTGCGCGTCGCCATGTTCGACGTTGCCGGAGTCCACATTGAACTGCTTGAACCCACCTCTCCGGAAAGCGCCATTGCCAAGGCCATTGAGAAGAAGGGCGAAGGCATCCACCACATCGCTTTCAAGACCAACGACATCGCCGGGAACATCTCCCAGGCCAAGGATGCCGGCCTCATCGTGCTGAATGATCCGCCCGTGCCCGGCGCCCACAATACCCAGGTCACTTTCCTGCATCCCAAGTGCACCTTCGGCGTGCTGACCGAATTCTGCCAGCATCCCGGCGGCTGCGGATGCGGACACTAAACATATTTCCTGAATATACCACATAACACTATACAAATGGCTATTGATCCCAAATTGATTGACGATCTCAACAGCCGCCGCAAGAAGGTAATCCTCAGCGGCGGCCAGGAAAAGATCGACAAGAGGCATGAAAAGGGCGAAATGACCGCCCGCGACCGCATGGGGTACCTTTTTGAAGAAGGCACCTTCTCTGAAATAGGCATGCACGTGCGCCACAACTGCCACAACTTCGGCATGGAAAAGAAGGAAATCCCCGGCGACGGCGTCGTATCCGGCTTCGGCCTGGTGAACGGACGCCCCGTCGCCTGTGCCGCTTCCGACTTCCTTGCCCAGGGCGGTTCCCTCGGCTACATGCACGCCATGAAAATCGCAGACGCGCAGAAATACTCCCTGAAAGCCGGCATCCCGATGGTGACGGTGAACGACTCCGGCGGCGCGCGCCTGCAGGAAGGCGTGGCGGCCCTGTCCGGCTACGCGCAGGTATTCTACAATAACGTGCTGGCTTCCGGCGTGGTTCCGCAGATCTCCATGATCCTGGGCCCCTGCGCGGGCGGCGCGGCCTACTCCCCGGCCCTGACGGACTTCATCATCATGCGCAACTCCGGCAACGCCGGCATGTACATCACCGGACCCAAGGTGATCGAACAGGTGACGTATGAAAAGTGCACGATGGACGACATCGGTTCCGCGGCCATCCACGCCTCCGTTTCCGGGAACGTCCACTTCGTCGCGGACAGCGACGCCCACGCGCTGGACATCCTGAAGCGCCTCCTGTCCTTCCTGCCCGCCAACAACACGGAAGAACCTCCCCACAAGCTGGACACCCCTCTGGACCTGAGCATGGACGGAGGCATGAACGACCTGATCCCCGGCGACAACCGCACGCCCCTGGACGTGCTGCCCATTATCGGGCGCTTGGTGGACAACGGAGACTTCCTGGAAGTGCAGAAAGACTTCGCCAAAAACGTCGTCGTCGGCTTCGGCCGCATCTGCGGCGTGGTGGTAGGCATCATCGCCAACCAGCCCAACGTGAAGGCCGGCTGCCTGGACATTGACTCCTCTGACAAGGCCGCCCGCTTCATCCGTTTCTGCAACGCGTTCAACACCCCCTTGGTCAACCTGGTGGACGTGCCCGGCTTCCTGCCCGGCAAAAACCAGGAACGCGGCGGCATCATCCGCCACGGCGCCAAGCTCATCTTTGCCTATTCCCAGTCCACGGTGCCCAAGGTCACCCTGATCATGCGCAAGGCCTACGGCGGCGCGTACATCGCCATGTGCTGCAAGGACCTCGGCGCTGACGCCGTCTTCGCATGGCCCGGCGCGGAAATCGCCGTGATGGGTGCGGAAGGCGCCGTTCCGGTGCTTTACGGCCGCGAGCTCAAAGCCGTGGAAGACCCTGCGGAAAAGGCCAAGCGCCAGGGAGAGCTTCTGGAAGAATACCGCGAAGCCTTCTACAATCCCTACGTAGCCGCCGGCATGGGCCAGATCACGGAAGTCATCAACCCGGAAGAAACCCGCGCCAAGATCGCTTTCGCCCTGCGCACCCTGCTGAACAAGAAGGAAGTGCGCCCGGCCAAGAAGCACGGCAACATGCCGCTTTAACATCCATCTTCACGGATTCATATGCTACTTACAACACTCGCCTTCGCACAGGGCATGGCCAACGTCATGAACAATCTGAACTACCAGATTGTAGGCATCATGGTGGTCATGCTGTGCCTGGGTGGCCTGGCCGTCATTCTGACTATCAGCGGTTCCGTAGCCGCCGCCATTCAGAACAGGGCCAAAGCCAAGGCCGCTATCCCCGCCGCCGTGCCTGCTGCCGCTGCCGCGGCCGCAGGCAAGCAGGGCATGACTCCGGAAATGCTCGCCCTCCTCTCCGCAGCCGTGGACTCCGCCATGACGGAGCTCACGCCGGAAATGGTGGCCGTCATCTCCGCAGCCGTGGATGCGGGCCTGGACGGCATGAGCCACCGCATCGTGGAAATCAAGCAATCCCCGGGTTCCGGCTATGCGGCCGCGGGCAGGGCGGAAATCTTCGCCTCCCACCGCATCCGGCCCTCCCGCTGATCCATCCATTATTCACCTTACACCACAGTCCCGCCTGCAGGCGGGCAGCATCTAACTTAACATTCCATACCAATACATTATTATGAAGAAACTTCGCATCACCGTTGACGGCAAGGTATTTGACGTATCCGTAGAACTCCTGGACCAGGTCTCCTCCACGA
>JAJQCV010000024.1 GCA_021202525.1 Akkermansiaceae bacterium | reverse complement strand
GGCGGGGAGGGCAGAGTGGCGGTCATTTCCACCATTTCCGTGGTGTTCTTGAACCAGGTGCTGCGCACCCACACCCCGCCGATGACGAGAAGATGGAGGAGAAGGAGGACGACGAGCCAGCGCACGACGGTGCTGCTGGGGGCGTCGTCTTCAAATTCGGAGACGCGGGCACGGTACCTGCTGAGTTTGGCGCGGAGTACGGTTCCCAGCTTGCGCTTCGGACGCGTGCGTCCGGTCGGATTGTGATCGGGGTTTTTGGTCGTTTTCATGATGATGGTTTTGGTGGGATGGTCAGGAGAGGGGGGATAGGGCATTCACGGCGTCGCGAAAGGCCTGTCCCCGCTGGGCGTAGCCGGTGAACATATCGAAGGAGGAAGTTCCGGGGGAGAACAGGACGGTGTCTCCCGGCCGGGCGAGCAGGCGCGCTTTTTCCACGCAGTCCGCCACGTCTGCGGCTTTTTCCGTGGGCGCCGCAGGAGAAAAGGAGCCGTAAAGCTGGTCCGCAATCTGGCCGAAGACCACGCAGGCGCGCACTTTTTCCTTCAGCATGGGGCGCAGGGGGATGTAGTCCAGCCCCTTGTCCTTGCCGCCGGCAATGAGGACGACGGGGGCGTTCTGCGATTTCAGCGCCGCTTCCAGGGCATGCAGGTTTGTGGCCTTGGAGTCGTTCAGCCACAGCACGCCGTCCAGCGTGCGGACGGCTTCGCAGCGGTGGCCGGGAGGGGTGAATTCCTCCAGTACTTCCGCGGCGGTTTTCGCCGGAATGCCCAGGTGGCGGCAGGCCAGCGCGGCGGCCATGACGTTTTCCGCGTTGTGGCGCTGGCTCAGGGAGGTTTCCGACAGGTCCAGCAGGGTGGAGTTTCCTTCCATGACAAGGGGTTCCCGGTAATACAGGTCCGCTTCCGGGGATTCGGAGCTGAATGTCCGGACGGGAGCTTTCAGGGCGGGCAGATGTTCTCCGAAGCGCACCACGGCCAGGTCGTTTTCCGTCTGCTTGTCGAAGATGTGCAGCTTGGCCTTGTAATAGTCTTCCACGGCGGTATAGCGGTCCATGTGGTCCGGCGCGAAGTTGAGCCACACGGCCACGTCCGGATGAAAGTCGCGGATGGTTTCAAGCTGGAAGGAACTGACTTCCAGCGCCAGCACGTCCGGAACGGCATCCCGGAGAAGCACTTCCGCCATGGGCACGCCGTAGTTGCCGCAGGCAACGGCCTTTTTTCCGGCGCGGAGCAGGATTTTTTCCACCAGGGACGTGGTGGTGGTCTTGCCGTTGGTGCCGGTGATGGCAATGATTTTTCCCCGGTAGAAGCGGGAGGCCAGTTCCATTTCTCCGATGGTTTCCACGCCTTCCCGGCCAAAGGATTTGACAAAGGGGCAGTCCGTCTCGATGCCCGGGGAAATCACAACCAGGTCCGCGCGGAACGCGCGCCCGTCTTCTTCCGTGGCGCCGGCATGCAGAGGGATGTCTTCCGGCCAACCGGTGATTGCCGGGGAAGTGTCGAATACGCACACGCGTCCGCCATGTTTCATGGCCAGGCGCGCCGCGGCGCGTCCGCTTCTGCCCGCTCCCAGAACGGCTATGTTGAGATCGTGAAGATTCATGGGCTGGTTATGCGGTGGTGATGAGGAACAGGCCCAGGAACGCGAGCAGGAGGCTGATCATCCAGAACCGGGTGATTACCTGCGTTTCCTTCCATCCCTTGAGTTCGAAGTGGTGGTGGATGGGAGCCATGGCAAAAATGCGCTTGCCGTGGCGCAGCTTGAAGCTGCCTACCTGGAGGACGACGGACGTGGCTTCCATGACGAAGACGCCGCCAATGACGATGAAGAGGATTTCCTGCGCCGTGCAGACCGCCGCCATGCCGAAGGCGCCTCCCAGGGCCAGGGAGCCTGTGTCCCCCATGAAGACTTTGGCCGGGTAGCAGTTGTACCACAGGAAGCCCAGGCAGGCTCCCACGACGGCCATCATGAAGACGCTTATTTCATTGGCTGCCGGATGGAAAGGGATATTCAGGCCGTCCGCCATCAGCCAGTTGCCGGCCAGCGCGGCAAGGATGGCGTACGTGATGCCCGTGGCGACGGAACAGCCGGAGGCCAGCCCGTCCAGGCCGTCCGTCAGGTTCACCGCGTTGGAGGCGGAGACCACGACCAGCGCGCCGAACGGGATGTAAACGTACCACGGCAGGTTCACCTGCCCGTAGAATGGGATGAAGAGGGAAGTGACGTAGTCGTGCAGTTCCACGCGCGGCTGCCCTTCCGGATACAGCCACAGGAAGGCGACGCCCAGCAGGCCCACCAAGCCCTGGACGATGAGTTTTTTGCGTGCGGAAATGCCGTCGGAGGTTTTTTTGGTTACTTTCAGGTAGTCGTCCCGGAAGCCCAGCAGGCCCAGCCCCGCCGTAACGAACAGGCAGGAGATGATGAAGGGGTTGCCCATTCTGGCGCACAGCAGGGTAGCCGCCAGCGTGGCGCCCACGATCAGCACGCCGCCCATGGTGGGAGTGCCCGCCTTCGCCCCGTGAAGTTCCGCCAGTTTGTGCACTTCTTCCGCCGTCCTGATAGGCTGGCCGATTTTCAGGGAAATCAGCGCGCGGATGACCCTGGGCGCAAACGCCATGGTCAGGACGAAGGAAAGCAGGCAGGCCAGCAGGGCCCTCCCTGCCGTGCCTGCAAGCCCGCATCCGGGGCAGATATGTTCGATGAGGGAATACATGATTTACTGGGGCGGAAAAGTGAGGTTCATGACTTGCTCCATGCGGGCGGCGCGGCTGCCCTTGAAGAGGACGATGTCACCCGGAACGACGTGGTTGCGGAGCCATTCGGCGGCTTCCTCCGGCGTGGCGAGATACAGGGCTTGGGTGGCGGAACCGGGAGGGATGGCGTCCGTGATTTGCGCGGCGTCCGGTCCTACGCTGACTACATAGTCGAAATGGAGTTCCTCCGCCGTACGGCCCACCAGGGCATGGCCTTCCGCGGAGAAGGTGCCCAGTTCCCCCATTCTGCCCAGCACGGCAAAGCGCCTGCCCGTGCAGGGGAGGTCGGCTGCCGTGCGCAGGGCCGCCTGCATGGAGTCCGGGTTGGCGTTGTAAGTGTCGTCTATCACCAGGATGCCGCCGCTCTGCTTGCAGTGCAGCCTGCCTCCCGTCAGCTTCGCCTCGTTCAGGCCGGAGACGATTTGTTCCTTCGCAAGACCTGCCACCCAGCCGGCGGCGGCCGCAAGCAGTGCGTTGCAGACCATGTGTCGGCCGTGCACGGGCAGTTCCACCGTTTCCCGGCAGAAGTCCGGTATGACAAGTGTGAACCGCGTTCCGTCTTCCGTGGAAACGAGGTTTTCCGCACGCACCGTGCCGGAATCAATGCCGCAGTCGATGCAGGCCGCACGGGTGGACTGCCGGATCATGTCCGCATAGTCGCAGTCCGCGGGAAAGATCATGTGGCCGTTTTCCGGAAGGCATTCGGCAACCGTGCATTTTTCCCGTGCGATGTTGTCCCGGGAGCCCATGTATTCAATATGGGAAGTGCCGATGCTGGTGATGATGCCGATGTGCGGCCGCGTCATTCCGCACAGCGGGGCCAGTTCCCCGGGATGGTTCATGCCCATTTCCCACACGGCCATTTCATCGGCGGGGTCCGCCTTCAGGATGCTGAGGGGAACGCCGATGTGGTTGTTCAGGTTGCCTTCCGTGGCGACGGTGCGGAATTTCCGGGAGAGGACGGCGGCGGTCAGGTCCTTCGTGGAGGTTTTCCCATTGGACCCGGTCAGGCCTACGACGGTCAGCTTCAGGTTGGAGCGCCACCAGGAGGCCAGCTTCTGCAGGGCGGCCAGCGTGTCTTCCACCAGGATGACGGCGCAGGAGAGGTCGATGCCGGGCTCTACGCGGCTGACGACGACGGCCGCCGCGGTGCGGGAGGCCTCCGGAGCGAACAGGTTCCCGTCGAATTTTTCTCCGCCCAGGGCAAAGAAGACGGCATGCGGCGCCAGGGCGCGGCTGTCCGTGCAGACACCGCCGGAAGCGACCCTTTCAAAGGGGCCGCTGACCAGCTGTCCGCCGATGGCGTTGCAGATGCCGTGTGCCGTGAGGGAGGTCATGGGAATGATGGTCGTGTATTATGCCTGCGTGAATTCGTCTTTGATGCGCATGTTGCGGCGCACTTCCTTGGCGTCGCTGAAGTCGATGCGGCCCGTGGAAAGTTCCTGGTAGTTTTCATGGCCCTTGCCGGCAATGAGCACGATGTCTCCCAGCCGGGCCTGGTCGATGGCCGTGGCAATGGCCCGCGCGCGGTCCGGGATGATGGCGTACCGGCCTTCCGGCATGCCCGCCGTGATCTGGTTGATGATGGAGAGGGGCTCTTCACTCCTGGGATTGTCCGACGTGACGATGCATGCGTCCGACAGGCGTGCGGCCACGGCGCCCATCAGCGGGCGCTTTCCCTTGTCCCTGTCTCCGCCGCAGCCGAATACGGTGATGAGGCGGCGGGAGCACAGTTCCTTGAGCGTCTTGCAGACGTTTTCCAGGGCGTCCGGCGTGTGGGCGTAGTCAATGAAGATTTGTGCGCCGCCCGGATGGGTGAACAGTTCCAGCCTGCCGGGCACCTGCGGGATGTTCTGGAGGCTGGCAATGGCGTCCCTCACGGGGATGCCTGCGCAGATGACGGCCGCCAGCGCCGCCAGGCTGTTGTACATGTTGAACTTGCCGATCAGGGGTACGCGGACCAGATAGCTTTTTCCCTTGTATTCCAGTTCGTATTCGCTGCCTCTGGCCGTGGCGTGGTGCACCAGCATGCGGAAGTCCGCGCCCAGGGCGGAACCATAGGTTTTCACCGCCATGCGGCCGGAGAACATTTCCGCCAGGCGGCGGCCGTAGGCGTCGTCAATGTTGATGACGGCCACGGGCTTGCGGCGGGATTTGGTGTCCGCCGCCATTTGTTCGAACAATTTCGCCTTGGCCTGGAAGTAGTTTTCCATGGTAAGGTGGTAGTCCAGGTGGTCCTGGGTCAGGTTCGTGAAAATGCCCACGTTGAAGTTGATGCCCGCCACGCGTTCCTGGTCCAGGGCGTGGGAGGAGACCTCCATGGCTACGCCGCGGCAGCCGTTTTCCAACATTTCCTTCAGCAGGTGTTCCAGTTCCAGGGGGCCCGGCGTGGTGTGCGTGGAGGGGGTGATTTCCTCCCCGTTGTCATAGGCGATGGTGCCGATCAGCCCGGCGCGCAGCCACGATTGCTTGAGGAGGGAATGGGCAATGTAGGCCGTGGTGGTTTTCCCGTTCGTTCCGGTGACGCCGATCATGGACATATGGCGGGAGGGGTGGCCGTTCCAGGCCGCTCCCATCAGGCTGACGGCCAGCCGGGAGTCGTTCACTTCCACCCAGGAGACCTTGCCGTCCCTGGCTTCCTGCGTGCAGGGGGATTCCGCCACAATGGCGCATGCCCCGCGCCTGATGGCCTCCGGAATGAAGGCGTGCCCGTCGGCCTGCGTTCCCTTCAGGGCAATGTAGCAGGAGCCGGGCAGAACGCGGCGGCTGTCGCATTCCAGATGGGAGATTTTCACCTGGCCGGAACCGGTGAGCGTGTGCTTGGGGAGGTCTTTGAGAAGAGTAAGTAGCTTCATGATGTGGTTCTATCTGCGCGGCTGGTTGGACGGGGAAGCGGAGGCGGTGGCCCGGGACGTTTTCTTGTCCGGATCTGCGGAAGGAGTGTTCTTGGGAATGTTCATGGCCGCCGCCAGGCGCGTGGCCAGTTTCTGGAAGATGGGGGCGCAGACGGTGCCGCCGCCGGGGTGGCAGTGTTTGGAGGTAGGATCGTCAATGACTACCAGGCAGACAAAGGCCGGGTCTTCCACGGGCAGCATGCCCACGAAGGAAACGGTGTAGCGGTTTTCATAATAGCCCCCGGTCGGCTTTACCTTGTGGGCGGTGCCCGTCTTGCCGCCAATATTGTATCCTTCAATGCGGGCGCGCTTGGCGGTGCCGTCCATGTCCGTGACGTGGAAGAGCGCGTTCCGCAGGTTTCTGGCCGTTTTTACGCTCATGACGCGGCAGGCTTCCACGGGAGGGGAGGGCTGGAAGTTCTTGTCGTCCACGTAGATGCCGTCCACCAGGCGGGGGCGCATGCGCACCCCGTCGTTGGCAATGGCGGCGTATGCCATGGCCACCTGCAGCGGAGAAACCATCAGGGAGTAGCCGAAGCTGATGCGGGAGAAGTTGACGAAGTTGCTGCCGTCCTGGCACTGGCTGTTGGTTTCCCCCGGCAGTTCGATGCCCGTCTTGGAGGAGAAGCCGTACAGGTCAAAGTATTTTTTATAGGTGGGCCAGCCCGCTTTCAGGGCGATGCGGAAGGCGCCGGGGTTGCTGGATTTTTTCAGCACGCCCGCCAGCGTCAGGGCGCTGTAAAAGCGGGGCTTGTCCGTCACGGGGCGGGAGCCGGGCACGATGTAGGGCGTGCAGTTGATGGTGGTGTCGAATGTGGCCTTGCCGGAATCCACGGCGGCCGTGGCCGCCACGATCTTGAACGTGGAGCCCGGTTCATAGAGGGATTGCACCGCGAAATGGTAGGCTCCCTCCTGGAGGCCCTCGCGCGTATTTAAATTATAGTGCGGTCTGCTGGCCATCGCCAGAATGTTGCCGGTCTTGGGGTCCACCACGATGATGCAGCCCCTGGGCTTGTGGGTGCTGTCCGTATAGAAGGAAATGGCCGCGTCCAGTTCCTCCTCCACAATGGTCTGGTATTCCATGTTCACCGTCAGGCGCACGTTCAGTCCGTCCACGGCGTCCTTGAAGCGGGAGTCCGCGGAAGGGATGATGCGCCCGCGGCTGTCCTTTCGGCATTCCCGGATGCCGTCGTGGCCCAGAAGCTGGTCGTCCAACTGTTTTTCAAGGCCGGCGAGCGCTACGGGGTAGGTGCCGCTGGTTTCCGTCTGGGCAATGTAGCCGAGAATATGCACCATGCATTCCGGTACGGAATAGATGCGTTTGGACGAGGTTTCAAACCGGAAGCCCCGGATGCGGGCGTTCTGGATGGCTTCGCGCAGGAGTTCCGCTTTTTCCTCCGACAGGTTTTTGGCGATGACGATGCGCCTTTTGGGGATTTCCCCGTCTTTTTCCACGGCGCTGACGATGTCCTGGACGCTCATGTCCGGCAGAAAGGGCGCGATCACCCTGGCGGCGTATTCCAGGTGGGCCTGAACGTATTCCTGCACTGTGGCCGGGTCATAAAGTTCTTCCATCCTTTTTTGAGCCCTGTCCGCTCCTTCCGGCTCCTCCTCCGGTTCCTGGAGGAGGATTTTTGCCAGATTGTACTCCTTGCTGCCGTTTTTTTTGCTGGCGGCCTGGTTGAGAATTTTCCTGCGGAATCCGGAAACGAGCTTTTCCTGGTCCTTTTCCGTTTCGGCTTCCGCCCACAGCGGGGAGTGGACCGCCTTGGAATAGGCGAGCGCGTAGCTGATGACCTTGGGGTCGCTCAGGTGGTAGCCGTCCGCAACCAGGATGGAACTGTGCATGTTGTTGGTGAGGATTTCCTCATTGGCATCCATGATGCGGCCGCGCTGGGGGCGCAGCACCTCCCGTTCCAGAATGCCGCCGCTGGGGAGTCCGCCCGTTTTCCTGGGAGAAACAAGCTGGATGTTGACCAGGCCCAGCATCAGCCAGATGACCACGGCGCCCGCCACGCCGCACAGGACGAGGCTTCTTCTGGCGAATCTGGATTTCGTGAGCGTGGTCATGAACGGCGCGACGCGTTTAGTTGCCGGCCGCGGCGATGCGGGAGGCGTTTTCCGGGGAAATGTATTCTACGGCTGCGGGGTCAATGGGCTGAAGGTTGGATTTGTCCTGGGCCAGCCTGTCGCGGATGGCCCAGCGGCTGGTCAGGGAGGAGGTCTTGGAGCGGTAGTATTCCCCGGTAAGTTCGCAAGAGGCTATTTCGTCGTTCATCTGCTTGATGTCGCGCGTAACCTGGACCTGGTCGTTTTTCAGGACTGCATAGGTGATGCCCGCGCCGCAGGTGAGGGAGGCGAAGGCAATGAGCCACATGATCATGCTCACGCTGATCTGGTGGCCGGTGAAACGCTGTTTGATTTTTTTCATGATGGTGGGAGCGGGAGAGCGGTGTCAGATGATTTTTTCCACGCCGCGCAATTTGGCGCTTCGGGAACGGGTGTTGGTTGAAAGTTCTTCCTCTCCCGCAGTGACTGGCTTGCGGGAAAGCAGGCGGAAGCAGTAGTCCGGATTGGGGCGCGGGGCGGGCCATTCCGGGCGGTCGATTTCCGGGCGGCTGCGCAGGTCGAAGAATTGCTTGACCCTGCGGTCTTCCAGGCTGTGGAAGGTGATGATTGCCAGGCGCCCCCCCTTGCCGAGCAGGCGCACGGAGGAGTCCAGCAGGGAGTCCAGCGCGTCCAGCTCCCCGTTTACGGCGATGCGCAGGGCCTGGAAGGTGCGGGTGCCCGGATGCTGCCTGCCCTTGCGGGGCAAAACGGATTCCACTACCCGTACAAGCTGTCCGGTGGTGGTGATGGGAGCCTGGGCGCGGGCCTTCACGATGGCGCGGGCGATGGCGCGGGAGGCCCGTTCTTCCCCGTACTGCCAGAGAATGTATGCAAGTTCCTCTTCCGGGGCTTCATTCACCAGGTTCCGGGCGGAAAAGGCGGAGCGGGTGTCCATGCGCATGTCCAAGGGGCCGTCCTCCCGGAAGGAGAAGCCGCGGGAAGCGGTGTCAAGCTGGTGGGAGGAAACGCCCAGGTCCGCCAGCAGGCCGTCCACCCGGGAAACGCCCTGCTGGGCGAGAAGGGATTCCACATCCTGGAAGTTGCCGGCAAGCACCTTGAAGCGGGAACCGAAGCGGGCCAGCTTGAGCGCGGCGGCGCGCCGCGCGTCCGGGTCCCGGTCAATGCCCCATACGGTGGCTCCCTGTTCCAGCAGAAGTTCCGTGTGTCCTCCGCCGCCCAGCGTGCAGTCCACGATGAGTTTGCCGGGGGCTGCGGCGAGCATTTCCACCGTCTCATGCAGCAGGACGGTGATGTGGCGGAAGTTCCCGGCGGAGCCTTCCTCCCCTTCCTGCGGAGCGGGGGCGGCCACGGTTTCCGCTTCGCCGATTTCCGCCACCAGTTCATCCAGCCTGGCGCCGACTTCCGGCGCTTTCAGCGCTTCCGTGTGGTACGCGTTTTCCCAGTTCGCGGAGGGGGCCAGGGCCTTCCAGGAGCAGACCAGTTCATCCACTCCCATTTCTCCGGTCAGCTCCGCGATCACATGGACGTGGTTGCGGCAAATGCTCCAGGCCATCAGGCGGCAGGCCGTGCTGGCCGAGATGCCGTCCGCGAGCGCCTGGACGGCCTCCGTGCGGATATGGGCGCCCGCGCCCGCGCGTAAAGAAAGCTCAACATGGTCCTCAAAGGCCCGGTTCAGGTCGGAGGACAATGCGCCCAGTTTGCCGTAGGCGCCCTTCTGGCCGGCCAGGGCCATTTCCGCGGTGATGCGGGCCTTCTGCTCCTGCCAGGCGATCATGTCCTGTGCCGGCAGGGCGTCATGCAGCCAGAAAACGATGGAATATGCCGTGACTTCCGCATCCAGTCCGGTCCTGGCGGCAATGCCCAGGCGGGAGACAAGCCAGCCCGGGCGCAGCGCAAGCGTTGCGAACGGGTCTGCCTGGTGCACGGACTGTGTAGACGGATCTGGAGGCATGAGAGGAGATCAGAAAATGCCGAAGGATTGGTTAATGTCGGAAATGCTGGCGTTTTCACGCAGGGCGACTTCTTCATAGGCCGAGGGTTCCCATAGTTCGAAATAGCCGCCGCGGCCGGCGAGACGCACCGCGGAGCTCAGTTGTGCATGCTCGCACATGGGTTTGGGAATCAGCAGCTTGCCCTGGGCGTTGATGATGGCTTCCACGCAATTTGCGTATAGTTTGCCGATGAACAGGTCGATCTGCGCTTCACTGTAGCCTGGCGCAGATTTAATTTTTTCAATAAGTTGCAGGAATTTGTCCCTAGTGTAGACTTTCACCGTCGGCAGGTCAAGGCGCCGTCCGGATAACAGGAGCAGGGCACAGCCTTCGCTTGGCCTCCATTCCGTCGGAATTGCAATCCGGTTTTTGGGGTCAAGCTTGTGCGTGTATGCACCAAATAGGTTGTCTGATACACTGCTCATCGCCTGCAAGTACACTACGTAGTGCTTTCAATACACTTTAATGCACCTGAAATGTCAACCCTGTACTGGATAAAGTCATTCTTTTCTTGCATGAATGCCGGGAAAAAAGCATTGATCCGGTCTTGCCCCGCCCGCGGGGGAAGATTATATTTCCGCCCATGATGCAGTTTTGCGTGTTGGGCAGCGGCAGCGGAGGAAATGCCACCATTGTGAAAACGGGGGATACCGTGCTGCTGGTAGATGCCGGATTCAGCGCCGCAAGACTCAGGGAAAGAATGAGATATGCCGGAGTGGAGCCGGATGACCTGGACGCCATCCTGCTTACTCACGAACACGCCGACCACATGAAGGGCGTGCACCAGTTTACCAGAAAGCACGCCGTGCGCGTATACGCCACGCGCCATACCGCCCTGTGCGTCCAGGAGAAGGCTCCGGAAGCTCCCTGGACTTATTTTGAGAAAGGGCAGTCTTTCAAGATAGGTGATATTGTCATCACGCCTTTTCCCACCTACCATGACGCCGTGGATCCCGTGGGCTTCAAGTTTGAGACGGAACAGTCCAGCCTGGGCTTTATCAGCGATACCGGGCAGGCCCCCGGATGCGTGGCGGAATACCTGTCCATGGTGGACAGCCTGGTGGTGGAGTCCAATTACGATCCGGAAATGCTGGCGGCCACGCCCAAAAGGCCGTGGCCGCTGAAGCAGCGCATAGCGTCCGGGCACGGCCATCTTTCCAATGAACAGGCGTGCGACCTGCTGAGGCGCGTGGCGCACAATGCCTTGAAAAACGTTGTTTTAGCCCACTTGAGCGCTGAAAGCAATTCTCCGGCATTGGCAGAAAGCCTGATGCGTGCTACATTGCATGACATGGGCCTCGGCTCCACCTCCCTGTTCTGCGCCATGCAGGATTCGTCCCTTCCGTGGATACGGGTGTGCTGATTCCGGTTTCCCTTCCTTCCCTCCCGCCTCCCGTCATGTTCCTCTCCATTTGTGAAATCATGAGTACCATCATTGGAGCCCTGGCGGGGTCCATTGCCTCTTCCCGGGTGAAGATGGACTTGTTCGGCGTTATCGTGTGCGGAACGCTGGCCGCTCTGGGCGGAGGAACCGTGCGCGACCTGCTGCTGGATATCCCGGTGTACTGGACGCTTCCCAGCGGGGAGATTTTTGTTCTTGCCGCCGTCATTACCAGCCTGGCGACTTTCTACCTGGCCCAGAAGTATCCGCCGCCCCTGGGCACCATCCGCGTGGCGGACGCCATCGTGCTGGCCCTCTTCGGCATGATCGGCACGGAAAAATCATACTTGCACGGCTATACGCCTACCGTTTCCGTGATGATGGGTATCTGCACCGGCGTGGCGGGCGGCTTGCTGCGCGATGTCCTGACCGGGAACGTCCCCTACGTTTTCCGTCCCGGTGAATTGTATGCTACGGCGGCGCTCATGGGCGGCGTGGCTTATGCCGCTCTCTCTTATCTGGGCATTGACTCCTCCACCTGCTTTGTGACAGGGTTCGTCGTGACGCTTTCCGTACGCCTGGCGGCCATCCGCTGGAACTGGAACCTGCCTTCCTACATTCCGCTGTTTTCTCCGGAAGCGGAGGCGGAGGTTTCCGAAGATTCCAAAGATTCCGAGCCGTAAGGCGGAAAACCCTTCGTGAAAAATTAAAGGGAACGCCGTCTGCGCAGAAGGGCGAACCCCGCAAAAACAAGAACCATGGAGCAGGAAGAAGGTTCCGGGACATTGTAAAATGGAAGTATTAAGGCGTCATAGGCGTTGATCCAGTTATTGCTGTTTTCGCTTCCCAAATGCAGGCGGTTGTCCGTTTCATTGTAGACGACGGCTCTTTTTTCAAGCCCTTTGTCATTGTCGGAATCCGTAACGTAAACAAATTCGATCATTCCCGTCTCCTCATTGATCTCCACTCCCCAGCAGCTGATCACATGGCCGTTGTATTGGGTCCCTTCCTGGTAGGTAAGGGCTATGCATCCGCCCCTGTCAAAATATGATGGGAAGAGCTTTCCAAGACCTTGAACGTCCTCGAGTCCATTGATGGATTGTCCGGTAATATAGGGACAAGGGTAATTGATGATGTCCGTGGAAAATCCCATTAATTTGACGTGTTCCTCCCAATACCTGCCGCTTTGTCTGGCTTCTGCTTCTCCTGTCTTGAAATCGTTTTGATAAATATTGCTGTTGAGCGTGTACCCTCCCATATACCATTCCATCGCAGACGCTGCACTTCCTGTCGTATTTTTCCAATTGGAAATGAAAGTATTATAAATTTCCGTACGTCCGTTTTCCCCCAGTCCGTTGGGGATGGATGCAGGAATGCCGGAAGAATTGTTCTGCCACCATTGCAGCAGGTTGCTGGCTGTTGCCGCCCAGCACAAATTATAATCGGAGCCGTCCCATAATTTTTTGGTATTCACCCACCCGGAGTCTAAGGAGACATTCTGGGCAAAATACGTTTCTGCCTGGACAGAAAGGATGCAGAGGCAGGAAACAGCGAGAAAAGAAAGTAAACTACGCATGAGAGAGGTATATTAAAAATATACCCATAAGATTTGTTATCATTCTTGTCAAGGTATTACTTCCCCAGGCAGAAGGAGGAAAAGATGGCGCCCAGCACGTCTTCCGTATCCACGGCTCCGGTGATTTCCCCCAGATGGGCCAGGGCTTCCCGCAGTTCCAGAGCCGTGAATTCCGGGCTTTCCTGCCGGGAGATGGATTCCGAAGCCAGGCGGACGTGTTCCAGGCACAGACCCAGTTCATGCTGGTGCCTGGCATTGATGGCTACCAAGGAGCTTCCCGCTTCAGTGGGCAGTTGGGACGCGAAGGTGCGGATAATGGCTTGTTCCAGCTCTTTCCGGCCTTCTCCCGTGGAACAGGAGAAACGGATTCCTGAAACTTCCCGCCCGTCCGTATGGATTCCACGGTCGCTCTTGTTCAGGATCAGCAGACTGGGCGTGCCGCGGTTTTCAGTCAGGAGGGGGGTGGTGCGGGGCTGGGAGGCGTCCGCCACTTCCAGAACCAGGTCTGCGGCTTCAAGTGCCCTGTTGGTGCGCAGGATGCCGGCCTGTTCGATGAGGTCGGACGATTCCCGGACTCCGGCCGTGTCAATCAGGCGCAGGGCCAGACCGGCGATCTGGATGGATTCTTCCACGGTGTCCCGCGTGGTTCCGGCAATGTTGCTGACGATAGCGCGCTCGTATCCCAGCAAGGTATTGAGCAGGCTGGATTTGCCGACGTTGGGCGGTCCCGCGATGGCCGTCCGGATGCCTTCCCTCAGCAGACGGCCCGCGGCAGCCGAGCCCAGCAGGCCGGAAAGCTGTTCTTCCGCGTTGCCGAGCCGTGAGAGCAGGGCGGAGGCGGTGTCCGGGGAAATGTCCTCGTCCGGGAAATCAATATAGGCTTCCACGTGCGCCAGGACGCGGACAAGTTCGTCCTTGAGTTCATCCACCCGCGCGCCGATGCTTCCGTCCAGCTGGGATTGCGCGGCTTTCAGCGCCAGATCGCTTCCCGCGGAGATCACGTCCATGACGGCTTCCGCCTGGGTCAGGTCCATCCGTCCGTTCAAAAAGGCCCTTTTCGTAAATTCTCCCGGTTCTGCGGGAGATGCTCCGCACTGGTACAGCCGTTTCAGGAGGCGCTCCGTCACCAGCATGCCGCCGTGGCAGGAAATCTCCACCGTGTCTTCCCCCGTATAGCTGGCGGGAGCCGGGAAGTGCGTGACCAGCACCTGGTCGATGGGGGAGGCGTCCTCTTCCAGAATATGGGTCAGCGCGGCGCGGCGCGGCCGGAGGCGGGCGGGGAATCCCTCCGGAGTACAGCGGCCCAGGATATCCGTGCACCGGGTTCCGCTCATGCGGATGACGGCGATGGCTCCCTGGCCTGCGGCAGTGGCCTGGGCGGCTATGGTGCGTTCCGGATCAATCATGGCTCTATGGATTCAAAAAAACCGCCTCCCAGCAGTTTTCCCCCATCGTAAAAGGCGCAGACCTGCCCTACGGCCAGGGCGCGCAGAGGCGTTTCAAAGCTCAGGCGCACCCTGCCTTCCTCCAGGTACTCGCAGGCGGTCCATTCCGCCTTGGCACGGTAGCGGGGCTGGGCCATGATGCGGGCGGGCAAAGGCGACAGGGTGTTGGAGATGCCGCCGACAACCGCATGGGAGGCATACAGGCCCCGTGTGGAGGCCTCTTCATACCCCAGGATCAGAAGATTGCGTTTGACATCCTTGCCCGCCACGACGTAGGCGACGCCCTCCCGCGGGGAGGCGATTCCGTGCCCCTTTCTCTGTCCTATCGTGAACAGGTGCAATCCCTGGTGTTCGCCGAGAATCCTGCCTTCCGTATCCACGATTTTTCCGGGTTTGTCCGGCAGGTAATGCCGCAGGAAGTCGCTCATTTTCACCTGGCCGATGAAACAGATGCCCTGGCTGTCCTTCTTGCGGGCCGTGGGCAGTCCGTATTTGTCCGCCAGCGCGCGGACTTCCGGCTTCAGCAAGTCGCCGAGGGGAAACATGGCTTTGGCAATCTGGCCGGGCCGCATCAGGGAAAGGAAATAGGACTGGTCCTTGTTCGGGTCCCGTCCGCGCAGGATGAACGACCCCTGCGGCGTATCCAGCCTGCGGGCATAATGGCCTGTGGCGACGTATTCGAACCCTTGTTCCAGGGCATAATCCAGAAACACGCCGAATTTCATTTCCCGGTTGCACAGCACGTCCGGATTCGGCGTGTATCCGGCCCGGTAGCCTTCAATCAGATAGTTCACGATGCGTGCGCGGTATTCCTCCACGAGGTCGATCACGCGGAATTCGATCCCGATTTTTTGGGCGACGGCCAGCGCGTCCCGAATATCCTGTTCCCACGGGCATTCTCCGGGAATGCCTTCATCATTCACCCAGTTTTTCATGTAGGCCCCCACGACTTCATGGCCCTGCTCCACGAGCAGCGCCGCCGCAACGGAACTGTCCACTCCGCCGGATAAGCCTACAAGAATACGTGCCACTGTGCTGAAAGGGAAATTGATGCCGGCGCCCCCGGTTTCCGTTTGCGGAATCCGCTGCGCCTGCCCCTGTAAATCAAATATGGCCCGGCAAGCCAAGGAAAAAGTGGCACCATTACATGATGGGAAAGGCTTTCCCATCGGTCAAAGGAACGAAATGCCTCGGCCGGACACAGTGTGCCGGAGGGCGGAATACAGCCGCGGAGGAATTCCTGTTATGATTCAATTCGTTCTGCAACACATTTCATAATGGATGAATTCCATCATCGTTTTCCATGAAATCCACACGATGAAAATAAACACCATTCCGGGTGCACATTATGCCCTTACCTGTACGACTGAATGTACCGTGAAAGCCATCCGCAATGATGGAAAACAACCCCTTTCCATCTTGGAAGCGTCCTATCCCGGGCAATTCGGTTTTACCGCTCCTACGGAAGCTATAGAGGTTTCCGATGAGGATGCCATTGTAACACAAACTTTTAAAGGAGCCGCCCTGGGATTGTCTGCCCAGGACGGCGGTATTAAAAATGGAGAGGATGCCTTTCTGAAGAACCTGACGGCCCAGGCAGGGACGTTTTTCCATACTGTCAACGCCAACGGCGGCATCAATATCCCCGTGGCTCCATCCATGGACACGGAGGCCGCCAGATACAAAGAGCTGCGGGTTGTCAATGAGTTTGCAAACTCCGCAGTAAAAAGTTTTTTCAAGGCCTCCAACCCCTTTACATGGGGTACGCTTGTAGACCGTTCTTCCTGGCTGGCGCAAACCACTGCAACTGCCTTCACCGTGGCCAAATGCGAGTTTACTCTCTTCTCCAGGGATTATTTAAATAATTCCTACAATGTATTGACCGGCTGCTTCATTCCCCTTTCCTGCGGAATTGGCCGCGGATGGTGTTTTGATTCCATTGCTTTCGGCAATACTGCCTTCAATGAGGATTATACGAACCTGAATGGAGAGCCGTTTACCACTCCTGATGATTATATGCGCTACTGGATTGAGGTCAGAATCGGCGTGCCGGACAATGGTCAATGCGCCGTGTCTGTCCGTATGTCCCGATGGGACCGGACAACTGGTACGGTTGTCAATTCCTCCAATTCCCTTTCCATTCCCCAGAATTTCGGATTAAGAGGGCTGGCCGTGGATTGTTACGACAATAATTCCGGCGTGTGGCTGGTAGGGTTGGACAGGAACGCCTGGCGTCTCGTTTCCTACAAGATTCTGCCGGAGACTTTTAAAGTTGACTCCTTCCAGGGCATATTTTCCGAAAGCAAGCTGTCTCTGGCCAAGGCAAGCGGCGTTGTAGAGATGGGCGTTAACACTCCCCGTTACTATGGCGGAACTATCCTGAGGGAATGGTGCGGAATGATTCAGAGCAATTAATTGGTTATGAACGAAACACAAATACAGATTGTTTTTCCGAAACCGGGAGAGTGGACGCGTTTTACGATGACGGCCGTGTTTCCGGACAAGGACGGGTTTGTACAGCACTGCCGCTATACGCAGGCAGGAATATCTGCTGAACATCTGCAGGCGTTTGAAGGAGTGGTATCCGCCATTTCCGTCTTGTCGGACGATTGGCAGGCCCGGCAGGTGTGGGCCCGGCTGCGCGGGGTTCCTGTTTTTACAGAGGACGATTTTTCTGAATCTCCAAATATGGCAGAAGCCGTTGTACTGTCAGTGGAAGCCGTTAATGTCCGGGGAGGACGCCGCATGTTTACATCCGCGAACTATCCGGACTTTACGATAGGAGCTGATGATGCCAAGGCGTTTTTCCAGCATTTTACCCGGTCCGGCAACAGCGGCATGGAAAATGGGATTTGAGAGGGTATACAGGAATAGCTACCGCTGGATGGAGAGAGATCCGGATTTCAACTCCTGCATGATATTCTCTGCGAGCTGCCGTGCGGAAGAATTTTGATTGGCCGGCAATTCCCGGAGCCATTGCTCCCGTTTGAGCCAGGTGCGCTGGCGTTTGGCGTATTGCCTGGTGGCAAGCGCCAGGCGCGCCTGGCATTCCTCCTGCGTGATTTCTCCCTGAAGCATGCTGCGTATCAACTGTAGGCCCAGAGTTCGTTCCGCCGTGGCGGAACATGGTCCCAGCGCGGCAACTTCTTCCACGGCTCCTTCCCCAAGCATCCGGGTTGCGCGGAGGGCTATTCTGTAGTCCAGTTCCGGAATGGGCCGGGTAATGGCCCAACCGGGGCCAAGAGGCTGTTTCTGCCAGTTTTGCCGCCAGAAGGAAAGCGGTTTACCGCCGGCAAGGACAATTTCCAGGTTGCGTTCCACATAGCGCCGGTTGGAGGGGCTGGTGGCGGCGGCACCTGCCGGGTCCAGGGACAGGAGGCGTGCGTACAGTTCCTCTGTGGAATGGCCAGCAAAGGAAGCCCGGATTTCCGGATTTCCGGGAGGGGCTTCCGACAGGCCGTGGGAAAGGAATTTGAAATAGAGACCTGATCCGCCCGTGATGATGGCCGTTTTCCCCTTGGCGCGGATCTGCTTGATGTCCTGCATGGCCCGGCGGTAGTGTTCCGTGGCATCCCATGAGGTTTGAACCGGAATGATGGAAATCATGTGATGAGGCACGCGGGCCTGTTCTTCCGGAGAAGGTGCCGCGGTGAGCACCGGGATTTCCCGGTAAACCTGATAGGCGTCCGTACTGACGATTTCCGCGTTCAGTAAATCCGCCAGCTCCACGGCTACCGAAGATTTGCCCGATCCTGTGGGCCCGGCGATAAATAATACGGCAGGCAGGCAGTTCATGGGCAAGCAGGATAAAAACGTCGTTCTGATGGCATCGTGCGGAATATATTATGAGACAATTAAGGGGGTGGAAGCCAGATTCTTTGCCGGGATGGCCGTTTTTGTCGGCGGTTCGTGGAGCATTTTCTGATCGTGATCGGATGTTTCAAGGTTTTTGATTCGGGACGTTTGGTAGGGACGCCGCCGTCCCGGAATATCCGTCGTGCGGCCGCGCTGGGAGCATTCAGTCTGGAAGATTGGGCGGATAATACCTTTTACCGGTTTTAAAGATCGGAATTCAACATGGTGCGGTAAAGGTTGAGACATTCTTCCGCCGTCCGGTCTACATTCAGCAGGCTGCGGCATTCCTGCCGCCCCTGGAGGCCCATGTTCAAGGCGGTTTCCCGGTCATGCGTCACTTTCAGAACCGCTTCTCGGATGGCTCCACTATCCCGTACGGGAACGATATATCCGGATTCACCATCCTTGACGTACTGCGTTTGCCCCCCTTCCTCCGTAGTGATGACCGGAAGCCCCATCACGCGGGCTTCCTTCACAATGTTGGGGCTGTTGTCGCCCAAAGTGGGATGTACCAAGCACCATGCAGAGGAAAGATACTGCTGGAGCGTTTCCCGTGAAACGGCTCCCAGCCAGTGAATATTGGGTGTGGACTCTGCTTCCAGACGGGCTTTGAGGAGGCCGTTTCCGGCAATGTAAAGTTGAACATGGGCGAGATCGGGATGTTTGAAGGCTTCCACCAGATAGGAAACGCCCTTCAACTCGTAAATGGTCCCACCGAAAAAGCATGAGGGAGTATCTGAAAGATTCCTGCCCATATGAAAGAAGGATTCCTCCACCCCATACTCCATGAGTGAAATCTGTGAGGAAGGGGCAATTTCCGCCACCCGGTCCGCCCCCCATGGGGATTCACAGGTGATCTGGCCGTAATGCTTAACGGCAAGTCTTTCCAGAAACGCTTGAACTCTGAACAGAAAGACCTGGGGAGCCCGTTCACAGCAGGCGGTAAGAGCCCCCTGGTAGGAAAGGAGTTTTTTCCCCTTGAACTTTTTGCATGCCGTGGCATAGGCTCCTTCCACCCCCCAGATATGGACCAGTGAGGGCTGAAGGAGATCAAGAAGCCTGTGGATCTGGAAGGAAGGCCTCAGATGCATGGTGAGAAGGTCCACGGCTATGCTGCGCTGGGGAATGATGTGCAGCGTCTGGCCGTTAAGATGCCTGCATTCAGGTTCGGATACGAGTTTGCTCAGAGTGATCCAGTGAATATCGTAGTCTTTTTGGCGCGTTAAAGCATGGAACAGTGCAAAGATCCAGGGAAGGATTTTATGATCCCTGCCGCTGAACTCATCGAGCAAGCGGCCCAGAGGCATGTTTGCCAAAATGGCGATAACGGTTTTTCCCTGGAGAGATTCAGCAGTTTCATGCTCCATGAGCACGATGAAGAGGGATATGGTTTCACTTGTCAAGTGTCGAGTGGAGAACAAATATCCAGTGCTTGACGGCGACCCGGAGGTGTGCCTGTTTTCTTTTCATGGGATTATTGAAGGCCATTGTTCATTGTAAATAAATAAATTACATGAAATAATGACTAAGCAGGAATCGTTCGCTGGGCAATACCTCTTTTCCCTGTTTCTTCCTCCCGTCATGCTCTGTAGAATGAGCCGTCAATGTTGCAACCGACATGACTTGTTCAGGATTGGGATCACATTTTAACAGTTTGGCTGAATGTCTCCTTTCCTCTTTCTCTGGGGAAAAGGCGGTAAAATGATCGCCGGACGATGCTGATGTGTTTTTGCAAAAAAGGAAGAGGACGGCTATTGGCCCTCCATCTGCGGATTCTTCCTTGTGGAAGATTTCTTGTGCAGGCGGTGTTTAACAGTTTGCAAAATCAGGAGCGGCGCGGCAAAAAATAGAACAGTCAGGCAATTACAGGCAACAAACAGGCTGACCCATATGCTGGGCAGCAACCCCGTCACAGACCGGCGTTTCCAAATGCAGGGAAACCATTGTCTTGTATTGCTGCATATGATTCTATTGCACCAGAAATCAAGGGACAAGGATTGATAATAACGCCGGCTTTCCCGTATATGCTTCTCTTGGAGGGGCATCGCGGCCATGATGTTGCTGAAAATAGCGGCGTCTTGTTTCACTTTCGTATTAACATCAACAGGCAACTGCATGGAGGAGCCTTCCCGCGTGCGGTAAAAGGCTGTATGCTGAAAATTGATTCCGACAAGGGGATTCCGGGATGCCAGCCTGTTCCATGCGACAATATCTTCTCCAATGGCAATGCCGGGAGGGAAAAGTTCTTCCCACTCAAGAGCAAAAGAAGTCTGAACAATCGTGCTGGAACTCCAGATCGTCCTCCATCCGGTCTTGTAATAGTTGACGATTTTTGACGATTCTTCCGGGGCGGAAGGTGGCGAAGGCGGAATGTCTTCAAGGCTGGAAAATGTAATATGTGAACTGGAATACCACGGAATGTCAGGACTCTGCGTGAAAAATTGATGAGCCAGTTGCAGGTGGTCCTTTCTCCAAACATCGTCTCCATCCAGAAAGGCAATATAAAGCCCTTGTGCCGTCCGAATGCCTGCGTTGCGTGCCCGGGACACGCCTCCGTTCTTCTGGTGCAATACCCTGAGTTTCGGATGGCTCTCTGCCATTTTGTCCAAGAGGGCAGCCGTTCTGTCCGTAGAACCGTCATCTACTGCAATGATTTCATAATCATCCCAGGTTTGAGAGGCGACGCTCTCTATTGTCTGTTGGATATATCCTTCTACGTTGTGGGCAGGGATGATAACGCTGAAAAAGGGAATCTTAGAAGACTCTTTGTCCCTTTCTGCAGGTCCGGCATTCAACCCCCGCGGACTATCGTTTGGTGAGGGTGGGGAAAGAGGGGGCTGAAGATGTTGATTCTGGAGGGAAGGAGAATCCGGGACGGTTTTTTCCGGATTCCATGCGGGAAATTCTCCCGTGCATGCGCTGTGTCGCCAATTTTCCAGCCAGTTTTTAACCATGGAGAAGACATGCGGGAATAATCCTGTCCAGTGTGAGTCCATTCCTGAATCAATGAGGATACCTTCACTCCTGGAATTGCATGAGAATCGTTGCCTGCAAGTGTTTTTACTCTGCATTTTTGGGATGCCTGGGTACATGATATTTATCCGCAAGCGGATAAGAGCGTATAAATGCTAGATTTATATGGGAGAGATATCAACTTCATTTAATTTATTATTCGTCATGAGCCGTCCGGAATCGGAATCATGTTTCGGCCTGTTTTATTTCACGATGCCGCCATGAAGAATGCTGTTTCCGGGAAATCCGTTTGGAGCGCATCCATACATTTGATCTCATGGGAAGTCTGAGGAAAGTGGAGATATTGGAATTCCATCTGCAATATGAATTGTCTGACTATGGAGTGTTACCGGGTAAAAAGCAAAACGAGAATTTTTCCGATGAAAGAAGAAGCCCCTGTTTCCTGAATATGGAGAAGCGAAAATCCCCCCGGAGGATGTCTGCCGGAAAATTGCCGCGGATTTGAAAACAGCTTTCTTGCCGGAGTACGGATGGGAACACCCATCTCTATTCACTCTTTTGTAAAAATGGCGGCATGGTGATGGCAAAGGAAACTTGGAGTCTATTGACTAATCCGTTCCAACAAACAAGCAGATGTCATCATGAAAGAACGGTTTTTAGCCGTTTCTTGATGAGAGGGACGGCTTTGGAAGTTGCAATTTTTTGCGCCTTCCGGATAGGTCTGCTTCGGCATAGGCAATTCTTGAAAGAACCGTGAATACTTAAGCCCCGCACAGGGGGAAACCCAGCGGGGCTTAAGTATTAAAGTACAGAAGGGATACTGCAAAGGGAGGTAATCCCGGTTCAATACACGTCGCGCTGGTATCTGTGGTGTTTCTTCATGTCCGCTACGTATTCCGCGGCTTCTTCCGGGGACTTTCCGCCCCAGGTCCGGATCACTTCATGAAGAGCCGCATCGACGTCCTTGGCCATGCGGGAGGCGTCCCCGCAGACATAGAAGCAGGCGCCGTTTTCCAGCCATTTCCACAGTTCCTCCCCTTCCTGAACCATCAGGTGCTGTACGTAAACCTTCTTTTCCTGGTCGCGGGACCAGGCCACGGATAACTTCAGCTTCCCGGCTGCGGTCAGTTTGACCAGTTCGTCTTCATAACAGAAATCGGTGGCCTTGTACGGATTGCCGAAGAACAGCCAATTGCCGCCCTGGGCGCCGGAGGCGGTACGTTCCTCCCAGAAGGCGCGGAAGGGAGCGATGCCGGTGCCGGGCCCCACCATGATGATGGGCGTATTCCCGTTTTCAGGAAGGCGGAAATTCTTGTTGGTGTGCACAAACACCCTGGCCGTATGGCCGGGTTGGAGGCGGTCCGCCATGTAGGTGGAACACACGCCGCCGCGCTTGCGGTCGCGCGCCGTATAACGCACGGCGCCTACGCACAGGTGCACTTCCTCCGGATGGGCGTTCGGGCTGGAGGCGATGGAATACAGGCGGGGCATGATCTTCTTCAGCATGCTCACAAAAGCTTCCGCGGATTCAAAGGAAGCAGGGTACTCGGTTGCCAGGTCCAGCACGTCGCGGCCCCACAGGAAATCACTGATGGCTTCCTTGTCCCCGGCCAGCAGGGTTTCCAGCTTCTGGCTGCCGGAGGCCGCCGCCCATTTGGCCAGCAGGGCCTTGTTCACGTTCGTGATGTCGTAACTGTTGATCAGGGCATCGCGCAGATCGGTGCTTTCACCGTCAGGTGTGGGAACGGAGGAGCAGGGGCAGAAACCGAGTTTTTCAATCAGGGCGTCTGCCAGGGCAGGATCATTGGCGGGAATGACGGCCAGAGCGTCCCCGGCGATGTATTCCAGGCCGGAGCCGTCCAGGCTGTATTCAATATGAATGGTTTCTTTGGGGCTGCCTTCTGCGGTGAGGTGCTTGACGGAGAGGACGGGTGCGGGAAATGGATTCTTCTTGCCGTATGGTTCGGTGGTCATGTGTGAGAGTAAAGTCTGAATGAGTAAAGGAGATTACCAGCGGATGGCGGCTGCGGCCCATGTCAGCCCGGCGCCGAAGGTGACCAGGACGACGTTGTCCCCCTTGCCGAACCTGCCGGAGCGGCGCGCCTCATCAAAGGCGATGGCTACGGCGGCGGCGGAGGTGTTGCCGTATTTTTCAATATTAATGAACACTTTTTCTTCCGGAATGGAGAGGCGCTGGGCCACGGCATTGATGATGCGGAGGTTCGCCTGGTGCGGGATGATCAGCTTGATCTCGTCGGAAGTCAGGCCGGCGCGTTCAATCACACTGGCGGCGGAATCCTTCATGCGGGGAACCGCCTGGCGGAAGGTCTCCTTCCCGCGCATGGCGAGGGTAGCCAGGCGTTCATGGGCGTTCTCCGCCGTGGTGGGGCAGCGGGAGCCGCCTCCGGGAATCTGGAGGAGGTCATGCAGGGAGCCGTCCGTGCCGATGTCCGTGGCCAGGATGGAGCCTTCCCCCTCTTCCCCTGTAGCGGTCTGGAGCACGGCGGCGCCGGCTCCGTCCCCGAACAGGACGCAGGTGGTGCGGTCCTCCCAGTTCACGACGGTGGAAAGCTTTTCCGCGGCAATGATGAGCGCCGTCTTCATCTGGCCGGTGCCCAGGAACTGTACGGCCGTCTTCATGGCGAACAGGAAGCCGGAGCAGGCGGCGGAAATATCAAAGGCGGCGGCATTCTTGGCCCCCAGAGCATCCTGGATGTAGCAGGAGGTGGCGGGCGTAAACGTATCCGGGGTGATGGTGGAAACGATGATCAGGTCGATGTCTTCCGGCTGCAATCCGCAGGACTCCAGCGCGCGCTGGGCGGCCTTCGTCCCCATGTGGGAAGTGTACTCGTCAGGGGCGGCGATGCGGCGTTCCACGATGCCCGTGCGTTCGATGATCCATTCGTGGGAAGTGTCCACCATCTTTTCCAGATCCGCATTGGTCAGGCGGCGTTCCGGAACATAGGAGCCCGTGCCGATGATCTTGACGGGCAGTCTTTTAAAAGCGATTTCAGAATTTGCGGCCATAGCTTTAGGCGTATGATGAACAGAAAACGTCCTGACGTTTAATGTGGAAACAGTCTAAAAGAAAGGAAGCCCCATGACCAGCACAAAACGCAGGACTCCTGCCATGCCTTAAGGGGGTGTCCTACAACAGCCATCCCTGGCCGTTTGCGGGGGGAGTGGCGCCTATCTTCAAATAGGCGGAAGGCATGGCGACGCGCCCCCTGGGCGTGCGGTTGATATAGCCCTGCATGATCAGGAAGGGTTCGTGCACGTCTTCCAGCGTGGAGGCGTCTTCCCCCACGGCCACGGCCAGGGAGGACAGGCCCACGGGACCGCCGTTGAACTTGTAAATCATGGCCTCCAGCAGGCGCTTGTCCATCTCGTCCAGGCCGTCGTCGTCAATCTCGATCATCGTCAGGGCGTCATGGGCCAGTTGTTCCGTGATGATGCCGTTGCCGCGCACCTGCGCGAAATCCCGCACCCAGCGCAGCAGGGAATTGGCTACGCGGGGAGTGCCGCGGGAACGCAGGGCGATCTGGAGCGCGCCGGCCGGTTCCACGGGAACGTTCAGCAGTCCGGCGGAACGTTCGATGATGGCGCACAGATCTTCCTGCGAGTAATAATCCAGCCTGTTCACCAGCCCGAACCGGGAACGAAGGGGGCTGGTCAGCATGCCGGCGCGGGTGGTGGCCCCCACCAGGGTGAACTTGGGAAGATTCAACTGGATGGAACGGGCGTTCGGCCCCTGGTCGATGATAATATCCAGCCGGAAATCCTCCATGGCCGGGTACAGATACTCCTCAATGGCCGGGTGCAGGCGGTGAATCTCATCGATGAACAAAATATCCCCCTTCTCCAGATTGGTCAGCACGCCGGCCAGGTCCCCCGCCTTCTCAATCTGGGGACCGGAAGTCGTGTGAATGCGGCATCCGACGGCATTCGCGATGATATTGGCGAGCGTCGTCTTCCCCAGGCCGGGAGGGCCGCTCAACAGAATATGGTCCAGCACGTCGTCGCGCTGTCTGGCAGCCTCCACCATCAGCATCAGGCGTTCCTTGATCTTCTCCTGCCCGCGGAATTCGCTGAAAGCAGGCGGCCTCAGGGATAAATCAAAAGCGGAGGAGGGGGCCTCCGTGGTGCGTGTGTAAAAGGACTCTCCCATGCGCAGGACTAGCAAACCCGTCTTTCAGCCATCCGTCAAGATGGAAGTGTACGCGGGAAGCCCCTTTTCCGGGACATGCCGGAGGCGGCTGGTCTTTTTTGGTTGCGAAGGCAATGCTGTTCCGTCAGAATCATGGGCGATGAAATGGCGTATATTACCTCTTCTGTTAATGATGAGCGGCGGCATCCTTGCCGCTGACGACGTGGAAACGCGTCCCTATCAAATCATCCCGGAGCCAGCCAAGGTCAACACCTCCGTCGGCGTGTGTTCCTCTCCCAAAATCCTCAAGCAGGCGGCTGACAAATCCCTGGGGCCGGAAGGATACAAGATCACCATCAAGCCGCAGGGCGTGGAAATTCAGGCGGGTGACCGCGCCGGCCTCTTCTATGCCAAAAACACGCTGGAACAGCTCCAGGCCCAATACAAGGACGGCGGCATCCCCTGCGGCGTCATTGAAGACAAGCCCCGGTTTGGATGGCGCAGCATGATGATGGACACCGCCCGCCACTTTGTGCCGGTGGAGGATGTCAAAAAATTCATTGATGTGATGTCTTTCTACAAATTCAACAAGCTCCACTTCCACCTCACGGATGACCAGGGCTGGCGCCTCCCGGTGCCCGGGTACCCCAAGCTGGAAACCGTGGCCTCCAAGCGTAAGGAAACCTTTGGCAACAAAACGCCCCACGAAGGCATGTACACCAAGGAACAGCTCAAGGACCTGGTGAAATATGCCGCCGCCCGGAACATTGAAATCATTCCTGAAATAGACGTCCCCGGCCACAACCAGGCCCTCTGCACCGCCTATCCGGAATTCCTCTGCTTCCCGAATCCCAAGCTGGAAGTGCGCACGAATGCGGGTATCTCCTACACGCTGGTATGTCCCGGCAATCCGGACGTCTGGAAATTTTACAACGCCGTCTTCAATGAACTCAAGGACATCTTCCCGTCCCAGTACGTGCATCTGGGCGGGGATGAAGCCCCGGAAGACAACTGGATGAAATGCCCCAAATGCGCCGACTTCCGCGAAAAAGCCGGCATCCGGGATGAAAACAAGAAAGCCGCCGCACAAAAGGAAATGGTGGAATTCTTCACCCGGTGCGCCAAAATGCTGAAAAGCCGCGGGAAAACGGCCGTCTTCTGGTATGAGCCCATGGGCAAATACCCGGACGGCGTGATCGTCACCACCTGGAGAGGCGGCCATACGCCTAAAACCGTGGCCAACACCACCGGCAACAAGGTGGACGTCATCTGCGCCCCCAACGGCAAATGCTACTTTGACTATCCCCAGCTTCGCGGCGACTGGCCTTCGGGACAGCCGGACACGGGCTGGATGCCCGTCAACACGCTGGAAAACGTGTATTCCTTTGACCCTCTAGCAGGCCTCTCCCCCAAGGAAACGGAACGGGTGCGCGGCGTGGACTGCTGCCTGTGGGCGGAACGCCTGCCGAACATTGAACGCGTCTTCTACCAGGCTTACCCGCGCGCGCTGGCCCTTGTGGAAACCGCGTGGTCTCCCAAGGAGGTGAAGAACCTGGACCGCTTCAAAGACAAGCTGGAACTGCATAAAAAAATCATGCAGGAAAAATGGGGCATCAGCCTCGAACGCCCGGAAAAGAAATAACACTACGACAGGAGATGCCCTTTCTCAGTGTGCCGAAGAGGGCTTCTCCCTGCTTCCCTTTTCTTTCTGAAAGGGTAACGGCATCAACCTGACTTACACATGGCAGGCTCCTGTAGTTGCAGGAGCCTGTTTTTGTTGACCGTCATATGCTTATCCTGACTTGTGATGTCACTGGGAAAGCAGACAAAAAGATGAAAACGTCTTCCAGGTGAAAAAAAGATTGCCAAGTTCCGCCCCTGCGGTTACATTACCCCCGCTTTCCTATCTTACACAATCTTCAACGGGCAGGTGTCAGAGTGGTCGAATGAGCACGCCTGGAAAGTGTGTGTACTGGAAACAGTACCGAGGGTTCGAATCCCTCCCTGTCCGCCATTAATTTTTTACCGCAATATATTCGTAATGAGTATGTTGCGGTTTTGTTTACAGGGGTATAGG
>JAJQCV010000090.1 GCA_021202525.1 Akkermansiaceae bacterium | reverse complement strand
ATTTTATATTAAGCCTAAAAATTCAAATATTTTTCCAAAATAATTCCGTTCCCCGGCGAGCAAAAAATACGAACGATTTCTGATAAAACAGCCGTTTCCCATCGAGTCCACGGTGATGTACTTATAACCGCATTGCCAAAAAACCGTCTCTCAGCCGTTCTAAGGCTGGTTTTTATTGCTCGGGTAAGTTTTTACCCCTGCAACACAAAAAGCGCCTACAGAGCCGTCTGGCGGCCCGTATGGCGCTTTTGTGCGTAATCTGCTATACTTAACGAGCTACCACCCCTAGACAGGTACAGAAAGGGGGTGTGTCTCATGGACCCTCTCACATCGCTTTTCCTTTCCATCGTGGCACAGGTTGTCGCCTACTTCTTGTGCAAGTGGCTGGATGAAAAGTAGACTGGTAGTCAGCCAGAGGTGATTGCCGCCTCGACCAAAACGGCAAAATGAAAGGCCCCGGAGCTTGCACCTCCGGGGCCTTTCTCTGTGCCTCATAGACACTCACATCGTTCTTGCCTATTGGCATTATAGCATACCCAGCAGCCCCTCGCAAGTATTCCTTGCGGCCGATCGATTGCAAAAAACACCAAGGGAGAAAGAAAAGAGGGGAAGTCTTGCTTGCCGTTCCCCTCTTTTTGGCATTGAAAAGATGGAAAGCTGCTAAAGCACCTTCCCACTTTCCAACCCCAAAAATTCACCCCCAGGCAAGCGCTGGCTGACACAGTCAAAGACAGAGAAAAAAGAAAAACCAACGCAAGGGCCAGCCTGGCAGCAAACAGGCCGGAAGAGCGTTACAGGGGCTTAGATTATCAATATATTTTTTTTACACCTGAGTTTACAGAAATCTGTTAATAAAAGGCGGCTTAGTTCTTTATTTGTTCTTTTTTTCCTGCTCCTTTTTCAAAGCATCTGCCTTTGCCTGCTCGTAAAGATCAGCCAGCCAGCCGGTCGATTGCGTGTGCTTCGCGATAAATTCCATCATCTTCTGCATATCTTCCGGCTTCATCTCATCCGGCGCGTTTGGCATGCCAGGAACGACTATTACGTCGTTCAGAGTCTTCGCGTTTTTCTGCTCGTCCTGCCGCTGACGTTCCCGATCGGCGCGCAGCTGCGCTGCCGTAACCTCCGGATTCCACCACTTGTAGACCGTAGGACGGCTAATTCCAAGCGCCTTTGCTACCTCGCTCACGCTTGCTTCTGGGTGTGCTGCGCGGTACTCGTGAATCAGCTGGTCTTTGGCCGGACGGCCATTTCCGTCCCGCCAATCTTTGTTTTGACGGCGCATACGAATATCTCGTATCCCTCTAGCTTCTTCAAGATGGTCTTTCTGGTTATTATAATTCCGTCGATTGCGCTCGATGCGTATGTTTGTCAGAAGCTCGATGTCCTCGATCTTGAAATTGTAGTACTCCTTGCTGTACATCTCCATCGCGCTGTGGATTTCCTCGCCGGTCATCTCATTGGTGTGGGATACGTGCTTTTTCAGGTAGTCGAAATCCTCCTGCATATCTGCCAGCAGTTTATCGCGTGGAACGTCACACTTGCAGGCGTAAATGGCCAGGCACATGAGATAGTAGTACCTGTGTCCACCCTGAATATCGTGCAGATGCCCTCGCCACCAGTCATACAGCGCAAACCCCTGTTTGCTTCGTATATCCCACTTCTTCGCGGCCTTCTGGCCCTTTACAACGACGCGCTCGTACCATTCCGGGTAGGCTTCTCTCGCCTGTTCCCTGGTCATCCTGGACGGCTGAAACGGCCGCAGCACGTCCACTTGATCTTCCGGGTGATCTGCATACTTGTTGAGCGTCGCCAGGCTGATGCGCCCAGCGCTCTGGAAGGCCAAAACCTCAACGCCATACTTCTCGTTGATACTGCCGGGCATCCGGAATCCCTGGCTAATGGACTGGTACTGAATCTGCTTGCTCCGAGACGTCACTTTTGGGTTCCAGAATCGATAGGTCAGGTCATATTTGAGCTGCTTCATCTGCACCTTGATGTTTGGGTACAGCGCTACCGGCTGATCGAAAACGTAGTACAGATGCAGCCCGCGGCCACTCATGACGATAAAGGTCGGCACCGGAATAGACCGGATACGTTCCGGCGGAAACTCAAATAGCGCAAAGATGTTCTGCAGCTCCTCGACGCCGACTTCGTCCAGGTCAAAAATCAGTGCATTCGCCTGCTGCGCGTTCTCCAGTGTGTTGGCGCGCTTCCTGTACATCAATCCGCTGCATAGCGTCAACGGATTCTGTTCAACGTACTCCTGATAGTCCGCTGCCCATGTATCGCTGTAAATAATGCGCCGGCGCAGCCGCCTATGGCCGGTTTTTTGCTGCTCATCTTCGGCTGCTGCATCCATATCCCGTTCATCGCGATAGAGATAGAGGGCATGAGGATGGGAAAAGTCCTCATGCCGCTCTGTCGATTTCTCCGTAACCGGGAAAATGTACCGGTAAAAGGCTTCTCCATCGATTTCATCGTAGCGGGAGCTCAGGTAGTTATAGATTTCCAGATAATCAGGGGCTTCTTTCTGTTCTCCTGCCATTTTCATTCCCCTTCTATTTCAATCCACGGCCCTCATGCAGAGGCTGACCTTGCTCAATTAATTCATGTTGCTTTCTGAGTAGAACGGATCGGCCGAAACCTCAAACGGTATGCGGTACTCTCGGCCAACCTTCTTGGCGAATATCGTAAAGGCTGCGCTCATAGAAAGTCCCATTGCGTCACAGGCGCTCTCCATCCTCTTCTTAACGTCTTCATCCATCTTGATATTTACATTGACCGTTGCCATATAGAACAACTCCTTTCTTACTTTATATTATATGCATAAGTAAATAAAATATCAAGTATTTTTCTTTATTTTTTCTTATTGCTTTGATTTGCGACGGAACCAGTGCGCCTTTTCTTTCTTTTTGGCGGAGCTTTCTTCTTCCAGCTGCTGCTGAATTGTCCCTGCGTGGAGGGCCTGTGCCGCTGCAGCTGTCTGCTGGGCGGCGGCCAGCGCGTCAGTGAGCCGGGTAATGGTCTGGGCCTGCTGCTCGATTTGCTTGTCCTTTACAGCGAGCTGCCCTTGCAGCGTGTCAATGGTGTCCTGTAAAACAGAAATCATGCCGTCAACCTTAGCTGTCAACTGGTTGTCAGTGGTTGACGATGTGTCAACCAAACCGTCAACCAAGTTGTCAACTGGTTGACAGCTGGTTGACAGTAAATCCTTCGAAAACGCCCGTTTTATCAGCTTTTCGCCGTCAACCGATACTGTCAACCTACCGTCAACCATTGCCGTCAACCCCTGTAAACTGGTTGACAGGGGTTGACGCCTGATTTTCTTGTATACTGCTTGTTTGGACACGCCAATTTCATCGGCTATCTGCCGGATTGTTTTCATGTCTGTGTCACTCCATCAGTCGTCTATAATCTCGTTTCGCATACACGACGCGAGCGACCGTCACCAGTTTGTTTGCCTCATCTACCCAGTAAAACATCAGGAAATGCTGTACCAGAATTTTTCTGTATTCATGCTTCAAAGGACGAATCGGCTGATAGGCTGGTGTTGCATACGGGAAGTTCAGCACGCTTTCTGCTGCATTGACCAGTTCCACCGCCAAGCGGTCTGCTGCATCCGGGTTATGCAGTTCCTGACTGATATATCGCACGATTTCAATCATATCTTTCCGGGCAACAGGCAAATACTCGAGTTTATACAAACCTGTTACCCTCCAATCGTCTCTTTCATCGCCTTCAGTACGTCTTTGGATGAGTAGCGCTGATCTGTCAATTCGGCTTCTTTCTCGGCTTCTTGCAGCTTGAAATACACTTCACTCTCAAACTGCAAATTCTCAAATGCGTCCATGCTCAGCACGACCATATCTCCATACCCGTTTTTTGTCAAAAACACGGGCTGTGCCGTTTCGTGGACGGTCTTTGATATGTCCGCAAAATGATTTCTCAGATCAGAGACAGGTCTAATCATATTCTTCATGGTATCAACCTCCATGTTATTATTTTATCATAATTACGATAAAATTTCAAGCCGCTTTTTCACGTTTTTCCCACCCAAAAAAGAGCCCCCGGAAGCAGCCACTTCCGGGGGCTCGTCGTATAGCATGGAATCGTCATTTCAATTCATGTCCCCGCGAAGGGGCAACAGCTTTATTATACGCCAAGGCAAAAAAACGTCAAGTTCGCCGGCTAATACCTCTTTTGAGTAAATCTAAAATCCATTTTTACTCGTCATCCTGGCTGGCTGGCGAGCACTACACGTGGCTAGCCACTTGCAAATTTTAAGGAATCCCTAATATCCTCATTATACCCTTGTTCACAGAATTGTCATATATGCTTGCACGCACATTTTGAAATTTTTTTCGCGAAGGGTCAAGTGAGACAGTGCGCTTTTTTTGCAGACGCCTTGCTTCCTTTCGATTCAGTTTTTAAAAAACTGTGCGTGCAAGCAGGCGCGGATTTTGCAATTTTCGAGATATTAGGGGGAACCCCTAACGAGATTTTAGGGGCTCCAACAGCTCGTCCGGGCAACTAATGTATGGAATGATTTTGACGGCTCTGACGGCGCCAGAGCGGCCTTTAAGCAAATGTGGCAGTTAGAATACATCGACTATCTGATTAGCGACCATATCAATTATCTGCAGCAGTTTCTGCCCGCCGATGATGGCGAGAAATGCGAAAGTGATAAGTAGCGGCCATAGAAAAAACAAGGAACTCTCGCAAGGGGGGTTCCTTGTTTTTTGCTTCGACCATTCTGGCGAGCACTGCAAGTGGGGCCCCACTTGCAAATTTTAGGGAATCCCTAATACCCCTGTTCACAGAATTGTCATATATACTCGCACACACATTTTGAAATTTTTTGCGTGAAGGATCAAGTGAGACAGTGCGCTTTTTTTGCAGACGCCTTGCTTCCTTTCGATTCAGTT
>JAJQCV010000074.1:14258-28078 GCA_021202525.1 Akkermansiaceae bacterium | reverse complement strand
GCCATGGGCCGTTCCGGGAGAAACAGAAAAGGCCTGTGGCCCTTTCTTCCGGTAATGGTTGAACTTTTGCGGAAATGTTATAAAAATATTTATAAATAAGAAATTCCCGCTTCTTTTCAAAGATCGCTGTTCCTCTTCCCATCCGCACCCATCTGAATACGTTATGTTGTCGCTCGAAGAGAAGCTACCATCCGTAAAAAGCTTATTCATCACTCTACACTTCCCTGCAGAGCGGCTTTTGAGCATCACTTTCCCATGATCAAATCTGTCGCTGGAGCTTCCTCTTATGAAACCCGGATCAGGAGGCCAAGCAGGTCAATCCACTCTTTCCCCTCACATGGAAGATTCGCCATCGCTGGCAATTTTACTTTACCCCCTTCCTACCCGATATGGTTAAAACCTCTTGTTGACCATAAATATAGCTTCGCTCCTAATCTCATAAAATTCCAAAAAATCATCCATATTAAAAACAGTTATTTTCCTTCCTGAAATACTAAAACATCCCTCAGGGACAGTTGCAAAATGAACGGAGGCATCTCTTCCCCACCAGAATCCAGACGCTTAATCCGTTCTTTAAAAACGCCTTGTTTTCTCTTGCAGGCAGTTCGCCGGGGTCTTATAGGTGATCATCGTTTTCCTGAATCATGCGTCTTTTGGACTTCCCGAACAGGTTGTCCATTTTTAACGGATACCATTTTCATGCTGGAAATTAGGGAAAAAGTATCAACTCTTCCCGAAAAGAAAATGAGAGGAAATGCCGAAAATCCGTCCCAAAACAATTCCGGCATTTTTTCTGAAAACCAACCGATGAAAAACCACATGAACCTCTACTTCGTCGCCAACAACCGCCACCATGTCTTCCATGCCGCCGTGGCCCTCTGGAGCATCATCTCCAGTGACGATTCCTCCATCCGCTACAACGTATTCCTGAAAACGGAGCTGGAGGAAAAAACATGGCGCGACTTTTTCCTGCCAATCCCCCGTGTTTCCGTGTACGGAGTTCCGTTCAACGTTTCCTATGAACAATCGGACCTTCTGAAAAAAATAAAGGACCTGGACGGAAACGATTCCAGAAAATACTTTTATCACAAATTCGATCTCTCGTGGACAGCATCGTTCAGCCATCTCCTGACGGATAACAGACTGCTTCTGCTGGATACGGACCTGTATGCCCGGAAACCCCTGCGGACGCTGTACGATACTCCGCTTGCCGACCACGAATGCATGGCCATGGTCATTGACACGGGAATCTGGAAATACCCGGAATGGGTGCTGGACCACAACCGCTCCCTTGGAATCGACCACCCGTGTTTCTACAATACCGGCGTAGCCCTCATCCATATAAGTTCATTCGCAAAACACCAAATCTGGGAAAAAAGCCTGGAAACCTACCCCTTCCCCACCATGCCGCCCCAGCACGACCAGGATCTCCTCAACAGGCTGATTTTCAACAACGCGACCAGGGATATCAAAAGACCCTGCTGTAAAACCATGCCAAGCGTGTACAACATGAGCACAAAATGGTTCCCCTTCATGAATCTGGAAAAGGACGACATCGCTCTCGTCCACGCCTACGGGGACACCAAGCTCCCGCACTCCTCCTGCGATTGGGCCAACAAGGAATACGAACGCCTGACGGAAACCTACCGGAATATGGAAATTCCCTCTCCCAAATGATTCCGCACCATCGGGAGCCTCATGGCGTTTCCCTGCAAATCATGCAGGAACAATAAAAACAAGCAAATGCGGAATCTGCCGTCGGGACTTCATCCATGCAAGTCCCCGTACCCATGATGACGGCCCAAAGGCTCAAAGGAGATGATGCCGGTCCACGGAAGCTCATGTTTTCCATGGAACTCTCCTATCCCTTCCAGCGGCCAAAACCGGAAAGACGCGCACAACCGCCCGTCAATACCGCCCGTCCAGGTGCGGATGACGGGAAGAGCCCCGTTTCAGGGCTCTTCCGCATGATCCTTACATGTGAATGGCAATTCCTTCCGAGGCCAGCATGGATTCATGAATGGCTTCGGACAGGGTCGGATGGGCGAAAATCGTGGCGTGAATATCTTCATCCGTCAATTCCGCCTGAAGGCTCACGCCGAGCGTGGCAATCAGTTCCGTAGCTTCCGGCCCCACAATGTGGGCACCCAGCAATTCGCCGTTTTTGGCACCGTACAGGGTCTTCACGAAGCCGTCCGGCTCTCCGGCGGCCACGGCCTTGCCGATGGCCTGGAAGGGGAACTTCCCGACCTTGTACTCCACACCCGCTTCCTTGAGGGCGCGTTCCGTGCTGCCGACGGAGGCCACCTGCGGATAACAATACGTGCAGCTCGGGAAGAAGCCGACCTGTTTGGGCTGATAATCCGGATTGAACATGCCTTCCACCGCCTGCACGGCTTCATACGTGGCCGTATGGGCCAGCAGCACGCCGCCGATCACGTCGCCCGCCGCATAAACGCCGGGAATGGACGTGGCATAGCGGTCGTTGACCTTGATGAATCCTTTTTCCGTCAGTTCCAGGCCGGAAGCGGCGGGAACCACCGGCTTCACGCCGATAGCCACCAGGCAAATGTCCGCCGTAATTTCCTCTTCCTGCCCCTTGCTGTTTTTCACGAGGGCCTTCACTTTGCCGTCGCAGGTTTCCGTGACGGACTCCACGGAAGCGCCCGTCATCGTCTTGATGCCCTGTTTCTTGAAGGCGCGTTCCAGCGTCTGGCAGGAATCGTCGTCCTCATTGGGCAGGATGCGCGGCAGCGCTTCAATAAGCGTCACCTTCGTGCCGAACGAGTTATAAATATAGGCAAACTCCGTGCCAATGGCTCCGGAACCAATGATGATCATGCTTTCGGGCCGCTTCTCCAGAACCATGGCTTCCCTGGAGCCGATGATGGTAGTGCCGTTCAACGGAAGGCTGGGAACGGTGCGGGTCACGCATCCGGTACTGATGAGGATGTTCTTTCCTTCCAGTACTTGCGTCGTGCCATCGGCGGCCTTCACTTCCACCTTGCCGGGGGCCGTGATGGAGGCTTCCCCGGTAACGGATTCCACCTTGTTTTTCTTGAAAAGGAACCCCACGCCGCCGGCCAGACGGTCGCTGACCTTGCGGGAACGGCCGATGACCTCGCTCCAGTCCACGCTCACGCCTTCCACCGTCATGCCGAATTCCTTGGCCCGGCTCGTCACGGTCAGGTAGGCTTCCGCATTCTTCAAGAGCGCCTTGGTGGGAATGCAGCCCCAGTTCAGGCAGGTTCCCCCCACCCGGTCGCGTTCTACGCACGCCACGGTTTTTCCCATTTGGGCGGCGCGAATGGCGCCCACATATCCGGCGGGGCCGCCACCAATGACGATCAAATCATATTGCATGAACGTACTATAAAGGCATCTCCCCCGCCGGGTAAAGAATGAATGTGATCATCCGGCTTCCCGGGGGATTCAATGACAAAAGATTAAAGGCCAGAGAGAAAATCCGCCCATGGACACGGAACGGCTTTTCCCTATTTATCTTTGGCTGCCAATCTCTTATTCGCCCACTTTATACTTTCCCTTTTACCCATGACACCAAGTCCTGCATTTCCGCGGCGGTATCCGCATACAGGCCATCCGTGTAGCTGCCATGGTCATACAGGACGCGGCCGTCCACCATCGTGAACACGCAATCCTTGCCGGAGGCGGCATAAACAGCGTGGGAAACTTCATTGAAGATCGGGCACAAATTGGGTTCGTCCAAATCCAGGGCAATCATATCGGCGGGGGCTCCGGGAGCCAGCGTTCCCAGCCCCGGCGTACGGAAAATGCGTGCGCCTTCCACGGTTGCCATGTCCAGGGCTTTCATGGCGGGAACGGCTGTGGCGTCCCCGGTGCATCCCTTGGCAAGGATGGCCGCCAGCTTTATGGTTTCAAACATGTCCAGGCTGTTGTTGCTGCATGCGCCGTCCGTCCCCAGGGAAACGGGAATGCCTGCCTTCAGCATATCCTGCACCCTGGCGAATCCGGACGCCAGCTTCAGGTTGCTCACGGGATTGTGCACGATGGCCGCGCCGGAGGCCGCCACCGTTTCCAGTTCCTCATCCGTCACATCCACCATGTGGGCCAGCACGGCGCGTTCGTTCAGCAGCCCCATGTCACGGGCATAGGCCACAGGCCTCCTGCCCTGGTGCAGGGAGCCGCACTGTCCCACTTCCCCCGCAGACTCGGAAAGATGAATGTGGAGCATCAGGTCCAGTTCCTCCACCAGTTGCATGGAACGCCTGAGAACGTCGTCGCTCGTGGTATACACGCTGTGGGGCATCACCGCCAACTGCACCCTGCCGCGTCCTCCAAAGCGGGCGGCCTGCTCGCGGTACAGGGCTTCCGCGCCGTTCCAGTCGGCATAGGCCGGGGACGGGAATGCAAAAAGAACCTCGCCTGCAACGCAGCGCATCCCCATGCGTTCCGCTTCCTGAAGAACGTTGATTTCCAGCAGATAGGAATCCACAAAGGCGGTCGTGCCCGTACGCATCATTTCATACATGCCCAGCCGCGCGCCCAGGGAGACTATTCTATCCGTCAGATGCGCCTCCACCGGAAAAATGTGCTTGGTCAGCCACTCCATGAGAGGCAGGTCGTCCGCAAAACCGCGCAGGAAAGTCATTGGAACATGCGTATGCGCATTGACCAGCCCGGGCATCAGCAGGGCATTCCCCAAATCGCGCCGGACGGCAGGCATCCAGGCCGCCTCCAGCTTTTCCGCAGGTCCCGTTTCCAAAACCTTTCCGTCCCGGACAGCCACTCCGGCCTTGCCGTCCACACCGGGCTGTTCCGTCCCCGTAAGCAGCCGGGAGGCGGTCACCAGCAGATCGCACGCTTGTTTCTCCATGCCGCGGAATGTAGCGCAAAAGGACGGTTTTAGCAATTTCATCCCCCCGTCCGGCATGATTTCATGTAATTATGACATTTCTGTTTGACTTCAAACGTAAAAATTGACAAGAATGCGGGACAGTTAAATTCACCATTTATCCCACATGAACAAAACTATACTGTTAGGTTTGGCCCTTGCGGCCTCCGTATCCGCCGCAAACGCGTATCATGTTGAAAAATATGACGGCCAGTTCGGCATGTCCCTGGAAGGGGCCTACGGCATTGCCACCAAGGACGCCATGCCCAATGTGGCCGGCGGCAATCTGAGCATTTTCAACTATATTGAAACAGGCAGCATTGTTCACCAGATTTCCCTGAACGGCGGCATTCTGGCCGGCTCCCACCATCCCAGCGTTCACGACCTGGGTATCAGCGGCCCCTACACCGCCAGCCTCCGTTCCACATACATTCCGATGATGGCCGGCTATACCCTGAACCTGCCCATCGGCGACTACACCATGTTCTACCTGGGCGGTAAGGCGGGCGCCACTTACGGCGACGTGAAAACCACCATCCACGGTCTGGAAGACGGCAGCCGGTCCCGCACCATTTCCACCACCAAATTTTCCTGGGCGGCCCAGGCCGGTTTCAAGTTCAGCGTGTCCCAGAGCACGGACTTCGTGATCGGTTACGAATATTACCAGATCCAGGGCTACAACGATCCCGGCTACCATATCATCAAGCTGGGCTTCTCGTGGGATTTCTAAGTACATTGCGTTCATCGCTATCTCCGGCGGCTCCGCATCATGCGGAGCCGTCTTTTTTTGCGCTTGAAACGGGACAACTCCCTTCGGATAGCCGGAAAACAAGGAAAAAGGCGGCACCTTCCGGAAGCGTATGACTATTCAACTGCCGGGAAGCCCGAGACGTTCCATGCTTCTTTGAAGGAGTAAAAATCTATTCCGATATAAAAATACCTCCCCTGCCTGAGGAGGTATTCCGTCCACGGAAACAAGGAAAAAACGGACGGTATTCGCCAGACAAACGGCCCCCGTGGAATGAGAAAACCAACCTTCCATGTCCAGAGGCCGGAGATACAGCCCAAAAAATGCCCCGGTCGGGGCCTTTCAGGGATAAAATCGCCCGGGAACCTGGGCTCTCCACCCCGGTTCCCGGCCAAGAAAACAGTCCTCACTTGGCAGGCTTGAACGGCTTGGGAGAAGCGTACACCTCGTAATCCTTGATGCGCCCGTTTTCCCGGTCCTGGCGCGGCAGGTAGCGGAAGCCGGAGAGCTTCTGTACCTTCCCCAGGTCCAGCACGATCATATGCGGATGCGGAGGATTGTCCCCCTGCCATTTGGTATGCCAGTAAGTCGTGGGCTGGTTGTCCATGACCAGGCCCGCCTGGGCGGCTTCTCCCGCCGTTTCATGGGAGTCTGCATAAACGACGGACCACTGTTCCCGCGGCAGAAGGTTGCCGGAGGCATCCAAAAAGTTCAGCTCCGCAATGGCCGCATGAGGGCCGTTGTCATAGGCGTTCCTGCTGACGATGGCAATGTACCGGGCCTGTACGGGAGCCTTGAATTTGATCTCCTGCTGTTCAGCCCCCCTGGCAAAGGTGCCTTTGTGCACCATCTGGCCGGGCTCGGGAGCCACAGGCTTGCCTACGCGGAACACATCCGCCATGGCCGGATCCTTGTTCACTTCGTAAATGGCTTCCTTCACGCCCTTCACAGTGCCGAAACCACCTTCCAAATCCAGCACCACGATTTCATTCTTGCCCGGTTTCAGATACTCTCCCGGACAGTACAGGGCCTGCTGGGAACCGATGAACCAGAAACGGCCCAAATTGGCCCCGTTGACCCACACCACGCCCTTTTTCCAGCCGTCGCGCATGTCCAGATAAGTATCCTTGGGCTCGGAAACATTGAAATACCCCCTGTGGAACACGGGCTGGTCCCCTCCCGGATTTTTTCCGGAGAAGGACAGTGTTCCCACCCCCTTGCACGGGAAACTGTAAATGGCAAAATACTCCAGCTTGTTTCCGTTCAGCGTAATGGGACCGCGGATGCCCTTGCGTTCATCCAGTATCTGGCGGCCGAAATTGATGCGTCCCATGTTTTCCACCAGAATGTCCACCGTATGCGTTCCGGCGGGAATGTTCACGTCACAGGAATCCTGCTTGTAGCGGCGGTCCGCCGTCCCCTGCATTTTACCGTCCACGTAAACGATGGCGCGGTCCTGCATGTTCTCCATCTTCAAGGCGCCTTTCACGGGCCCTTTCACCTTCGTCCGGTACAGAATGAAGCCCAGGCTTTGCCCCAGCGCCTCCATGTGGACGGGTTCCTTGCGGATTTCCGGGCGCGGCATCCGGGCGAACATGCCCGCCTTTTCCGTGAAAGTAATGGGCGGCAGCTCCATCATGTCCGGCTGGGGAGGTGGCTCCGGCAGCTTGACGGTATCTCCGTAATAATCCTGAATGGTCTTCCGGAAAGTATGGAAGCGCTGAGTCAGCGTACCGTTTTCAGAAATGGGGGCGCCGTAATCGTAATTGGTTACATCCGGCGTATAGGCCCCTTCCCAGTTGGCTCCGTTCATGAATCCGAAGGAAGTCCCGCCGTGCGCCATGAACAGGTTGGGGGAGACATTGTTCTCCAGCATCCATTTCAAATCCCGGTTAAACCCTTCCGTACTGCCGCCATTCTTGGGCTTGCCCCAGTGGTCAAACCAGCCCACCCAGAACTCGCCGTTGAGGCGGGGAGTCTTGCCCTTGTGCTTTTCCAAATTCGCAAAAGCCCCCTTGGCTCCGCCTCCGAAGTTCATCGCGGGAACGATTCCCGGCAGCGTGCCATTGTTAATCATCCAGTCATTGGAGCCGTCAGAGGTGAAGGGCACCACGCCGGGCAGTTCTTTCTGGATCACTTCCAGGTGCTTTTTCACGTAATCCTTGTCGGACCCGTAGGAACCATATTCGTTCTCCACCTGCGCCATGATGATGGGACCGCCCTTGGTGATCTGCAGAGGCTCCAGCATGGAACAAACTTTCTGGAGATAGGCCATGGCCGGCTCCAGGAAGCGGGGGTCCTGGGAGCGAACCTTCAGGTCTTCATCCTTGAGCAGCCAGCCGGGGAAGCCGCCGAATTCCCATTCCGCACACACATAGGGGCCGGGACGCACGATAACCCACAGCCCCGCCTTCTGGGCCTCCTTGACAAACTCTACAAAATCCCGGTTCCCGGAAAAATCCCATTTGCCCGGTTCCGGTTCATGCACGTTCCAGAACAGATAGGTACAGACGGTATTCATGCCCATGGACTTCATGCGCTGGAACCTGTCCTGCCAGTGGGAACGCGGCACGCGCGGATAGTGCATCTCCCCGGAAATGATCTTCACGGGCTTGCCGTCCATCAGGAAATTTTCCTGATTGGTGGTGAAAACGTGCTTGGCGCCGTCATTGGACTCCGGCATGGGCATGGGAGCGGCCACACACAAATGGGCAGCCAGCAGCAAAACGGAAAAAAGGGATAATTTCATGATAAAATAAAACGAATGGTGATCGGAATTACTTTCGCAAAAATGCGTCTGCATTCAATATTAAAAAGGATAGACCAGAAAGAGACCACTTCCGTCCCGAACGGATTCAGTCATGAATTTTTAATACTGAATATTACAATATTTAATCAACAATTGTTTGCGCTGCAATCCCTCCTTCCCTACCTTGCAGGGCCGGAAATGGCAGCCGGAAATTTCTCTGTGGGTGCCCTCTCCATTTGAGGCAGGCAGTGTTTTCAACCCAAGAAAGGAACCCGCTGCTCCGACGCTCCGAAGCCTCGATACTGCTTCGCCGTCTCTCCCTCCCTGCATCCCGGTTTCTTCCCGACTGACCTTTTATATTCAGGCCACCTGGGCAGAGGCTACTCTCCGAAAAAAGGCCGTAGCGGATCATCCCGGTCCTTCAGGCGTATCACCTCATGCCTTTCCTCAAACGGAATGCCGCGGCGGCGGGCGTCCTGCGTCTCCTTCTTCATCTTGTCGTCCACCCAGTACAGATGGGATTCCAGCGGATTGTAGAGCCGGGAGGAACAAAAACGGGTGGGAGACTCCGGCCAGCGTATCCAGCGCCAGCAGGCAATGTGGGTATAAGGCTCCCTCCAGCCCGGAATCCATACGCAGAGTTCATGAATCCGCTTCTGGGCACGGTGGAGGGTCTCCTTCAGAGCCGGATAATCGGAAGCTTCCCGTTCCGCATCCAGCGCGGCATCCAGTTCGGCATCCGCCACGGCGAAAATGTTGTTCGTGTTGCCTACAGGATTTCCCCGGCCGTCATACGCCAGTTCGGAGGCGAACGTCTCATAAAGGCGCGGGAACGGCGTGTCCAGCGGCCAAGCCCACAGAGCGACCTGGTACCTCTTTTCAAAAACTTTGCGGGAGCATACACTATACGTGAGGGGGTCCAGCTTGAGGTCCACCCCGCATTTCAGGGCCTCCTGCCTGATGATGGAGCAAACATTGGTCATCATGTGGGAAGAATCCGCAAAAGTCAGCTCCAGACACAGGCGTTCCCCACGTTCGTTTTTCAGAATACCGTCCTCTCCCATCTCCCGGAAGCCCGCGCGGGCAAAATATTCCATGGCTTTTTTCTTGCTGTATTCCGGAGCTTTCAGAGGGAGTGTCAGGTCTCCGTATCCCTCCATGTAGGAGCCGAGCCGCCTCATGTTCCCGCGGAACAGGGAATCAATCACCATCCCCATGTTCACGGCGTGGGCCAGCCCTTTGCGGATGTCGGGATTCCTCAGCATCCCGTCGGAACAATTCAGGTACAATCCATACGGAGGGCAGGCATAGCCCGCTTCCAGGCTGTATTTGTCTATGTAGCCCCGGTGCACTTCCGGCAGTTCCAGCTTGCCCTCCCATATTTCCGGCTTGCGGATGTTCATCATGTCCAGGTCCCCGCGCCGGAACATCTCAATCGCCTTGTTCTCCAGGTTTACAAAAACATGCTCCACCTGGTCCGCATTGCAGGAATAGCGGTAATACTTCCTGTCCTTCGCCCACCAACTCTTCACGCGGGCAAGAGTGATGCGCTCTCCCTGCCGGATTTTTCCGGGCACCACCACGTACCCGCCCGTGTTCGGCGCGGCCTTCCACTGGTAGCGTTCCAGAAACAGCGCATTGAAATCATGGTAAAAACCGGGATGCGCCGGATGAAAATCCACACAGGCCATGTAAGGCAGCAGAGGCCGCGGAGACGGCACGGTGAGCGCAATGACGGAATCACCGTACACGGCGATCCGGTCAAACGTGGAGCGGAACAGGGCAGTCCAGAAAGGGTCCCTGGCGGCATCCGACGTGCGCAGGCAGATATTCAGCAGAAAATCCTTTGCACGCACGGGCCGTCCGTCCGAATAGGACGCTTCGGGGTCCAGATGGTAAAAGACCGTGCGGCCATCCGCGGAAACGGCCCAGCGGTCCGCCAGCCCCGGGATGGGCCGAAAAGTTTCCGGATGCAGTCCCACCAGGGGTATCCACACATTGTCAATGGCGGAATAGTTGAAGAAATTCTCGCTGCCGGGACCGAAAGCCCGCAAGGTGCCGGGGAATGGCGTATTGATCCACAGCCGGACCTGGCCTCCCTTCACGGCGCGGGGATCCCCGATCTCCGGTTCCTCCATGCCCGTATGCCATTCCAGGCCGGAGGGCATCTCTTCCAGCGGAAGCACGCGGATATGGTCCCCCTGTTCCAGACGCTTTCTGATGCGTTCCTCGGAACGTTCACGTTCCGCCAGTCGGCGCCCCTCGCCTTCCCCGCGGGAAACGGTCAGCAGCTCTTTCTGCTGTTCCCCTGCCGCCAGTTCCCGGAACAGTTCCCTTTCCACGGACCTGTTCCAGCGTTCCACAAAACCGTCAAATACGGCCGGCATCCCCCGGTCGTCGGCATTCCCGGCGCCCTCGTTCCAGACCGCGGATTCCCGGTGGGAGAAGTAGAACACCCCCCCTAGGAACACGGCCAGGAGCAATGCCCCCAGAATGGACAGCCAGCGAAACACAATCAACGATTACCTGCCTTCTTTTAACCTATATCCGGTCCGGATGAAAAAGAAAATCCCCATCCTCCGTCCGGGACAGTTTCCTTCGCCTGAAACAGTCCGCAAAACGGAAGATGGGGGTGCAATCAACAATTAGCGCTGGAGAGAGTTTAGAATTCGACCGTCACACCGCCAAAGACGCCCAGTCCGCGGGCTTGGCGGGGACCAAAGTTGTAGTCGTTCGTGATGATGAAATTCTGATCGAACAGGTTTTCCACGCGCACATGCAGGGCTACGTTGTCCGTAACCTGGTACCTGGCGAACACGCGCGCCGTGAAGAAATTGTCCAGACGGGCGTAGTTGTAGTCCGTGCGGCCCATTGCGGACGTCACGCCAAAGCCTACCGTCAGTTTCTCAAGCGGGGAAGTGTGGATTTCCGCGTTGATGGTGTGGCGGGCGGTGTTGGCCATCTGGCGCGTTTCATAACTGCCGATGGAGTCGCGCTTGGGCATCGTGAACGTGTAGTTGGCATAATAGCCGCTGTTCCACGCGTCCTTGAACTGTCCCTTGAAAGCGACTTCCACACCGTAGGAGGTGGCGTGGGAATAATTCGCGTACGTGGTGTAGGAATCCGGCCAGGTGCCTACGGACCTGGTGCCGATTTCATCATTGATGCGGGTCCAGAACCCCGTTACGGAAGCGTAATGGTTGTCCGCCAGACGCTGTTCCACGCCCAGGTCGCCGCCCAGGGACTTGGAAATGTCCAGATCGGGATTGCCTACGTAGCCGTAATTGGCGGCATACTGCTCAAAATACGTGGGAGCCCGGAAGCCGGAACCCACGGAACCGAAAATGCGGGTGGGGGAATCCTTGCCCGTCACCTTCCAGGAATTGGAATAGCGCCAGGTGAAATGGTTGTTCCACACGGAATCATGCTCCAGGCGCAGTGCCACGCTGGCGTCAAAATTGTCCGTAGGGGCCCACATCTGTTCCGCAAAGAACGCCAGGGTGCTCTGCCATTCGTCCTTGGATACGTAATTGTTTTCGCTCGTGTAGGCGGAGCGGTCCCAGGCCATCCCGGCAATGGTTTTCCACTTCCTGTTCCAGGAAAGGGCATTGCGCCATTCCGTCTGGAAACGACGGTTCCGCATCACGTTGGGCTGGAAGTCATATTCCGGCGTGCGGCAGGAATAATTCATATTGTAATGCCCCACCATGAAGCTGGTGGACCACAGCTTGCTGAGCTCCGCATCCACGCGGCCCGTGATCAGGTTGCTGCGGTTCTTGTCTTCCGTATTGTACAGGTGGGAGTCCGGCACGGCGGGCCACTGGCTGTAATCCACATACGGAGTGGGATATTCAAAATAGGAATCCAGGCGGCGGTAGGTAAAGCTGAGCTTCACCTTGTCATTGACATCATAACCCAGGCGCAGGGCTTCCTGCCACTGGCGGAAGTCGTTCATGCCCGTCCTGTTGTCATAAATGGAATCGTAAATCGTGGGATCGTTTTCCGTGGTTTCAAAACCCACGCCCACAAAATAGGACAACTTCTTGATCTTGCCGGAAGATGTCACATAGCTGTTGAAGGAACCGAAGGAACCGGCTTCCGCAAAAATCCTCGTCACCGGGTCGCCTTCTCCTTCCGGCGTGTCCATGGCGACCACGCCGCCGATGGCGCCGGAGCCGAACACAGCGCCCTGCGCACCCTTCACCACTTCCACATTGCCCACCGTAAAGAGATTGGTGATGCCCAGCAGCTTGTTGCCGGACATGTTGACATCGCTGATGCGCATGCCATCAACCATCGTCAGGGTGTAGGTTTCCTTGTTCATCCCGCGGATGACGGTGTTGCTCACGGAACCGCGCTGCCAGGTGCCGCCGCCGTCCAGTGTGAACACGCCGGGCGTCTGGGAAAGGGCTCCCGTCAGGGTTTCAATTCCCTCTTTCTGGAACTCTTCCGGATTGATCACGGAAACGGAAACGCCGGACTGGTTGTACGGCACACCCACAAAATGGGACGCCATGGTCAGTTCAGGCATAACCTGCATGGTTTCCGTCCTGGCGACGGGCTTGGCGTCTTCCTTGTTGACGGATTCTGCAAGAGAGGACTGGCCCGCAAACGCGGCAAGGCCAACGGCAATAGCGCCCATCTGAAGGGCTTTCTTCGTATAAAGCATGGTTGTAACGCCTTACGTCCGGTAACTCGCCGGACAGTTTGGACAACCCCCTGAGGCTGGTTTTCTGGCTTGCAGGATATCCTGCTTACAGTGGCGGTACCGCTCCGGATTTGCACCGGTATTCCCCATCTATTTCCTGCCCGGCTACGGGCGTCCCTGAGGTCTGTAGCCCTTCCCATAAGGGCTCATGGGATGGATGAAATACCAAAGCCCCCATCATGACAAGACAAAAAAAATTTTCTTTGAACATTTCGTCACTGGATGGATTTTCCCGGCATCTTGCCTCTTCTGCCCGGCCTGACTCCTCCGTAAGACGTTTCTTCCGGGCAAGCCTGGAAGACAAAAATTAATAATTGATTATAAAAAACTTATTTTCCAAATCAAAGATAAAGAAAAGGAATTCCAGCGGCTAAAAAACTTTTACGTTCCGCTGATGAAAAAAACAGAAGCATCTTTTGGGCGGCCACGTCTGCCGCTCTTTTTCACGCCCCCTCTCTCTGCCCGGAACGGGAAATTCCCGATCCCCCTGTTCAATTCCTTCCGGAGCACGGGGGAGCATTTCTCCCTGTTCCGCACATGGCCAAATGGACAATTTCCCATTCGCCTTTTTACCGGACAAACGCAGAAAGCCTCCGGAACCGCACCGCCATTTTTGTCTTGTCATCGCCTCCGCCACCGGGACATGATGCGCCCATGATCCGCCCTCCGTCCCCCTTTCAAAATCCCGGGCGGCTCCTTGTCTTCAACGGTGCTTCCAGCTCCGGCTAAACCAGCCTGTGCA
>JAJQCV010000074.1:0-14248 GCA_021202525.1 Akkermansiaceae bacterium | reverse complement strand
CAAAAATCCGGTGGGTTCCTTTGGCTCAAAGGTTGGTTCCTGCTCGTGAAAACCAGGCCGGGGCATGCACTGCTGTCCCGGCTCCCTTCCGGGTCCGTCCTGCTTTCCGTGGATGATTTCCTGAATGCCAACGGAATGGGCGGCATACATCTGATCCACGCCGTCCGCAAGGCGGGACCGGAGCTCGTCCGGTCCTTTCACGAAACCGTATTCCGGGCCTCCCTGTACGCGCCCTTTGTCCTAGTGGACCATGTGATCGGAGAATCTCCAGACTGGCCGGACGAATTCCGCCGCCAATGCGGGGGGGACAAAACTTCTCCTTGTGAAAGTCGCCTGCGACGCGGAAGAACTGGTCCGCCGGGAACATGCCCGCACGGACCGGAAAGCGGACGTCTTCCATGCCCTGCGGCAGCACACGTCCATTCATGAAGGGCTCTCTTACGACCTGGAAATAGACACCACCCGCCTTTCCCCGCAGCAGGCGGCGGCCCTGCTGGCCCCACACGCAGGCCATCCAGCTTTAACAACCACGGCATGAACGACTTTTCACACGGAGGAAACCTGAAATCCCTGGCGGCGGATGCCCGGCGCCCTGAACGCGACATTCTGGACTTCAGCGTCAACCTGAGACCGGAAGGCCCCCCGGAATTCATCACGTCCGCCCTGTGGCGCGCCATGAACGGAATCACGCCCTACCCTTCTCCAGACATGCAGGAACTGAGGGAAAAAGCTGCCTTGCACTACGGTCTGCCCCCGGAATGCTTCGTCTTCGGAAACGGGGCCAACGAGCTGATTCATGCCCTCCCCCGCGCCCTGAACCTGCAATGTGCCGTCATTCCGGAACCTGCCTTTTCCGAATACAGGCTGGCCTGTCTGCGCCACGGAGTGGAAATTGACTCCGTTCCTGCCGGAGGGAAAAAGTCTTTCACTCCCTCTCTCCCCGCCCTGGCGGAATGCGCCGGAACAAAGCATAAAGGGAAAGAACGGGAAACTGCCGTCTTCCTGGCCAATCCCTGCAATCCGTCCGGCGGCCTGCTGGATAAAAAAGAGCTTTTTCAAACAATAAAAGAGAACCCCGGAACCGTCTGGATTCTGGACGAATCATTCATTGACTACGCGGGAGGGGAAGAATCCCTTCTTCCTGACGCGGCAACCCTTCCCAACCTCGTTATTCTGCGCTCCCTGACCAAATTCTACGGCATGGCCGGCGTCCGCTGCGGTTTTGCCGTGTGCTGCGCCTCCCTGGCGGAACGGCTGCGGAAAAACCTTCCCGCGTGGAATGTGAACGTCTTCGCTGCGGCGGCGGTGCGGGCCATCCTGAAACAGCCCTCTTCCTGGGCGGAACAGGAACGCGCCCTGAACAGGGAACGCCGGGAAGACCTGTTCCGCAGATTGTCCGCCCTGCCGGGAGCTGCCGTCCTGCCTTCCTGCGCCAACTTCCTTCTCTTCCGCCTTTCCGGCGCTCCTTCCGGCCTGGCTTCCCTGCTGCTGAAAAAACACGGCATTGCCGTGAGGGACTGTTCCAACTATCCGGGCCTGGAAACGGGCGGCTGGTTCCGCGCCGGAGTCCGGACTCCGGAAGAACACGAACTTCTGGAACGGGCGCTTCGCGTGGAACTGGACAAACATGCCCCCGCCATCCTGCTCAGGCCCTCCAAGCCGGCGCTGATGATCCAGGGCACCTGTTCCGATGCGGGCAAAAGCGTGCTGACGGCGGCCCTCTGCCGCATCTTCCATCAGGACGGGTTCAGCGTGGCCCCCTTCAAGGCGCAGAACATGGCCCTCAACTCCGGAGTGACCGCACTGGGGGAGGAAATGGGCCGTGCCCAGATGGTGCAGGCCCAGGCCTGCCGGATCGACCCGGACGCCCGGATGAACCCCATCCTGCTCAAACCCCACTCCAACACGGGTTCCCAGGTCATCGTGATGGGAAAGGCGGTAGGGCACATGGAAGCCGGGGAATACTTCACGGCCAAGCGCCGGTTCTGGCCGGACGTCCGCGCCGCCTACGACTCCCTTTCGGACGAATACGACCTGGTCTGCCTGGAAGGAGCCGGGAGCCCGGGGGAAATCAACCTGAAATCCGCGGACGTGGTCAACATGAACATGGCCCGCTACGCCCGCGCCAAAGTCCTGCTCACCGGGGACATTGACCGGGGCGGCGTGTATGCCTCCTTCCTGGGCACGTGGATGACCTTCTCCCCGTGGGAAAGGGAACTGCTGGCGGGATTCGTGGTCAACAAATTCCGGGGAGATTCCGCCTTGCTTGCCCCGGCGCACCGTTACATGCAGGAACACACGGGCAAGCCCGTGCTGGGCGTCATCCCCATGATACGGAACATCAACATTCCGGAAGAGGACCGCGCGGTCCTCCCCTTTGAATACGATGAAAACTCCAAACACGCGGACTCTCTGGACGTAGCCGTCGTGATGCCCGCGCACGTCTCCAACTTCACGGACTTCGCCCCGCTGGCGGCGGAACCGGACGTAAGATTGCGGCAGGTAAGGGCCGGGGACGAGTGGGGCCACCCGGACCTGGTCATCCTGCCCGGAACCAAGAGCGTGGCGGCGGACCTGGAAGGCATGCGCCGGGCCGAACTGGACAGTCTGGTACGGGAGCACGCCGGAAAGGGAAAATGGATCCTGGGCGTCTGCGGCGGTCTGCAAATGCTGGGAAGGGAAATTCTGGACCCGCATCATCTGGAATCGGCTGAGGAACGCACTCCCGGCCTGGGCCTGCTGGAGCTGGCCACCACCTTCTCCCCCGTCAAGACCCTGCTCAATGTGCGACGCGCCCGGACGCCCCTGGCACCGGATGCCTCCGGCTATGAAATCCACCACGGCATCACCGGCCATGAAGCCCCGTGCGAACCCCTCATGTTCCGGGAGGACGGTTCCCCATGCGGTTACGGAAAGGGCCGCGTCTGGGCCACGTACCTGCACGGCTTTCTGGACGGCGACGAATTCCGGCGGGCATTCATCAACAGGGTCCGGGTGGATTCCGGCCTGCCGCCCAAGCCTACCCTGCACGTATCCCATGATGTGGACGGCGCTCTTGACCGTCTGGCGGACATCGTCCGGAAACATCTGGACATGAACGCCATCTACCGCCTCCTGCAACTGAAACGCTGAACCATGATTCCGTGCCTCCTGCTGCTGCCCGCGGCCCTGCTGCTGGACATTCTCTTCGGGGATCCGCCCAATCGGCGGCATCCCGTCTGCCTCATCGGCTGGTGCGCGCGCCGTCTGGAACCTGCGGCGCGGCGTTTGTGGGGAGGAACCTTCAAGGCCGGCATACTGGCGGCCCTGGGTGTCTGCGCCGCTGCGGAATGCGGGCTATTCCTGCTCTTTTTCCCTTTCTTCGTGCTCTCCTCCCTGACGCCATCTCCCTGGCTGCCGTGGATTCCCGCCGTCCTGGCCGTTTACATCTGCATGGCCCCGCGCGGACTGGCGGAACATGCGGCGTGGGTGGCCTCCGCCCTGCGCAGGGAAAACGTGGAAGAAGCGCGGCAAGCCGTCTCCATGATCGTGGGGCGCGACACGGAACGGCTGGACTCCCGCGGCGTGGCGCGGGCCGCCATCGAAAGCGTGGCGGAAAATTTGACGGACGGCGTCTTTTCCACCTTGTTCTGGGCCGCCGCAGGGTGTTTGATAGGGGGCGCTCCCGGCGCGGCCACCGCCGCGCTCGTCCATCGCGTCTTCAACATCCTGGATGCCATGTGGGGAAAGAAAAACGAACAATACAGACACTTCGGCACCTTCGCCGCCCGCACGGACGACGCCCTCAACTTCATTCCCGCCCGTCTCATCCTGCCCTGCATTGCCCTGGCGGCCCTGTTCCTTCCGGGCATCTCCTCCCGCCACGCGCTCACCGTCGGCTGGGCCTTCCGCCGCGCCCACGCCAGCCCCAACTCCGCCTGGAGCGAGGCGGCCTTCGCCGGGGCGCTCGGACTCCGCATCGGCGGCCCCGTCTCCTACAAGGGCATCCCCGCGGACTATCCCTGGATAGGCTCCGGACGGAAAGAAGCCACTCCCGGCGACCTGGGCCGCGCCATACGGCTCATGTGGCTCACTACAGCCATGGGCACGCTCTTCTTCTCCCTCATCCTTGCCCTTCCCCACTTGCAACCATCATGAACAAACTGCACATACCCCCGCTGGACGAACAGACCGCCAAGGCCGCCCTGAAGCATCAGAAAATCCTGGCCAAGCCGCCGCTTGCGCTGGGGAAGCTGGAACCGGTAGCCATCCAGATAGCCGCCATGACCGGCAACCCCGCTCCGCGCCTGAAAGACAAGGCGGTGGTTCTCTTCGCCTCCGACCACCATATTGCCGACCACGGCCTCAGCCTGACCTCCACGGACGTAACGTACATCCAGACGCGCAACTTCCTTCAGGGAGGGGGGACCATCAATGCCTTTACGCGCAATGCCGGAGCACGCCTGACCGTGGTGGACGTGGGCGTAAACTACGACTTCGACGACCTGCCGGGCCTCGTCAAAAGAAAAGTCATGCACGGCGCCAATGACTTCAGCAAAGGGCCGGCCATGACCCGGGAGCAGGCTCTGGAATGCCTGCAAGTGGGCATTGACATCGCGCGGGAGGAAAAAGCCAGGGGGCTGGACATCGTGGCCGCCGGGGAAATGGGCATCGGCAACACGACGCCGTCCTCCGCCATTGTGGCCGTTCTCACGGGAACCCCGGTGGAAACGGTGACCGGGCGCGGCTCCGGCGTCAAAGGAGAAGTCATCCGCAAAAAAATAGAACTTATTGAACGGGGAATCGCGCTGAACAAGCCGGACCCCGCCGATGCCATCGACGTGCTCGCCAAGGTGGGCGGACCGGAAATAGGGGCCATGGCGGGGCTGATGCTGGGGGCGGCATCCCTGCGCGTTCCTATCGTCATTGACGGTTTCATCGCCGGGGCCGCGGCGGCCATTGCCCAGGGAATCCGCCCGGAGGCGGCCCGGTACTTCCTCGGCTCCCACAACTCCGCGGAACCGGGGCACAAACTCATCATGGACCACATCGGCGTCACCATGTACATGGACCTGGGCCTCTGCCTGGGAGAAGGCACGGGCGCGGCCCTCTTCTTCCCCGTGCTGGACGCCGCCACGCGGGTTCTTTCAGAAATGAAGACCCTGCCGGAACTGGACATCACCGTGCCCCGCTAATACTGTACCTCCCCAGATGACCGTCATCACCGCCATCCGCTCCGCCTTCGGCTTCCTGACCCGCCTGCCCGTGGGGCCGTGGCCCCTGCAAAACGACCTGAACGGAATTTCCGCATGGCTTCCGCTGGTCGGCATTGTGGTGGGCGGACTGGTCGGAGGGCTCACCTTCGCCTCTTCCCTTCTCTTCCCACCCCTCCTCTGCGGGGTCATCGGCTGTGCCTGCTGGGTAGCCGTCACGGGCGGCCTGCATCTGGACGGCGTGGCGGACTGCGGGGACGGCCTCCCGGTGGAAGTCACGCGGGAACGCAGGCTGGAAATCATGAAAGACTCCCGGCTGGGCACCTTCGGCGGCACGGCCCTCTTCTTCAATCTGGCCTTCAAGGCGGCCGCCCTGGCCGTGCTGGCGGCCTCCGGTTCATGGCCTCTCCTGCTCACGGCCTGCATCCTGGCCGGACTCCTGGCCCGCAGCCAGATCTTCATCGCCATGCGCTTTCCCGGCGCGCGGCCCGGCGGCATGGGGGAAGCCTTCAGGCAGGGCACGCGTCCCGTCCACGCCCTGATTGCCGCCGCCGTCACCCTGGGTGCCTGCGCCCTGGCAGGCTGGTCCGGCCTGTATGCCCTAGGAACCGCCCTGGCCGGCTCCCTGGCCCTGCTCCTGTATGCCCGGCACAGGCTGGGCGGCGTCACCGGGGACGTATTCGGCTGCACCGTGGAATGCACGGAATGGATTGTACTGCTTACCTTCTGCACCGCCCTATGACCCCGCATAAATGCCGCGTTCCCGGCCTTAACATCGGCTGCACCTCCTTCATCATCCCGGACTACTACGTTCCCGCCGTCAGGGAATGCGTCCGTTATGCGGACGACATTGCCCTGCTCCTGCTGGAGGCGGGCAGCAAGGGGGAAAGCCTCATCACCCCCGCGGAAATCAGGGAACTGGGCCGCATCGCCAGGGACGCTGGAATAACGTGGAACATCCACCTGCCGACGGACGGGGGATTCGCCACGCCCGAATCCTCCCGCCGATACACGGAAAACATCATCCGCACCATTGAACTCACCCGGGAACTGGAACCTCATACCTGGGTCATGCACGTGGTCACGAACCACATCCCCGGACCGGACATGCGTCCGCACCTGACGGAGGAGGAAACGGAAAGAATCCTCCGCTCCCTGGAGCGGATCACGCCCTATCTGCCTGCGCCGGAATACCTGGCCCTGGAAAACCTGGAACGCCATCCGACAAACTATCTGGACGGGCTGGTCGCCGCCACGGAACATTCCCGCTGCTTCGACATCGGCCATGTCTGGAAGGAAGGGCTGAAACCGGAGGAACTCCTTCCCCTCTGGCTGCCGGACATCCGCATGTGCCATCTGCACGGACTGGAAAAAAGGGACCACAAATCCCTGCACCACATGCCCGCCCCCGTGCTGGACGCCCTGCTCCACCCCATGTGGGACATCAGCTTCACCCCTCTTATCACGCTGGAAGTATTCAGTCTGGATGACTTCCTGAACTCCCACCAGGCCATGCTGGAATCCTATCAACGCCATGCCTCCAAACACTGACAACTCCCGCCCCCGCATGACGCTCGTCGTAGGGGGCACCAGAAGCGGCAAAAGCCAGTACTCTGAAAAAATCGCCTCCGGATTCGGGGAAAAAATCCTGTACGTTGCCACGGCGGAAGTCTGGTCCGGCTCCGGCTCCCTGGAATACCGCGTCCGCAAGCACCGTGAACGCCGCCCGCAGGAATGGCCCACGCTGGAATGCCCGCGCAACGTGGCCGCCACCGTGCAGGCATCCGGTCTGCTGGAACAGGTGGACGGCGTCATTCTGGAATGCGTCACCCTGCTCGCTTCCAACATCCTGTACGACCAGAAAGACCCTGCGGAATACCTCCCGTTTCAGTATGCCCTGATCCGGGAAATAGAAGCGTTGAAAGAACTCATCTCCCGGTCTCCCGTGCCGTGGGTGCTCGTCTCTTCGGAAACCGGCATGGGCATCGTCCAGCCGGACCCGGAAACGCGCCACTACTGCGACGGCCTGGGCATCGCCAACCAGCTTCTGGCAAAAAACGCGGATGAAGTCTACTTCATGGTGGCGGGGCTTCCCGTCACTGTGAAAAAGTGACGCGGCTCAACTCTTCAAGGCAATATACCTCAACACTCCCGGACAAATCCTGCCCAGCAGGAAATAGACGCCGCTGAGAAAAAGAAAAACCGCAGGTACCACCAGTCCCCATACCCAATAACTTCCCACCGGCAATCCAAGCCAAATCAGGAATTGATACATCAGGATATGGGCGGCATACACAAAAAAGATGGAAGGCCCAAGGCGCGCGCAAAAAGACGAAATCCTCCGGAAATACCGCGTCGCCAGCAAGGAACACGAAGCCATCCACAGCACGCCCATGCAGAAGAACAACGCGGACTCATGAACCCTGTTGTACACTTCCCATGCAAAAACGGCCGGAAAACAATCAGGACATACACCCACACCTTCCCAACCATATCCTTTAACTCTTTAAGGGAATAGCGGCTTAAAAGCATGCCCAGGGCAAATGCGCCCAATCCTCTGGGATGAATGACATTGCAAGCCATGTCCCTGTGATAAAACCACAGGCTGTCAGAATACTCCGTACCGAACAAAATCAGAGAAGCCATGCAGAGAACGGCCAGACAGCCCTTCGGAATCCGGAACAATATGCCCGAAATCAGCACAAAAACCATCAGATCTCTCAGGAACCATAAAACTCCTCCCAGTGGAACGCGCCCGATTCCCATATTTGCCACCCACCCCGCCAAGGTGGAAGGAAATCCGAAAACAACCATGGAAACAAAAATCCAAAACACATAGGAGCATAAAATCAAAGCTGCCTTTTTCCAGTTCAGCCAGGGTACCGGTGAAGAGGCGGCGGCATACTTTCGGGCCAGGAAATAACCCGCCGCCATAAAAAAGAAAAATACACCCGCACGGGTCATGCAGGCCATAGGGAAGTAATGCATGGGTGCATGCTGAATCATAATGAAAAGCATGGACAGGACCCGCATGACATCCACCCAGGCATCTCTGGGCTTTATTCCATTACCTGCACCGGATAAATACGGTGCGGAAGCAGGAGAGAAGATTGAATAACTCATTATCTTTTATTTCATTCACAACACAATAAAACGCCAAAATTGGATAAGCGATTTTACCACGGCGATGTTTCATGACAAGAGAAACCGACCCTCCGGACGCCGTACAACTTCCCATTGACAGCCGCGGCACGGTATGTTAGGCATGCCCTGCCTCTGTAAATACGGGAGGCACTTCCGGGAAGCTCGCGGCACGAGCAGGAAATAAATGGGGAATCCGGTGTAAATCCGGAGCGGTACCGCCACTGTATGTTGTCCGGAATACAACCGGACAATGAGCCAGATCGCCAGCCTCGAAGTATTTATGAACCGTCGGCGAGTATTCCGGCATTCAGACCATACACATGCATTCATTAAAAACGCTCCGCTTGAACGGAGCAGACCATGATGGCCCGGCCCCCTTGGCGGCCGGGATTTCCCCCGCTCTTGCGGACTTTCCTTCCTGCGGCACACACGCCGCACCGGACTCCTGCCACGCCAGGCATAAAATGCAGGCCGTGTCCATGACTCTGGCCTGCCTTGGCATGTTGGCCCCGGTCCACGCACAGGACGCCGGGAGGGAAAACCTGGACGGAACCCGTGACGCCACAGTGGAAAGAACCGCATCAGACCCGGCTCTGAGAACGGTCTCCGCCACCATCAATGTGACCGGTTCCAGCAACGTACGCGGAATTTGGGGCAAATCCGATCCCCTCAGCATAGACACGATTGCGGAAGAAGCCGTTTTCAACGTTTCCTCCACCAGAAACAATGCCTTTGGCATTGATACGTCATCGGGAGCCAGCCTGGACATCGGCACCATCGCCGGCAAGTTCAACGTCTCCGCAGCCAATACCAATGCCACGGGCATCAGAAGCTACGGCAAGATGATCAACATCACAACCATGGCGGAATCCTCCGCCATGACCATTACGGCCAACTTCTCGTCCAACGGCATCTATGCCTACCAGGGAGGACTGGACATCGGCACCTTTGCGGGGCAAATTTCCGTCACCCTGGGTACCGGGAACTTTGCGAGGGGACTGTATTCCTACGGAAACACCATGGAATACCAGGGACCGCGCTACAAGGATGTCGAAATCGGCACCATCTCGGCTACCGGCAGCATCTCCGCAGTGACAACTTCCGGATATGGAGCCAAAGGCATCCAGTCCAATTACGGACGGGTGAATATTTCCCAAATCGACGGGCAAATCACCGCTAATTCCGGATCCACTGATGCCGGCGGGAAATTCTCCGCTCTCGGCATTGAGGCCAGGGAAAACATCACGCTGGGCAACATCAGCACTGCGGGAGCCATTACCGCCGCCTCCAGCGGCATGGATGCCTATGGAATCTACGCGGGAGAGGAATCAGGCAACCAAACCCATTCCAACATCACCATCGGCAACGTAGCCGGAACCATCCGGGCCGAGGCCATGGCCGGTACGGCCGCCGGGGCTTCCGCCACAGGCTCCCTGGCCGTGGGCGATATCGGCGGCGCCATTTCCGCCGCCTCCACGGGAAATGCGACGGCGCACGGCCTGCTGGCTGAATTCTCCCTCACCACAGGTACCATCAACGGAACCGTCAGCGTGACAACCGCCGGCGGCACGGCCGCAGCCCTGATGGGGGGCGCCGGTATCACGACAACCATCGGATCCACCGGTATGGTTGAAGCCACGGCAACGGGAGACGGCGGAACGGCCTATGCCCTGTACAGCGGCTCCTATACGGGCTCCGACTTCTCTACGGAAAACACCGCGGACAACATCACCGTCCACGCAGGCGCCTCCATCACCGGCATCTGGGAACTGGGCGGTTCCGGCAAGGAAGGCTCCGTGGATACCATCACGCTGCTCTCCGGCACGGGAAGCGATCCCGGACTGTTCGACTACACGGTACGGACGACCGTCAACACCAACAAGCCGGATACCGCCACCCACCACTCCTCCGTTACGCTCAACGTAGGCAGTGCAGACAATGAGGCAAACTGGACCATCTCCACGGAAAAAGCCGCCGGACTGGTCAATCAATTCAATGTGGCCTACGGCTCCATTGCCACCCTGACCGGGAACTCCCAGATTCTCCGTGACGGTGCCCTTGTCAACAACCTGGGCACCCTGTCCGGCACCGGCACGCTCACCATTGCGGAGGACATGACGCTGATCAGCGGAACCCTGGTGCAGAATGCAGCGGAAACCGCCCTGGAAGTGGGAACCAACGGTCTGGACATCAATCTGGACCTAGCCCCGAATGCTACGGTGGGAACCACGGTACTCAACACCACGGATACCGCCTGGGTCGTCACGCTGGACCAGATCAGGCAGGGCATCAAGGACATGTACACCCCCAAGGTTGGCGGCTTTGACCTGGACAACTACCACATGACCTACCGCCTCCAGGGCCAGGTATTCCTGGGTGAAGGCGCCCCCGTCACCGTGAAGCCCGGAGAAAGCATCCATATAGGGGAAGGATCCAAAGTCATCATCGGACAAGACCTGCCCGAACATGGCATCGTCCTGGAAGGCGGTGAAGCGGATCTGAGCCAGTCGGACGCCGTCATTTCCTCCGGCTCCGTCAGCGGCACTTCCGGCCAGCTCACGCTGTCGGAGGAACAAACCCTGAACTGGGAAAACTCCGGCACGGCCGGTTACCATGCCTCCGCCGCAAACGGAGGAGCCTTCGGGAATCTCAACGTCACCGCCCGGGACGGCACGATTGTCGCCGGCGGCTCCTACAAGGCGGAAAACGTCGCCATCACGAACAACGCCACCCTCATTCTGGACGGCAGGGATGCCAGCCTGGGCGTGGAAGGCGGAACCGTCACCCTGGGGGAATCATTCACCCGTCCGGACGTTCCCGGACACCTGGTGCTGAACGGCTCCACCGTCCTGTCCGCCGTGGAAACCAACAGCGGTTCCTCCATATCCGGCTCCGGCACCTTCAAGGGACTCGTCAAATACTACGGCAGTGAACTGGTTCTGGGCAGAGAATCCTCCGCCGGCTACCACAACTATGAAGGAGGCCTCAACGCCTGGGGAGGAGTGCAGGAATTCACGTTCTTCGTCAACGGAACGACTCCGGCAGACGCCGCCCATACCGGGGCGGACACCTATTCCCAACTGAACGTCTCTTCCGCCTACTATGTGGACGGAGCCCACGTCAACGTGGTCATCGGGGACAATCTGCTCTTCAACTCGGAACAGAGCTTCTCCCTGTCCCTGGTCAACCTGGATCCCGGCACCGTTATTGATCCGGACGGAGACCTGTGGGACCTGACCGGCATCGCCCCCACGCTGAAAGGACGCACCGACCTGGTTACGGACACCGGCTTCACCGTATCCGCCGACGGACTGCACCTGATCTTCAACGGGAAAATCAACCTGGACGCTGTGAAAGCCCTGCGCGGGCAGGAAGCCTCCCGCATCGCCAACACGCTGTGGTCCTCCGTCCGGGTGGTGGACAGCTTCGCCCATACGGCGGCCTCCCAGCTCGACTTCCGCGGTTCGGGCAGGCGCAATGTCTGGTTCTCCGGTCTGGGGGACTTCATGAACGTATCCTCCTCCGCAGATGTTTCCGGCTTTGACTACAAGGGCGGCGGCTATGCCCTGGGCATGGACTGCTCCTGCGTAAAAGGCTGGACTACCGGGGCGGCTTTCGGCCAGACCTTCGGCTCATTCCACTCTGCGGACAAGCAGTTCAAGGCGGATCAGGACGGGCTGATGTTCGCCCTCTACCAGCGCTACCACCGCGGCCTGCGCGGAGGAAACAGCGTGGACATCAACGGCTACTTCACCTACGGCCGCATGGACAACGACGCGGACGGCACGCTGGGAGACAGCCCCACTACAGCCTCCTGGAACGATGACGTTTACGGCTTCGGCCTGAAAGGGACCTGGAACATCCGGCTCAGCAACACGGATATCCTGAAACCCTTCACAGGAATCGAATTCCTGCACGGTTCCCAAGGCTCCTTTGGGGAACGTTCCGGTTCCGGCGCCGCCTGGTACCGGGATGGCTCCGTACAGAACTGGAGCATTCCTGTCGGCGTCACCTGGCAAAGGCAAATCGCAGTCGGAAAAGGACAAATTCTTATGCCTCAAGCGACTGTCGCATACGCGGGAGACGTCTCCCGACGGAATGCATCCGTGAAAACGGATGCGTTCGGCAGCGCGTTCCGGGTGGACGGCATCCATCCCGGACGCCACGCCCTCATCGTCAATGCCGGGCTGAACTGGGCCATCTCCGGCGCTTGGAGTGCCGGAGCCTTCTATCACCTGGAATGCCGGGAAAACATGACCAACCAGAGCGTCACCGCCACCGTGCGCTATTCGTTCTGATTGTTTGAAAAAACACACGGAGGGAATCCACAGCGGATTCCCTCCGTTTTTCCGGAACGGCCCCACATTCATTCCACAGTAAATTCTTGACTCTCCCCGGCGGTTGATGCTTAATCTCCGCACTGCACATGCCGACGTGGCGGAATGGTAGACGCGCTCGACTCAAAATCGAGTTCCAAAAGAGTGTGGGTTCGAGTCCCACCGTCGGTACCAAAACCATTTAAAAAACCTGTCTCCAGTGAGGAGGGTTTTTGTTTTATTATGATTTATAATAATGCGCTATTTTTACTATAAAAATGAAAAAGTGTTAGAACCAGTTGATATTGCAGAACTCTATGAGATATACCAGCAAGGCAATATAGATACTTTCACTCTTATTGCCAGTGAAGAAGGAGAAAATGTGGAATGGATGGAACTTGCAAATGTATTTAATTTTGAGACCTCAATCTCAATAAACATTTCATGCGGCTTCAGGGAATCTCCATTCAAGAAGGCCGCTGATTTATTGATAGAAAATGGGGTTATCAATCAAGAAACCGATCTTTCGGCATTCTTCACAGGGGTCATGGGGGAAGTCATGGAACGTTTCGGATTGGAGCATAGACAACCCAAAAAGAAGCGCTCCTATAAAATGAATACAGAGGGAGATGAACAACTTGCCGAAGACCTCAAGCGTATGAACACCAAAGTCGGTTTTGAAATCCAACCGGTCGATATTATTATTCCTGGAGCTAAAATTTGCATCACAGGGCAATCAGACCGCCATTCCAGGCAATTCTTATATGATAAAATTGTAGAGGCTGGAGGAATTGCCTCAAAATCCATCACGCTTGAAACGGATTATCTTGTTATTTGCGACAAGGCAAGTAACGGATATAAATACGGAACATTCGGATCAAAACTCAAAAAAGCGGTAGATTACGGAATTACGCTTGTTGCCGAACGCGATCTCATTGACAAACTAAAAACCCTCAATCTTATAAAGTAAAAGATTGAAAGTCCTGTTTTGAAGATTTAACAACAAGATTATTTCCTTGTCTGCTCTACAATCTTTTTGAGTAAGGTAATACTCGTCAACTGACATTGTACGACGTTAGCAATAGCAATGAAGGCGCCGCCATAAATGAGGCTTCCAAAAAATATTCCTATAGCACCTAAAATTGCTATGGGAAAAGTAACCGCATTCTTGCTCATGATGCCAAAAAGGAAAAAGGCGGCGGCTAAAACAATAGAAAGAATGATAATGAGCCTTCCGAATATGGAAAAAGCTTCCACCACCAAAGAAGTAAAGGGAATTTTTACCTCTTTGATGTCTGTTGTTTGCTGGGATTGTTCTTGTGATATTAGATGATTATCTCTTTGTGGTTCAAGAGAAACTGGAACGGAAGTCTCTTCAATCATTACAGGTCGGTTCTTCAAAAATTCCGAATATGTTATCCAGTTTTGATCTCCTTCTTGGCAAATAAGAGATGCTCCAGTGATGCGTTTTTGAGAACAAAGCATTTCAAGTCCACGTTCTGAAAATGGTCCCTGTGCTTTTCCTTCGGAAAGTATATAAAATTTGTCGTTCATGGTTAATATTGTTTAGTTAACTTAATAAAACATTTTTAGAAC
>JAJQCV010000105.1 GCA_021202525.1 Akkermansiaceae bacterium | reverse complement strand
ATGTAATGAAAATATTATAAAATAGTTTGGTTAGTCAAGTATGTAGGTCCCAAAAGTTTTAACATGTGTGCAACTTTTTCATTATTGCGAAGTATATTATAGTCGTGAAGGGATTCATCAAAATCATCATCGTCATTGCCGTCCTTGGAGGCGCCTGGTTCGCCTGGGAGCAATGGAAAGGGAACGAACCGCTCCAGGTGGATTATCAGACAGAGCCCCTCACGAGGGGGGATATGATGATTACCATTGATGCCACGGGCGTCACGGAACCGGACGAGCTTGTGGACGTGGGCGCCCAAGTGAGCGGCATCATTATGGAATTCGGCAAGGACTTGAACGGCAAGGTGGTGGATTATTCCAGCCCGGTCAAGGCGGGCCAGATGCTCGCGGAAATCGACAAGCTGCCCGTACAGCTGGACGTGCAGAGAGCGGAAGCCTCCAAGGCCCAGGCCCAGGCCGGAATCGCCCGGGCGAGGGCGGACATCCAGCAAGCCAAAGCCAAGCACCACCAGGCCAAGCTGGACCGGGAACGCGCGGAAAAGCTGGGACCGGGGGACGCCTTGTCCAAGTCCAGCTACGACCAGTACATTGCAGATGAAGAGACCGCCCGCGCCAATGTGGCCGTGGCGGAAGCCTCCCTGCTGGAAGCGGAAGCCTCCCTTAAGCAGGCGGAAGCCGCCCTGAAAAAGGAAATGCGGAACATGGAATACACCACCATTTCATCTCCCGTGGACGGGGTGGTGATCAAACGCCTGGTCAACATCGGCCAGACGGTGGTTTCCAGCATGAGCGCTTCCAGCCTGTTCTACATCGCCACAGACCTTTCCAAATTGAAAATATGGGCCGCCGTGAATGAAGCGGACATCGGAAGCATCAAGAAAGGCCAGGACGTGATATTCACCGTGGACGCCCATTCCGGCAGAAAGTTCAAAGGAACGGTGGACAAGATCCGGCTGGACGCCACGATGACTTCCAACGTGGTTACCTACATCGTGGACATCGACGTTCCCAATCCGGACAAGCTTCTCATTCCCTACCTGACGGCCAATGTGCAATTCATTGTCCAGGACATCAAGAATTCCCTGCTGGCTTCCAATGCGGCCCTCCGCTTCCGTCCGGATCCGGAACTGCTCACCACCGAACAGAGAACCGCTTTTGAAGAGATGCTGCCGGAACTGGCCGCTCCCGTCCAGAAGGGAGATGAGAAAAAAGCCGTCATCTGGGAACTGAGGGACAATGTCCTTTACCCTCACCTGGTCACCAAGGGGGAAAGCAACGGCATGCTCACCCCCGTCACGGGAAAGACACTCCGGGAGGGCATGGAAATCGTTTCCACGGCCCAGATTTTGAACCGCTCCGGCAGTTCCGGCGACGGAACGTCCGCCTCTGCGGGCGGGGAAAACCCCTTCGCGCCCAAGATGCCGCCGCGCCGCAAGCCGAGCACGGGCAATACCAGCCAGGCTGGCGGACCGCCTCCGCGTCCCTGAGCCGGAGCCGCGCCATTGCCGCCTAACAATTCTTTTTACCGCTTCAAGCATTCAATAACGTGATCCGCTTACGTGACATAACCAAGGTGTACCACCTTGGAGAAATAGACCTCCCGGTGCTCAAGGGCATCACTCTGGACATCAAGGAAGGGGAGTTCGTCTCCCTGACCGGGGCATCCGGCTCCGGCAAGTCCACGCTGATGAATATTCTGGGCTGTCTGGACCGTCCCACTTCCGGCCATTATTACATAGCCGGGGAAGACGTAGCCAAATTCAACCCGGCGGAACGGGCCATTCTCCGGAACAAGCGCATCGGCTTCGTCTTCCAGAACTTCAACCTGCTCTCCCGCACCACGGCCCTGGAAAACGTTATGATGCCCGCCGTTTACGCCCATCCGGCGCTGAGCATGAAAGCCATGCGGGAACGCGCCACGGAACTGCTGAACCTGGTGGGCCTGTCCGACCGCATGGACCACACCCCGGCCCAGCTTTCCGGCGGCCAGCAGCAGCGCGTGGCGATTGCCCGCTCCCTCATCAACAACCCCGGCATTCTGCTGGCGGACGAACCGACGGGCAACCTGGATTCCACCACCTCCAAGGAAGTGCTGCACATGTTCAAAGACCTCAACCGCCAGCAGGGCATCACGGTCATCCTGGTCACGCACGATCCCAAAATAGCCGCCTTTACGGACCGGGCCATCAATATGGAAGACGGCCTGATCTGCGAGGGGATTTCCGACAAGCTGAGTAAAGAAGACGTATGAAATTCCTTCCCCTCCTTAAAACCTGCATCAAAGCCCTGGTGCGCAATCCCATGCGCGCCGCGCTCACCATTCTGGGCATCATCATCGGCATTGCCGCGGTGATCGCCATGGTGGAAATCGGCCAGGGGTCCACGCTCCAGATCAAGAACACCATCGCCTCCATGGGGGCGGACACGCTGAACATCCGCCCCGGAGCCATCTCCAAAAGCGGGGTCAACACCGGCGCCGGCGGCAGGGCCTCCCTGACCAATGCGGACTGCGAGGCCATCATGAAGGACTGCCCCATGGTGCTCCGCGCCACTCCCGTGGTGCGCGCCAGCGGCCAGGTGATTTACGGCAACAAGAACTGGAGCCCGGAAACCGTGGAAGGCGGTTCCGTGGAATACCTGAAAATCAAAAGCTGGTACGACATGGAGCGCGGCCAGCCCTTCTCCGACGAAGACGTGGAGCAGGCCAGGCGCGTCTGCGTCATCGGCCAGACGGTTGCCAAGGAACTCTTCGGGGATGAAGATCCCCTGGGCAAGGACATCCGCATCAAGAACGTCATGTTCAAGGTGATCGGCATCCTGAAGAAAAAAGGGGCCAACATGATGGGCCGCGACCAGGACGACTCCATCATCCTGCCCTGGACGAGCATCCGCTACCGCCTGCAGGGCCTGGGGGGCGGCTCCGCATCGGCCTCTTCCGGCAAATCCACCACTACCTTCAACAGAGCGGACAAGTACACTTCCTCTTCCGTGGCTTATTATACGGAGACGACGGACCAGCCGTACACGGACGCCCCGCATCCGCGCCGATTCAACAATATTGACTTCATCATGGCCCAGATTGCGGACCCGGAACGCTCTTCTGAAGCCATCGACCAGATCACGGAGGTCATCCGCGCCAAACACAGCCTGAAGGACGGCCAGCTGGACGACTTCCGCGTGTGGGACATGGCTGAAATGTCCCGCGCCATGAGCAGCACCACGGAAGTGATGACCAACCTGCTGATGATCGTGGCCATGATCTCCCTGGTGGTGGGCGGCGTGGGCATCATGAACATCATGCTGGTCTCCGTCACGGAACGCACCAAGGAAATCGGCCTGCGCATGGCCGTGGGCGCCCGGCCGCAGGACATCATGCGCCAGTTCCTGCTGGAAGCCGTCCTGCTCTGCGTGATCGGGGGCGCCCTGGGCATCCTGCTCGGCAAGGCCATCTCCACCGTCGTCAGCCGGACCATGAACTGGGCCACGGCCTCCTCCCCGGAAGCCATGGTCCTGGCGGTAGGCGTTTCCGTACTCATCGGCCTGGTCTTCGGCTGGTACCCGTCCTGGAAAGCCTCCAAGATGGACCCCATCGACGCCCTCCGCCACGAATAACACTTCACCCCTTCCCTTTTTCATGTCACCCATGTTCAAATACATCCCACTCCTGACCGCATGCTGCCTGGCTTCCTGCATGGTGGGGCCGGACTTCCAGCGCCCGGCCAACGACCTGCCGGCCTCCTGGGCAGCGGCCAAGCCTCCCCACAGCACGGACCAAGACCTGCGTTCTTGGTGGCGCATTTTTGGCGATCCCCAGCTCAACCGCCTCGTCTCCACATCCCTGAGCAACAATCCGGACATGAGGGTGGCCCTGCTCCGCATCCGTGAATCCAGGGAAAGGCTGCGCATCTCCCAGGCCTCCCTGCTTCCGTCCGCCGACATGAACGCCGGATGGGGCCTGTCCCCGGACCGGGGATTCAGGAGTTCCACCTCCCAGGACTTTTCCCTGGGGGCCTCCACCTCCTGGGAACTGGACCTTTTTGGCGGCAACCGCCGTTCCATTGAGGCGTCCCGCGCCTCCCTGATGTCCACGGAAGCTTCCGCCTGCGCCGTCCGCACCTCCCTGCTGGCGGATGTGGCCACGGCCTATTTCAACTGGATTACCGCCTGCGAACAGCTCCGCATCGCCCGGGAACAATTGGAAATCCAGCGCCGCACCCTCACCATTGCGGAAAAGCGCCACACTGCCGGATTTGCTCCGCAGCTGGACGTGGAACAGGCTACCTCCAGCGTCGCCGCCACGGAAAGCCACATCCCCGCTCTGATTGCCCAGGTGGCCTCTGCAAAAAACCAGCTTTCCGTCCTGCTCGGCACTTACAACTCACGCATGGAACTGACCATGCCGAAGGCGGCCGTGTTTGAGAAAACGCCCGTGGTTCCGGTGGGCCTGCCTTCGGAACTGCTGCGCCGCAGGCCCGACGTCATCGCGGCGGAAGCGGATCTGCACACAGCCGTGGCCAACGTAGGCGTGGCCGTATCGGACCTGTACCCGCGCTTCAGCCTGACGGGCTCCGTATCCGGCCGCGGCACCGACTTCGCCCAGCTCTTCCGGGAAAACAACAACGCGTGGTCTTTGGGCGGCAACCTGGTGCAGCCCCTGTTCCATGGGGGCGCCCTGCGCGCCAACGTACGCGCCCAGCAGGCAGCGGCGGAACAGGCGGCGGAAGCTTACCGCAAGACGTTGATCACTGCCGTCTCCGAGGTGGAAGAGGCGCTCATCGACTATGGCAACTACACCTCCCAGATGCCGTACCTGCAAAAGGAAAACGAAGCCAACAAGGAAGCGTTCAGGATTTCCATGGAATCCTACCAGGGCGGTGAAATAGAATTCCTCAACGTGATTACCGCGCAAAACTCCTGGCTCAGTTCGGAGGAATCCCTGGTCACCATGCGCCAGAACATCCGCAAATCCATTGTCCAGCTTGCCCGCGCCCTGGGCGGCGGATGGTAAGGAGAAATGCCTCAACAAACAGCTTCCATCCCAAGACTCTATTCTGGAATAAAGG